>DASRDJ010000001.1:0-7816 GCA_035652655.1 Terriglobales bacterium
CTTGGCTTCGTTGATGATGTTCTCGTCGTGCGTCGCCAGCCCATGATATACGCCGCTCTTCAGCAGGATCTTCATCAGCTTGATGTAGTTGGCATCGACTTCGGACTTCTTTTGATACGCGATATCCGGCGGCTCCTTGTAAGCCCCCTTGCATAGGCGGATCCTGATCCGCTCCGAGAGCAGATTGTCGACATCGGCCTCGGCGCGCAGCATGTACGACTGAATCACCGTTCCCACGTGGTTGCCATGTCCTGGGATGCGGTGTAGAGCGTGCACGAAATCGAGCGTGCGCTGCGTGTAAGGCGACCCTTCCATGTCGACACGCACGAAGTTAGGCGGGCTCATGCTCGCCGCCTTTTGCACCAGACTGGTCACCAGATCGCGTGCCAGTTGTTCATCGACGTCGAGACCCATATGGGTCAGCTTCAAACTGACATTCGCTTGGAGCTGGTTGGCGGCGACCTGGTCGAGCAACTTGTGATAGAGCTGGGCGCTGGCGCGCGCCTCTTCAACGTTGGTGACGTTTTCTCCCAAGTTGTCGACGCTGACGGTGATTCCCCTCTTGTTCAGCTCGGCAGCCACGCGGATCGCGTCTTCGACCTGGTTGCCAGCCACGAATCGACTCGAAACACGTTGTCCGATGACAGATCGTTCGGCGATGGAGCGGAGGGAACGACTTTCGGAGAGGGAGATGAACAGGGATCTCAGCACGGGAGACCGTCCGAGAGAGCCCGTTTAGGTTGATTCGCGCCTGAGACGTGCATGCGGCTCACAGAAAGTTGTATCACAAAGCCTGGGGGGAGCCGGTGTGATGGCGATCACTGATGCCAGTCGCTAGTCATCAGTCGCGAGTCTCTAGCAAAACCAATTTTCCTTCGCTTCGCTCGGCTGGCGCCTAACGTCGTTGACAACAAGTTGTTGTTTTCGCCGGAGACTAGAGACTGGTGACTGTTTTACAAGAACACCTCGTCCACGTAGCACCACCGCCAATCCTCACCCGGCTCGAACGACTGAATCACCGGGTGCTTGGTCTGGTGAAAATGCTTAGTGGCATGCTTGTTCTTGGAGGAGTCGCAACAACCCACGTGGCCGCATTCGAGACACAATCGCAAGTGAACCCAAGTGTCGCCCATCTCGAGGCATTCCTTGCAGCCTTTACCAGTGGGGGTGACCTTCTTGATGTCTTTTTGATGAGTACAGGCCATAAATCACCTCAGAATTTGATCGAAACTGAAACCGCTTTGGCTCACTCCGGATGCTCTTCCAGAAAGCGCTCCGACTCGATCGCCGCCATACAACCCGTGCCCGCAGCCGTGATGGCCTGCCGGTAGCGCCGGTCGGCGACGTCCCCGCATGCGAATACACCGGGTACGCGCGTAAGCACGTATTCGAGCGTTTTCAGATAGCCGTCCTTGTCCATGTCGAGCTGGCCTTCGAAAATCTTGGCGTTCGGCTCGTGACCGATCCCCAGAAACAGCGCGTTGGTCGGGTAGTCGTAAACGAGATTGGTCTTCACGTTCTTCAGTTGAAGCGCGGTTACTTCCTTCTTGTGGACGTCATGGACGTCTTCCACAACCGTATCCGTAAGGAAACTGATTTTTGGATTCTTCCGCGCTCGCTCCAGCATGATCTTCGAGGCGCGGAAGGTATCGCGGCGATGGATGATGGTGACCTTGCTGGCAAAACGCGTAAGGAAGTTCGCTTCTTCCATTGCAGTATCACCACCGCCAATCACGACCACTTCTTTCCCGGAAAAGAAGAAGCCATCGCAGGTAGCGCACGAACTGACGCCGTGGCCTATGAGTTGTTGCTCGTGCGGCAGGCCAAGCCAGCGCGCCGAGGCGCCGCTCGCGATGATCAAAGTCTTGGTGTGAATCTGGTGCTTGCCCACGTGCAGCAAAAATGGCCGTTGGCTCAGGTCGGCGCTGGTGACGTGGCCGAGCATGTACTCGGCACCGAAACGTTGCGCCTGCTTGCGCATATTCTCGATCAGTTCGGGCCCCTGAATTCCCTCGGGAAAGCCAGGAAAGTTTTCGACCAGCGTGGTGATCGAAAGCTGACCGCCCGGTTCGTGACCTTCAATGACGAGCGGCTTGAGGTTGGCGCGCGCTGTATATAGAGCGGCCGTGTGTCCGGAACATCCGGAACCGATGATAACGACGTTTCGGGTATCCATAGTGGCTGTCTGTTAGATTGCGGAAACGCAAATTGGGTGCAAGCGGGGTTCCCGGCGCTGCTCGAAAAGCCTGTAACTGCAAAGATCGCAAAGAATAGCCGCAACGGGCGTGAAGATCAACCGCCTCATTTCTTCACTGATTGCTGGCTGGACGGCTTCGGCGACGCGGCCGCCTTTCCAGTTGTCTTTCCCGATGACTTGGCTTCGGCCGCCACCTTCCCGAGTTCAACTGGGATAGTGCGGCGCGCGTTCAGCAGCGACCGGTAGTTCGTCATGATTGATGACGCGCTAGCGAACAGCGGCTCATAAGCGCTCTGGTCCGGCGGCGGCCCACCTTCGGATGCAGCACAGCGCGCCAGCACCACGGACGATTTGCCAAAGCGCTCGAGCTTGATGCGGCTTGCCGGAGTGGCAGTCCCCAGCATTCCGGCTGAACTGGTCACCGACGACGCGCTGTCTTCGATTGATACCTGCACCAGATCCTTGGGATCGCGCACGTGCAGGACCAGGGTCTCGATCATGTTCTTGCCGTCGTCGCTGAACGAATACTGCACAGTCGAAAACGGGGACTGCGCGGGCAACTCCCGCCGCAAGCGGACCCAGTTCGCGACGGAAGGCTCATCGGAGATTTGAGCGCTTTGGCCCGCCTGCAGGAGTCCGGGTGCTTCCGCCAGGCTCGATCGGCCGCGCGCCACCTCGAAGTCCTGGCTGAACGATGGCTGCTTCGGAACGCGCGCCAGAGCTGAAGAAATCTCTTTCTGTTCTTCTGCCGACGGAGAGCAGACGTTCAGCACATTCACTTTCACCGGAGGCTGCTGCGCCCACACGCCGGCGCACATCAGGAACAAGATCAGGGGTAAGAGCGCTGATTTGAAAGGCACGCGGCCATTTTAAATGAAGACAAGCCAACTGCCGACTTCGCGAAGCGACAGCCTTCTATTCTTTGGCTAGAATTCATGCCATGGCAAACCTGACCTTGGTGTACGGAATGAGACTGTTGCCCTCAGACGAAGTGGTGGAAGTCGGCGACGCCACCGTGAAATTGAAGAACGGAAAAGACGCACATGTCACCATGCACGTGCTCGAAGGCAGTAAGGACGATATCGAGAAGCAGCTGAAGACGAGTTTGGAAGCGTTCTTCGATTTCTATCCGGAAATCTGAGGCCGACTTCTCTCTGGGAACACGAGATCTTCACCACAGAGGGCACAGAGGAGCACCGAGGAACATTCCTGATTCGCCGTGCTCCTCCGTGTCCCAGTGGTTATGGTTTATATCCCGCCCCCCTGAGCACCTTACCCGGCAGCGCCCCAGTCATCTTGCCCTGATCAATGACCAATCCACCGTTGACCAGTACGTACTCCATGCCCTGCGACAACTGATTCGGGTCGGCGAACGTGGCCACATCCTTGATGGTCGCGGGATCGAACACGACGACATCGGCCCACATCCCTTCTTTCAGCACGCCGCGATCTGTCAGCCGCACACGCTGTGCCGGAAGCGCGGAGAATTTTCGGATTGCATCTTCCAGCGCCAGCTTCTTTTCTTCCCGAACATATTTGCGAAGAATCCGCGGAAACGTGCCGTAGGCGCGGGGGTGCGGATGCTCCTGCCCGAGCAAGCCTTCCGGGGATGCGCCTGACGAGTCGTTGCATACCGAGGTCCAGGGCTGCTGCAGAGCCAATGCGACGTCATCTTCTGACATGCCGAACACCGCAACTCCCGTGTATGCCTGATCTTCGATCAGCAAATCGAAGAGCGCGTCCATCGGATCTTTGTTTTGCAGCTTGGCAACGTCGGCAAGTGTCTTACCCTGCAGGGGCAGCAGCTTTGGATTCTGGACCACGCCGATGATGATCGCCTCCGGGCCGGGAATTTCTTGCCACTCGTTATCCCACGTGGTCGAGGGCGTAAGCATGTCTTTGCGCATGCGCGCTCGCATCGCAGGATCCTTGAGTCGCTCAATCAGCTTGGTTGTGCCGCCGTCGTGGGCCCACGGCGGAATGAATGCGGAAAAGTCGTTGAACCACGCCGGATAAGCATACGTGTCAGCCGTTACATCGACGCCCTGCGCGCGGGCCGCATTGATCTTTGCAACGACCTCGGGCATCTTGTGCCAGTTTGTTTTCCCGGCCACCTTGAGGTGCCAGATTTCCACCGGTATGCGCGCTTCCTTGCCGATGCGGAAAGTCT
Organism: Terriglobales bacterium; assembly: GCA_035652655.1. GTDB lineage: Bacteria > Acidobacteriota > Terriglobia > Terriglobales > Acidobacteriaceae > Gp1-AA133. The sequence continues at coordinate 4,368 of DASRDJ010000001.1, forward strand.
CGTCGAGGGAGGCGTCGATTGCATCCCCTTCGCTGCGCATGTGGGTCGCGTAGATGCCGCCGAACTTAGATGCCTCGGCCGCCAGTGCGATGATCTCCTCGGTCTTCGCATAAGGCGCCGGCGCATATTCCAGTGAAGTAGAAACTCCGATAGCACCGTCGTGCATCGCATCGCGCACCAGCGACTTCATCTGCTCGAGTTGCGCAGGGTTCGGTTGAACATCGGCATCGCCAAGAACAACTCGCCGGACCTGCGTTGCACCGACGTAGCTGGCCAGGTTGATGCCCATGCCCTGCTTCTCGAGTCGGGCGAAATACTGGCGGAAGGTGCGCCAGTCGGGCGTGATTTTTAGATGCTCGTAGCTGGTCTTGTCGGCCGCGATGATCGCATCGTTCTGCGGCGCGATTGAGCCGCCTTCGCCAGTGATCTCGCTCGTGATGCCTTGGTAGATCTTCGACGGTAGCCGGGGCTCCACCAGAATTGTGGACTCAGACTGGCCCAGCATGTCAATGAAGCCGGGCGCGACGACATCTCCGTGCGCATCGATGGTTCGCTTGGCGGACGCCCCCGAAAGATTCCCAATGGCTGCGATTTTCCCGTCGCGAATACCCACGTCGCCCGAATACCACGGCGAGCCCGTGCCGTCGATAATGTGACCGTTGGTGACAACAACATCGAACGATTGGGATTGCTGCGCGGAACAGAGAGCAATGGCGAACAAGATAGACAGCAGGAGCAATCTTCGCGAAATAACGAGCATGGACGATTCCTCGTTTCGGGCTACCAACAGGGACTCCGCAGTGTACTCGTTGGCGATGCGTCCGGCGACCGGAAATAGAACGAAGAGCGCTGAGGATTGATGGAGCCGCCCGTCGTCAGCAAAACACACTGCCCTCCTCGAATGACGAGGCGATCAAGACAAATCCTCGCGGAACGCTTCAAGAGCAGATAACTCGACTGAAAGAACGTCAATTTGAATTCGACTCTTCGACGGGCGAGGACGCCCGTCGCTCCATCGTCGTCACGTGCTAGTTTGCGACAACCTGTTCCTGCCGCTGCGCGCCAGCAGCGCACCCAAGACAATCCAGATCGCCAGCGCGACCCACTCATTGGTGGTGAAGTGTCCGGGGATGGCGGGAACTACTTTCATGAGTATCATCATCGCCCCTATCAGAACCCCCAAGGCCGCGACCAAGCGCTCGCGAACCGGTGGACCCATCATGTAGTAGGCAGCGCAGGCGGCGAGCCATCCGCTCGCTGACGCCACCGACCCTACCTCCGACACAGGTACGAGAATGGCATCTCCCAGAAACATACACAGCGCTGTAGCCGCGCCGACGGCGAGCACGGCCGTTGAGGGCGTGCGGTTCACGGGATGGACAGTCGCGGCTCGAGGATCGAACAGGCCTCGACGCGCCATTGCAAACATCAGGCGCGACGCCGCTACAAAATTCCCGTTGAAGCATTTGAAAAGGGACAGAAGTGCCGCTGCCAGGATGCTACTAACAATCCAGCGGGAACCGACCGCGCGCTCGAAAGCCACCGCCGTCATGAATTTCTCTCCGGTTAGCTCGTGCCAGGGAGCGGCGTACCCGACCGCCGCGATCACGATCGTGTAGAAGAGAATGCCCACGCCAATCGCCATGCAAATTGCGATCAGGAAACTTCTTGAACGAAATTCCGGATTCGCTTCTTCGGCCGCCTTGGTCACCGACTCGAAGCCCGTCATGAAATAGGGCACGATTTGCATCACCAGCAAGATCGAAAGAAAAGGCGTGTGCGAAAACAGCGGCGTGAAGTTTGTGGGGGAGCCCTTGCTCACGCCAACGCCAACGAACACCACGAATAGGGCGATTGTTCCGAAGGAGGTCCAGTTTTGAAAAGTTGCGCTGAGCCGGATGCCGCGATAGTTAAGCACTGTCAGAAGTCCGGTGAGAGCGAGACCAATGATGAGGCGAGGCAGAAATACTGGTTTGTCGGCGATGCGGTAAAGTTCAACCGAATCGAGCCCCGGGAAAATGTAAGCAGCGATGCGTCCGACCGCGACCGCCTCCCACGGGCAGACGATGAAGTACGCCAGCATCATCATCCACCCGGTGGCATAGCTGATCGAACGGGGAAACACTTTCGCCGTGTAAGCGACTTCGCCCGCGGCGTCGGGCATAGCAGCAACCAGTTTCCCGTACACGTAGCCGATGGGCAGCAGGAGCGATCCACCAATCGCGAAGCCAAGAATCCCACCCAGTGGCCCGCCCCGCAGAAGCCAGTCGTCCATGACAACCAGCCATCCGACGCCGACCATCGTTCCCCAACCCAGGGTGAAGTAGTCGGTGACGCGAAGCTTGCGGGCTAGTTGGGTCATGGGTTAAACGCAGGTCACGGGTATCAGGTGACGGTTATCAGATCTCGGTCGTGCCTGGAGGGAAATGCACGGCCATTCAGTGCTGCTACATCACGCACACCAGCTCGTACAACAAATTCGCGGCCAGCAGCGAGGTGATCCCCCCAGTGTCGTAGGGCGGGGACACTTCCACCAGATCACAGCCCACGATGTTCAGTCCTTGCAAGCTTCTCACCAGTTCAAGAATCTGCGCGCTCGAGAACCCACCGACCTGCGGCGTCCCCGTTCCAGGCGCGAAGGCCGGGTCTACCACGTCGATGTCGAGCGTCACATACACCGGACGCCGTCCTAATTTCTTCAGATGTCGTTTTACCAGCGGGATGCCGCCGCGATGAAATTCCTCCGAGGTGACAACGCTGAACCCATGCTTGCGGCCGAAATCGAAATCCTCTTTCGCATACACCTGCCCGCGAAGGCCGACCTGTAGAACATCTTTGCCGACGATCAGTCCTTCTTCTACCGCCCGCCGCACCGGAGTTCCATGGGAGTGTGGGCTTCCGAAATATCCGCCCCACGTGTCGTTATGCGCGTCGAACTGAATCAGCCCGACCGGACCGAACCGTTTGTGGATTGACCGCAAAATCGGCAGCAGGATCGAATGATCTCCACCTACGCAAACCGTGCGCGCCCCGGCGCTCAGCACGTCGTTCAATTGCGCGGTGATGCGCTGAAACGTGTCGTCAATCGACAGTGGATTGATCGAGAGATCCCCGAAATCCGCGATGCGCTTCTTCTCGAAGGGATTGAGATTGAGGACGGGATTCCACGGCCGGATGATGGCCGACTGCTCGCGCACATGCCGTGGACCGAAACGCGGTCCCGAGCGATAGGTCGCGCCGCCGTCATACGGAATGCCGATCAGCGCGATGTCGAGTTCTGCGGCGCGCGGAACGTGCGGCAAGCGCATGAAGGTCGCGATGCCCGAAAAGCGCGGGTAGACTAGCGCGTCCACCGGCTGCGGATGCACGTCCGAAGGCTTGCGCGAACTTCCTCGCCTGCGCTGCTGCATGAGTGGCGCGAATTATAAAGCATGAAGCAACGCAGCCCG
>DASRDJ010000002.1:0-5098 GCA_035652655.1 Terriglobales bacterium
GGCACAAAGGGTGCTCGCCGACGTCCTCGAATATGACCTGGTAGGTAGAAAGTTCCGCTTGGGTAGCGATTACATTGGCGCCGAGGCCGCCCTTCGAACCGCGCAGAAACTCGATTCCGATGACAAGGAAATTACCGGCAACCTTGCAATTTTGCTCGAACACAATCACGAAGGCCGGCGCTACGGCGATGGTGCTCCTCTGAAGCAAGCGGTAGAACAATACCGCTCTCTGACCCCAGAACAACTCAGCAAGATTGGGCTCAGGAATAATCCAGCATTTGCGTTGTTTTACGCGAGCGAGTTTGCAGAAGCGGAAAAGGAAGGCAAGGCCCAGAACCCACAACTGAACGCGCTGATCGTGGCGTGCGAAGCCGCGCTGCATGGTGCCGACGCCGGCCTCGCTGAATCCAGCCAGCGCTCTTCGGGAGACGATGCCCGGAAGACACTCCTGAAGACGGCTGGTGAGATGTTGATGAATGTTCGCAAATATCCGGTCGCGGCTGACCTGTTGGATGCGGGTGCGAACGGGGACAATGCCTCGGCCACAGCGGCGCTGGCTGCCGGCCTGCGCAAAGCCCGCCACCACGAGGAAATCGTGCCTACTCCCGACCCCGCTGGCATTGCCACGCAGATATTCCTGCTGTTGACGGACGGCGAGGTGCCGAAGGAAAGGATGCAGAATCTCGCCAGCCGAAACGCGCGCAAGACGATGGATCTGGAGGATCCCGAGGATCTGAAAAAGAGTTTGCGAGTCGGCCGCACCTTTCGAAGCGCGATGGCTCGCACGGGAGCATCGCCCGATGTCGCTCTCGACCTGACACTGCAGTTGACCGAAGTCAATGTCGAAGGCAACGACGCCACCGGCTACCGCGTGAAGATGAACATTCCCGGCTCAAAACACCTCGTGCTGTTCGTGGTGAACGAAAATGGCGCCTACAAACTGCTCGATAGCGTCGAAACGCCGAACGCGATCGGGTTGGAGATCCTCGACCGGATCGGCGCCGGAAACCTCGCCGGGGCCAAGATCTTGCTTGATTGGCTTCGCGAGCAACAGCATCTGGCCGGTGGAGACGATCCCCTGGAAGGCGCCCCATTCCCACGCTTCTGGACGAAGGGCAAGGACGCGAGTGCGGAGGAAATGCGACTGGCGGCAGCCGCACTTCTCGTCCAGACCGATCCGACCGCCAAGCAGGGCGTTGCGCTCCTCGAAGGAGCTCAGAGCAAAACCGTCGACGACACTACAGCCTTGAACGTGAAAATCGCACTCCTCTCCGGATACGGCAAGACCCGCCAGTTCGAGCGCCTGCTTGCCACTGCGTCCGAGCTGGCGAAAAAGTATCCCGACTCCGTCAAGGCCTTTCAGAACGAAATGGCTGCTCTGTGTGCTCTTGGCCGCTTCGAGGAAGCGGACCGACTGGCACAGGATCGCCTGAAGCAAACTCCGGATGATCTGCCGGCATTGCGCGCCTTCGTAAGATCGGCTGAAGCACGGCAGGACTACCCGCTCGCTTACGAACGCGCGAAAGCGGTACTCAAGTCGGGCAAAGGCGACGGCAGCGACAAGAATCAGCTGGCATGGCTTTCATTGTTCAGTGGTCCAGTTCGCAATGAAGACCTCGACACCGCTCTCGCGGCCGCGCAGGCATCGCAGAACAGTTCGAATGTGCTTCACACTCTGGGTTGCATCTACGCAGAACTCGGCAAGACGAAGCAAGCCCGTGAGGTATTGGTCCAGGCCATGGACGCCAGCAATATGGACGAACCGAACGAAGCCTTCTGGTATGCGTTCGGGAGAATTGCGGAGCAGAACGGCGAGCCCGACGTCGCCTTGGCAATCTACAAGAGAGTCACAAAGCCAAAATGGCCGGACGCCATCCCGTCATCGTCCTACTGGCTGGCACAGAACCGCATCAAGGCGATGGCTACGGAGGGAAACAACAGAGTCCGAGCTGCGTCCCAATGAGGCTGTGGGCGTTGGGCTAACCTTCGCGAGACGAGCTACTGCAACTTGGCGTACTCAGCTTTCGCTTGCAGGAGAATCGGCAGGCTCGGATCCGCATCTTTCCACGCAGCAAAGAAGTCCTGGTAGGCGGTGCGCGCGTGGGCATTGTCTTTCTGCATCGCGTAGGCGCGCGCAGCGCCCAAGTGGGCCAGCGGATAAAATGCGCTGAGCGTGTCTATGCCCCGATGAGCAAGAATCTTCTGATACTCGGCCAGAGCCTTCGCACCATCGCCCAGCTTTAAATATGCGGCGCCTCGAAAATGCAGGCTCATGTAGTTGGCGCCGTTGGGGCCAGAGCCCAAATCGTAGGGTAGTGCCGACTCCAGCACTGCAACCGCTTTCTGCGGCTGGTTTCTCTGGAGTTCAATGTTGGCCTGGTTGATGGCGATGCCCACCTTGTTCAGAAGTGTGTCGGTGGGATATTGCGCAGCCAGTTCTTCATTGAACTTCTGAGCACGCGCAATGTCTCCGAGTTTGGCCATGGGCCCAGCCACAATGGACTTGGTGTCGCGGTTACTCGCAATGCTGAGAGCCTCGGAGATCTGCTGGCGTGGTTCGCTGACGTAGCCGAGTTCGACCTCATACGCGGCCTGCACCCCACGGACGACAGCCGCAAATTCCACATTCTCGTGCTGACGACACAACTGCACCGAACGATCGAAGATCTCGCGCGACGCCTTCACACGACCGAGTGCGAGTTCACCGCGCGCCCTTTGAAACAGAATCAATGGCTCATCCAGAGATCCACTCGCCTCTCCAGCAATCCGGATTTTCGCGGCATCATCGCCCCGAAGAGCGGCCATCTGGTAGCGCATGAACCGCGTGGTACGGGGTTCAATCTTCTGCGCAGCGGCCTGATCGATCACGGCCTGGGCTTCGTCAAACCGACCTAAGCTGGTATACGCGTCGGCGAGATTCTGATAGGCGTAGTTGTCCTTCGGGTCGAGGCGCATGGCCTCGGAGGCGTTCTCGAGCGACTTGTCCGCCTGACCGAGCCCCTCATAACGCAACGCCAGATTGTCCCAGGGCAGCGTTTCCCGGGGATACGTGCGCTTCCATTGCTCGTAGATTTCGATGATCTTGTCAGAATCCCCGACGACTTCATCATAGTAGTGCGCTGCGATGTACAACCTCTCGTGTTCGCTGGCCCGGTCCTTCAGTTCGAACGCCTTCTTGATGCTCTCCTGACTTTGCCGGGTCTGGCCGATGTTCCCGGAGGCTACACCCAGTTCTGCCCAGGCGATGGCGAAGTTCGGATCGAGTGCGACGGCTTTCTTGAGGTGGGGAATGGCGTTATCATCGCCGAAGTGTTGGTGCTCGTTGTGCCCTACGCTGTAAGCCTGCAGGGCTTCGAGCGAGGACGTAGTTGCCTGCTCGAGCGGCGTCGCATATTTCTGAACCGAAGGCAGCGACTCGCCCAATTTGCTGCGCAAGCTGGTAGCTGCTTTGTCGAGCGACTTCAGCACCTGCTCCTTGCTCTCGGATTCTGCTTGCTCGGTCGCAATGGAGTCTCCGGTCTGCGCATTCACCGCCGCCAACGAAATAACGTAGTGACTGCCCAGCGACGCGATTGATCCGGTGAGCATCGCCTTCGCATTTTCACGGAGGCAAATCTCACGAGCGACGTCGCTGGTGACGCGCTGATCCTCTGGGCGTCCCATGAACCGCAGCGCCTCGCGTACACGCGATTCGGGCAGCAGGTTGAGATAAGGCGATTGCTCGAGCTGCGTCGCCAGCGCCTGCTTCAATGTCCCGTCAAAAACGCCGTCGCCCGTGGTGTTCACGAAGTCCGTCAACAGAACGGCATCCTTTTCGGTGAGTGCTGCCGAGTGTCGCGAGTGGATGTACCAGCCTCCAGCCACCAGGATCGCGAGTAGGGCGCCGGCCGCGGCAAAAACGAGGCCACGGGATTTTTTCGGCGGCGCGGCAGGTGTCTCTGCGCTTATGCTCGCCGATGACGCCGCGATTGGCGCGGAAGCAGACGATGCAACCACCGCCGCAGGCGCCGATCCAGATGCTGAACCTGAAGGCTGCTGCGTGCTGTGCTCCTGCGCGACCGGCACCGAACCCGAACTCGCGGCCACCGCGCGTCCCGTGTCAGTATCCCGTTTCAACCGCTGCAGGTCCGCCCGGATGTCGGCCGCATGCTGATAGCGCAGGTTGCGATCCTTCTCGAGCGCCTTGCTGATGATGTCTTCGAGTTTAGGCGGGAGATCGGGATTCAACCGGACCGGCGGTGTCGGCGCCCGATCTAGAATTGCCTGGAAGATCAGCGCCGACGTGTCTCCGCGAAACGGCAGCGCACCCGTCGCCATCTCATAGAGCACCGCTCCGAACGAAAACAAATCCGTGCGGCCATCGAGGTCCTTGCCCTTCGCCTGCTCTGGCGACATGTAGGCGACGGTCCCCAGCGTCGAACCCGGACTGGTGAGGTGCTGCTCCGCGACTGCAGTCTCTTGGGCAGTTGGGCCCGCAGGCTCGGCAAACGATGGGCTGAGCGGCGACAATTTCGCCAGTCCGAAATCCAGAATCTTGGCGTGGCCGCGATTGGTGACGAAGATGTTGGCTGGCTTGATGTCGCGGTGCACAATCCCCCGGGTGTGCGCCGCATCGAGCGCGTCGGCAATTTCGATTCCGAGCGAGAGAAGCGTGTCCATTTCCATCGCGCGGCCCGAGATCATGTGTTTCAGGGTCGCCCCGTCGAGAAACTCCATCACGATGTAGGCGCGGCCATCTTCCTCGCCGATGTCGTAAATGGTGCAGATGTTGGGGTGATTGAGGGCAGAGGCCGCCTGCGCTTCGCGCTGAAAGCGGCTCAGGGCCTGGGGATTGCGGGCGACTTCGTCGGGCAGGAACTTCAGGGCAACGAAGCGATGAAGGCGGGTGTCTTCGGCCTTGTAGACGACGCCCATGCCGCCGCCTCCCAACTTTTCGACGACCCGGTAGTGGGAGACGGTTTGGCCGATCATTGTGGAAGTACAACTTCCGCAGGGATGCAATCTTATTGGGCACTTGGCGGTTCGTCAAACAACAGGGTGGAGTACGCTTCGGGCCGTCGAATGGCAGGTCCAGTGTGGCTGCGGCAAATCCCAGCTT
>DASRDJ010000003.1:0-3231 GCA_035652655.1 Terriglobales bacterium
CGAGGTCCTGGTCTGCAATCCACGCAAGATCCCGCTACTCAAACAGGGGAACAAGAGTGACAAGATCGATGCTGGCAAACTCGCCGAGCGATTGCGGCCCTGACACTGTGGAAGAAGGGAGAGGACTTCGACATCGACAAACTGAAATCGCAAGCCGCTTGAGCGTCTCGGGTAAGAGCCCTTTCCATCTCTGATGATTTTCCTCGGAGAGTGGTGGATCGGTTCTTGAGACGCTCGGGTTCGAGAGTGAGTATCCTTAACGCCTGTAGGCATGAAGTGCCGAACTGAGCACTTAGCCTCCGCGAAATCCCTATACCCTCTCGGACAACCCAAAAAAGCACTAGGCCACGAGCCTCAGATAGATCTATGTGTTGCCAACCAGGCAACCACCGCGGCTTGCCAGCTTCCGAAACCGATCGACGTCGTCGCTACTCAATAAGGATGCAACCGAGATGGAACCATGCAAGATCCGCGGCACGACCCAACCCCTCGTCTCACGCACAGGGGCTGGAAGGCAAGGAAATATCTTCTCCTTCCAGTCGAGGGAGAAAAATGTCCTTGACTTCTCCTCTTATAGATCAGGCGATTACACCAGCTTGCGCCGTCTCTTCGCCTTTTTTTGAGGTCTGTGAGTGCTATGGCGATTTTTCGCCAACTAGCGGGGAGGAATACTAGAAGGGGATCTGGAAAACGGCTCGGCCCAAGGGCCGAGCTGGGTGCCATTCGGCAAGTACCCTCTCAGCAGTCAGCAGCATTAGACCAAGCCGAGGAGAGCACTAGCTTCTCAGCGCGGTCACTGTCGTTGTTGCTCTGCAGCAATGTGCGCGGGTCAATAAGTAAAAATGAGGATTTTGCGCCAGCTACCAAGCCGCAAGCCCCACCTGTGACGGCATCATTGTCAGTTTTGACAGTTCCCACGACGGGACGAGCAGCTCAGGCTCGACTGTGGATCGTACCGCAAGTAAATCAAAATTATTCGGGAGGCTTTCGGTTCGGAGGAGTATGGCTATGTCTGGCGCAGTTTATCACTGCCCGTACTGTGGCATTGGCGGTCAATATAGGTCAATGATACCGCTGGGGCAAAGCGATAATTACAGGTGCGGGGGATGCCGGCACACGATTGTGGAGAGTGCCCCGTCATATGTGTGCAGCTGCTTGAACTGCAGAGCCACAAGCGAGAGAATCGATTTGGTCAAAACCGCACGCGAGGACTCGGAGATGAACGACTAGCCTTTTCACGGAAGGCGATTACGCTCATTGACTTGGTTAGTTGGTGAAATCGACGATTTTGCGACAGTCAGAGGCCCGAGTAGGGTTTGTGCTGTCGCTGTGCTCAAACCTTGTGGAGGTGATTCAGCACTTTTCTGCCCGCCCACAACACTACAACACAGCGCGACAATCAGAAGGAGGTCATTTCTTGAGCTCCTCCAGGCAGCGGCGAGAAAGCTACGCGGCGGCTTCTCGGTCAATGAGTTCAGCGTAGAGGTGACCGATGCGGTCACGCCTGTCTTCGTATTCGCGGAGTTCTGCCCCTGTGGCGCAGCCGAAAGTCTCTTTTTCCAGGGTAATCAGTTGCGATTCGAGCAGGTCAGCTAGTTCAGCACGAGCGCGTTGTTAAGGAGTTCGTCTGCCATCCCCCAACTCCACAGTCTAGCGACGGGAATGCGTCTGTCCATACCCACTATTCCCTAGGGGGCGGCCAGGGACAACACTTGCTATGTGTCTTTTCATCCCACAGGTGCGGCAGAGGAGGAGGCTATGTTGAATCTACACCGAGTTTTCGCAGCCCAGCGGATCGCGTCCCTAAGCATTGGGATCTTGTGCCTTGTCCTTCCCAGCTTTGCGAGTGCTGCGGATAATAAACATGAGCAGGAACGTGTAGAGGAGTCAGGCAATGTAATGAGGGAACTGGTGGATTCATCCAGCGGCGTTCCCATCAGTGTACTGAATAAGGCCGAGTGCGTTATCGTTCTTCCGGCGGTGAAGAAAGCTGGATTCATCGTTGGCGCTTCTTATGGACGCGGAGTGATGACATGCCGTGGCGGTGAAAATTTCACAGGTCCTTGGAGTGCCCCCACAATGATGCAATCGATGGGCGGCAGCTTCGGCCTTCAGGCAGGCGGACAGGCTACGGACTTTGTGGTTCTAGTAATGAACGACAAAGGGGCACGCGCCCTGATGAAGGGGAAGGCTAAACTCGGTGCCGATGCCAGCATCGCGGCTGGCCCGGTCGGACGAGATGCAGAAGCCTCGACGAATGCGGCGATGAGCGCAGAAATGCTGTCCTATTCGAGAGCGCAGGGTGTGTTTGCGGGCGTCTCATTGGCGGGGACATCCCTCGGACCTGATAACGACGCGAACGAAAAGATGTATGGCAAAAAAGTGGAAGCCACCCAAATCATCAGCGGCAGTGCAGGCCCGGCACCAGAATCGGCTAAGAAATTGCTCGCGGTTCTCACGGAGAAATCGCCTACGAACGTCTCTAAGGGAAAGTGACAACGTGTCTTAAAGTATCAGGAGTCTGTGCCGTTTCTCGGTTGGCGTAGACGGGCGTTTACACGAAGAACTCGTGCCGGTCGACGGGAGGGGTTTGGAGTGTAATCGCGATATTACGCCAGTATGAGGCGGCGACCCTTCTAACCAGATAGTTTCCTTTGCCTTAACGAGCATTTCGGTAGCTCTTCGAGAGCGTGCTCGTACTTAAAAATGTGTTTCGTGTTCTCCTCAAGAGCAACTTCGAACGTGGCATCCTTGCGGGTACGATTCGTTTCGACATCCTGAAAGTAGAGATGGATCTCTGCGTCTTCGGGGTCAAAATTTCCTTCCGGCGAATACTCATGTCTCCATGAGGTACCACCATCGAACGGAATCTACGGAGTATTCTTCTCCGTGCCGTGGTCAGCTTTTCTCCTTGATGTTCGGCCACAATTCGGAGTCTTGCCCTCGCGCAGTTCGCGGCCGTAATCGTCTGCCTTCCGCTCGTCGTGATTGTGGCAAACGCAATGCCCCAATTCATGGTTCACAGTCAACGCAAGCAAGGCTTCTCCTGTCACACCAAAGACGCGTTGAAATTCTGCACTACGGGTTGCGGTTGGAGAAAAGAGGCTACTCTCCATCACCGTCGTACGCTGCTCGAAGATGGTGAAAGCCGGACTGTAAGGAGGTCCACCGATGGCGCGTATGAGATCCCTCCACTTGTCGGATGGCACCAGAGCGAAGGACCACGTTCCT
>DASRDJ010000004.1:0-8347 GCA_035652655.1 Terriglobales bacterium
GAGCATTCCGGACGATTCGCGCCCAGGACTCCTTGAGATGCTGAGTGTCGTGAAAGAAGAAGTGGAGAATCAGCGCTTTCGCGACGAACACTCGCCGTTCGAGCTGTAGCGAGCCATTAGGTCACACTGGCCGCGCCACAGTGAAACCCGCCAGAGTCGTTGGGCTTTGAAACTGGTAATGGGCGAAAAATCTCGATTTCACAAGCTAACGGGTTCTGAGTGTAAACACCTTGATTACATCAAGTATCGGGCGATTGCGCGTAGAGCATTCCCTTCGTTCTGGAGCGCGAGTTCGGCTCGGGGAGAAAAGAGCTTAAAGAGACAACGGGCGGGGGAAGGGTACGAGGGTGCAGTTCTTCATTGTGCGAGAGCAACGACCGTTGGGCACATGCAGAGTTAGCCTTCTACTCGGCTCGGTCCGTTGCACCGGTCCGTTGAGGGGGTCGCGTGCTCGGCCGGGCACGCTGATGCTCCGGGCCCGGGCTTCCCCACTTCGGGTCGAGCCTAGTTTTTTGTTTGCCGCCCTGCGCTCCATGATGACATTCGGATCAACGGTGATTCCCCGCTCAGCAAGCGGCCATTCTGGTATGTAAAACCGATTCTTGTTGCGTTCACACCAGGTTCGCAGTTGGGCTGAAGCGGCATATGTCTGTTCCGTGAGGCCCAACCGTCTAGCTTGCAAGTCGAACTCACTAGCGGTAGCGGGCATGAGCTTATGAAACCAGTCTTCGTTGATGCCAGGTTATGTCCCAATAGCCCCTTTTAGCGGGTACTTGCTGTGAACCGAGTTTTCCTCTGTCCCGCGTCATACGAAGACGAAGGCACCAATTCACACAATAGTGCGATGGCCGGCACCAGTCGGCTGGCCAGACAGTCCTTAGGCACAAAGGCGTCGACCACCTTCAAAGCTTGCCCAGGAACATCCACCGCTCCGGAGAGCATGATGATTGGCGTTAGTGGCCTGAGCCGTCTCATCGCGATTGCAAGCTCTTGTCCGTTCATTTCTGGCATGCAGTAGTCTACGATTACAACGTCAAAAGAACGGAGGCCAGCTAGTTCCAGTCCTTCGCGGCCACTGGATGCGGTCACGACGGTATACCCGAAGGTTTCGAGAAAAGCCTTTTCGCATTCCAGCACATCCTGGTCGTCGTCGATACAAAGCAGTCCGGTTTTTCGGAGCGCCTTAACATCCGAGGGGGCCATAATTCACCTCCAGGCTAAAGCTAAGCATTCAGTCTTACGTGCACGACTGTCAAAAGAACAAGTCAGGACTTTGAAAAGAAAGAGGCGGCCCGGCACTGGAGGGAACTCGTCGTACTGCGCTTGATTGGGTTCAGAATTTGATTACGACCCCGCCGGAGCACCGGAAATTGCTCTGCGTGGAGTCGGCGAATTGCGTCCTCAGCCAATCAGCCTCCGCCAAGCGTACGGAGAACCTAGGACTGACGTAGACGTCCAGCCCCCCACCCATTGCCCAGGAGAAAGAATTGTCGGAACCGCTCAAGCCCAGGCTCGAGGTCTTGAGGTGCGCCACACCAAACAAGAAATGCCCGAAAGGGGTCATCTTGGTGTGTTTGGGGAAGCGCGCAGTCGGGCCAAATAGATATGGGTAGACTTTGCTGTTAACTCCGAACGGGCCACCATAACGGCCGCCGCTGAAATCGGCGCTCATGCCAAGGTACTTGTTGAAGTACCCGTTTACGGAAGCATTCCAGCCGTTCAAGTTGAAGCCGTTAAAGTCATGTCCAAGGGCTACGTGGGTAAATTGATAGCCGCCGAAGATTTCCACCTTGGAATAGTCTGGTGCGAAATGGTCCTGTGCCGCAGCGAAACAACTCAACACCAGCGCAATAGAGATGAGTAGACCCAGAAATCGTGCCATGCTCTCCCCCGCGAAACTTAAACGGATGTTACACACCTCGTGGCCTCGAGCAACTGCAAGAACTACCAATGACACGGTGATTTCACTCACAACCGGAGCACGGCTGCGCTCCCACGTGTAAACGAGAAGACTTCAGTCGGGGGGGGAAGTGGATAAGTGGATTGGGAACGAGAACGGCGCGAAATGTGGAATAGCACGCAAGGCACCAAGCACTCGTGTTTTCAATAGATGAAGTGGTTTCTTGAGATTCGCTTATGAAAAAATAAATTAGGTACGACGAAAACACACTAGCCGTCGTTCCTGAAAACCTGTGGCGTAACGAGGTCTTCCGCGACTGTGCGACTAACAAGGATAGCCACACGCTAATCACGATCATGCGCCCGGGGATCATCCTCCACCAAGAGCCCGTACATCTTGGCGAGCTGTTCTCGTCTACTGATCCTCTTGCAGTTCGACTGGCGGACCATAGATATTCTCCCAAGCGACTGTCATTTCTGGCAGTTTCTGCCCTCACTTACGAAATCTAAAGTGTTACCTGGCTGGGCTGAGCCGCAAGACCCGGATTCCCCAAATTCCCGTTCGAAACCTCTGTTGACAGACCGTCGCGATCGGTGTTGACGAAAGGCAGATCATGAGAAATCTATTCGTTGTTTTACTGTCGCTACTTGCATTCCCGTTGCTTGCATCTTCCCAGAGCCTGGAAGTTAACGGTGGATATACGCACATTTCGGGCGATGGCGGTCTCGATGGCTTCAGTGCGGGCGGGGCGATTTGGGTCGCGCCCAGGGTTTCGCTGGCCGTTGACTATGATAGCGCTTGGGACTCATCCCATCTCGGTGCATTCGAACTGACCCAGACGGGACTGATCGTTACGAAGAGTCATTTGCAAAACTTCCTCGTCGGCCCGCGCATCTCTTTCCCAGGCATGCTCAAACACAAGGAAACATACCTCCCGCGCCTGTGGCCCTTCGCCGAAGTGCAACTGGGCGGCTCCCACTTGAATTCGAAGCTTGAAGACCCGAACTCGAGTATCAGCCAGTCGGCCTCGGATAACGGTTTTACATGGATGGTTGGTGGCGGCGGCGATTATCGGCTCACGTCCCATTGGGTGACTCGCTTTAAGCTCGACTTTCTTCGTACCCATTTCGCCGATACCGGACAGAGCCGCGTGCGTTTCGGCCTCGGTATCGCGTACACGTTCGGCGAAAGGGGAGCAAAGGAAGCTGCTGAGGCCAAGCGGAAAGCAGACGCGGAACTAGCGGCTGCTGAAGCCCAGAAAAGGGCCATGGAACAAGCCAAGTGCGAGGAGTGCAAGAGGCAGGCGGCGGAGGAAGCGGCGTCGGTCAAGCCGAAAACCGATGCGGAACTAGCTGCGGCAGAGGCTCAGAAGAAGGCCACGGAACAGTTCGATCACGAGAAGCAGGACTTGCGCGCCCGCCTGCTCGAACATTTTAATCGTGTCCTGCCCACTACTGATACACCCCGAGGGTTGGTAGTCGATATGGGCGATGTGTTGTTCGATACCGGCAAGTCCGATCTCCGCCCCGAGGGGCGTGAGGACTTGGCTAAGCTCTCCGGTATCGTACTCAACTACCCTTCTCTTCGCTTGACTATCGAGGGTCATACCGACAATAGCGGGAGTGCCGAAGTCAACCAGGTCTTGTCCGAGCAGCGAGCCAAGAGCGTGCGCGACTACCTTGTCAACCAGGGACTGACTGCCGGTTCGGTATCGGCACAGGGTCTTGGCATGAACAACCCAGCGGCCGACAACGGCACGGCCGAGGGTCGTCAGAAGAACCGCCGCGTCGAAATCATCGTCTCAGGAGAGGTTATCGGAACTCAGATCGGGCACTGAGACTTAGAACGCGAAAAGGTTTTCCCCGGCATACCGCGAGCCGGGAATTAATCCCCGCGTATCTGCGAGAGATCATCATATGTCAGAACTCAGGATCTACATTCCAAAGGCGCATGCTTTCCAGCGCGTCGCCAAATCGGCGATTGCCGCAGCAACCCAGATTGACCATGGGACGGAAATGAATGACGCCCACGCGTTTGCTTTACTGGAATTTTTTGAATTTTTGGCTCCTGAACAGATTACGCCGCAAATGGGGCCGGGGTTAGCTGCAGAGTTTAGTGCCATCATCGAGAACGAATTTACCTGGGATTCATTGGGCGATCGAACCCCTGTCCAGAACATTCTCTGCACCCATGCGTCGTTCTTCGTGGAGTTGTACTGTTGTGACCGAAACGAAGAGCCACGGTGTTATCGCACATGGCTGCGATTTCAAGAAAGAAATGTGCCGGGCTCTGCACCCGACCGGCAAGCATGCCTGATGGCGAACTTCGAAGTGGCTGTGGGCTTAGGTCGAGATTGCCAAGTTTCAAATCAGAAATTGCAATTGCTTAAACATCAAATTGCAACACGGACGGCCGAATTGCTCCTGGCCGCTGGCTTCCAACCCGAAGCAACTCTACGCCACATTCGACAGGGTGAGGTGCCGAATCCAACAGAAATTCTAGCCATGCAGGTTTTTGTTCTCCTGAAGAACAGTCCCGAGGATTTAGCCCGAGTATGTAGCTGGGCCGACGACACTCTTGAAGCCACGTTCCTATGCTGGGCATCGAGGGACTCGTTCGTTGGGGACGCTCTAGTCGCTTGGCGATGGCTAAAGCCGATTGCCTACGATAAATTCCCAGAAGAATGGGAGACGACGGGAAATTACCGCGGACTCCTATATGGGGCATGGCAACAGAACAAGGCTGTACCGGCAAACATAGCCTTGCGACAGGAACCATGGACTGAGACGGTTGAAGATGAGCCTTTCCCATGCCTCCTACCCAAAGATGTTAAGCCACGTTTCTCCCCCGTTCCCTTGATGCTGATTGGCGGTCCGGGGGTAGGCAAGACTACTTTTCTCCGCGCTCTCGCTCGCTGCTTGAAATCTGCTCGTGGACGACTCCGCGAAGAGCTGGTTTTGGAGTTCACAGACAGCCAGGAAGACAACCTGATAGGCGGTAAGTCCGAGTCGGTTATGAACACTGGCATAAGCGAGCCAGCAAATTACACTTTTCGTGTACGAGACGAAGGAGATCCTGAAGTCGCCCGCTGGATGCGTCTTCAATTCTCTGACTATAGCGGAGAACAGATAGACCGACGAACAATGGCTCCTGAGATTCTCAGGAACCTACGAAGGGCTCGAGGCTTACTATTCTTTGTGGACGAGCGCAACTACCCCGATCTCTTATCGAATCACGGAGAAGTCTGCGGCTCGACAGGTGGTGTTCACAAAGATATGGTAGAACTTGCCGCGCAATACGCACGTATTCTTCAGCGGTATTTTGAAGTCAATAAGGATGCGTTACATCTGCCAGTGGCACTGGTGGTCAATAAGGCAGATCTCTTGCTGGGAACAACCAATTTGCTGTCACTCAATCCACCGGTTCTTATACCCGAGCAAACGAAAATGGCGCTCGTCCACGCAGGACTACAGATGCAAGGCGAAGCAACGGACCCGTTTGCCCGGCTGCGCTGTTGCGTGCATTACAACTTTGCGATCAGTCGCAATAGCGAGATTCAGCGATTTGTGTTCGAGTTCATCGAACAGTTCAAAGACTTCATCGCCGCCGCGATGTGCCACACCTATCGTTTTCAGATCTTCCTCACATCTTCGCTCGTATCCAAGAATGAAAACAGCCAATCCTTTCCTTATGGCGTTTGGGACGTCATGAAGTGGACATTCAATCAGCTTGATCCCGCCTACCGACTTCAGGCGAACGAAAGCGTAGAAAACGCGTGCAGAGAATTAGAGGAGGTGAGAATTCTTCTGAGTGCAGCTGTTCTTCGCGACCATGAAGCCCATAGTGCGTATTTGAAGGCGGTCGGACAGCAAAAGCAAGTGATGGAAAAGATGCGAATGAACGTTCTCGAGCACTTTTTTCAACATCGGATCGAACATGCCACCCAAAGGATGCAGGCAGCATTGCGAGATGCCCTTGGTTTCGCCGAATTCCCAGCTGCTTCTGATGCGATCGATCCGGCACCGTTTGTCCTTAGCCGCCGGTTAGCCGAAGGGGCCCTTGCGCGAGTGGAATATCAGATCAAGTACTTGACGGAGTGGCACGAGCGACTCTCTGGTATTCATAAGAACGTCCTGGTATGTCCGGAGAGGCCCAAGAATGAGGCGGTACCTCTAAGAGGCAATCTTGCCACCCAGCGACGCGCCAGTTGAGGGCGATAAGGCCGAACCTGCATCTTTTGGCACGGCAGCGGTGCCGCACTTGCCGAGTTAGCGTTACGGACCCGGAGTGGGCATGTCACTATTTGTGTTCTCGGTGACACTTGCTGAGACGTGCACCAGACTGAGATGCCGAGTCGCCCAAGGAGTTGCAAGGTCAGATTACGATCATTTGTACACGAAATCACTCTGCAATGAGTCGTTCAACTTCCGAAGTTCCTGATGGCGATTGTGAGCGGATTGACATAGATTTCCTTCCCTGCCAAGCGTTCGCGACGGAAGTCACCCATTCCTTCGCCGTCTCAAATCGTTAATTTGGCTCGAACTATGGTCTTATCAGCGGGATCTCCGAGGCTACTTGCAGGTCAATCAGCATGCCGAGGCGCCGATCGATCTGGAAGTACGTGGCCGTCTTCTTCGAAGAAATGACTTTTTCAAACTCCCCAATCCACTTCGTCCGCAACTGTGCAACGGCTTCATCCGAGGCCAAAAATCTCTTGATCAAACTGTCTGCCTGCGCGTCTGTCAACGTGCGGTAGTTTTGTGCATATTCCTTAACCAGGGCGTAACGGCTATCGTTGAGTTTGGTCACCTCGGCCGTGTATCGGTCATATACGGGCCAGAATTTCGTTGCTTCGGTGTCCGTCAGCGGCAGGTTGGCAGCCACCAGTTGCTTCCGATCTGAACGTATATCCTGGCGCAGCAATTGAACGGCGTCATCTGTAGCCTTCTCGGCCGCAGCTTTGTCTTCAGCGGCAGTTTGCTGAGCGCTTGCGAGCGACCCGAATACCAGGGAGATTAAGAGCAAACATAAAGAAACCCGGAAAATCTTCCTCATCTTGGATTCTCCTTTTCGGTTGATTTGCGTCCACCTTGAGGGATGGAAGTCTGAGCGGCCATCCCCCGAAGTCCTCTCGGCACCTACCTTTAGCTTATTTACAGGAACTGGAAACTGTCAGTCTTTACAGGGATATGGAGTCCCGCGCGTAGCGAGGGTGCTGCTCGTTGGCGTAACATCGCGTCTCTCCGAGTAGAGGAGTCCCGGTAGGCTGTAGGCTTTCCTTGGCTGTGTCCGCTGTTTCCAGCTTCGTGCCCGTTTAGGTCCACCATGGCAACACCGGGATATCTCCTCCCTCACAGATCCCACCGTGCAGATTTCCCGCAGCGGGTTCCTCAAACTGGACTCACCGGTTTACATCCAGACATGGCAGATCTGAGGCGGCAGCAACGGATGACGACGAAGGAGTTGTTTGTAGCGCTCCCACGTCATCCGGTTTCCGCGCGTGCGACGATTCAGCCACTTTCTCCAGATCCTAACAACACCCCGATAGAACTTCAGAAGGCTCTGAGAGTTTGTCGGGCGTCCGTAGTACTGGTAGTGGCCTCGGAGCTTGGCGTTGAGGGTCTTCTGCTGCTCGTCCACCGGTGCATGTCGGTGCTCCTGGCACCACGCGGCGACGGCCGTGAGGCTCCTGCGGAGCCGTTTACGCATCGTTCGCACATGCACGGTGAACTTCCCTCTCCGGCTGCGTGCGCAAATGTGCGTCAAACCGAGAAAGTCGAAGGTGCCGGGTTTCTTCTTGCCCTGCTTCTTCGCACGCTCCTCGGCGTAACGCCCAAATTCCAGCAGCCGCGTCTTCTCCGGGTGAAGTGTCAGACCGTATTTTGCGAACCGCTTCGATAAGACATTCTTCACCTTCTCCGCGTCTTCCCTGTAGTGGAAGCAAAGTATGGCATCATCGGCAAAACGGATCTCGTGCGCTTCACCCCTCAGTCGGGGCTTCACCACATCCTCGAACCATTCGTCCAGCACGTGGTGCAGGTAGATGTTGGCCAGGAGCGGACTAATCGTCTGCCCTTGCCCCGTCCCCCTGTCACTCACGAGAAGCTGTCCTTGATCGATGACTCCTACCTGGATCCACTTCCGTATCAAGCGAAGCACGCTGCTATCGCTGACGCGTTTCTCGATCATCACCATGAGTTGCTCTCTCACGATCGAATCGAAGTAGGCAGTAATGTCTAACTCCAGGATCCATCCTGTGGAGCGTGTGCAGATGACTCGCTTCACTTCGTCCAGTGCCTGGTGCTGCCCTCGTCCGGGTCGGAACCCGTAGGAGCAGTCGAGAAAATCCTGCTCATAAATGGCGTTCAGCACTTCCACCATCGCCTTCTGCACGACCTTGTCCTCCAGAGCGGGAATCGAGATCGGTCTCTGCTTCCCGTTCTCCTT
>DASRDJ010000005.1:0-3582 GCA_035652655.1 Terriglobales bacterium
TGGTGCGTGAAAGACCGAATCAATCGGTGAGAGGGACACGACATTAGCCAGTGTCGCCCGTTCGATGCGAGCCTGATCAGCCCGATTGTAATATCGGGCCGTGATGGACGCGAGTTCAATCTGGGCATCCGGTGTATATCCGACCTCCGGATCGAGCAGATCGTGATAGCCCGCCCGCACCGAAACTTCCTCAAAGGTATCGTTATTCCGCCACCCGGCTCCCACGCTGGCACGGGACGTTTTGTGCCCCAATTCCGGCTGTTTCGCAAACGGCACCACCGTGAACTCCTGAGACGAAATTCGGAGCTGACCGCGGGCTGTCAGGACTGCCCTGTTACGCTCATTCAACTCAGGCGGCGGGGAATCGGTTGTCGCGATCCGATACCGGAGGTAGTCCGAGGCAAGCTCGAGCAGAAACGCCTGCTTCGTAAGACCCAATCGGACAAAAGCCGGTGAGGTGAGTTCGCCGAGATCTTGGGTGATTCGAAGCGCCAGGTCCCGTTCACTTGCCGGCAAAGATTCACCTTTCCGCCGGATCACGTTGCTGCGTGAAGGCCGATAGGCGATGTCGGAAACCAGCCCTGGTTTCGATGCAATGAGCCGGACTGTGTCGGCAGGAACGGTCCACAAAATGAATTCGTCGGTGAGATGTAGGGTGGGATCGGCATAATCGAGAAGCGCCAGGAGATGATAGGAGCAGTTCTCTTTGAAGAAGAAGTAGTCGAAGGAGGCATTCCCCATTTCCCACGAGTGCATCAGCAACCGCGTTACCTGGTACTCCGTGAAATTGAGGCGATATTCCCAAATATCTCGATTTTCGAAGTCTCGATACTCCTGTACCTTCAAATAATAAGGATACGTCGAGAAGTATCCGCTGTACCCGCCGAAAATGCCAAGGATCGGATAGGATATTCCGGCGTCAGGAGGTACGTATGCCGCATAGTTGATCGTATGCGCCAGAATTCTGGTCTGTTCGGTTTGGCCCTTCTGATCAATCCGAAGAAAAGTGTGACCGAACATGGATGCGGGATTGTTCAAGAAGGCAGAGGGGAAAATGAGCGTGATCGATTGGGCCTCAAACTCGGCAACCCATCGTTCGAACCGTTCGCATGCCATCTTCGGCAAACGGGAATCGTCGAATTGCAACCGCTCCTGCAACCAGTGGTACCGTGCGATAAAGGCGCATTGAGCCGGCTGATTCGAGCGCCCAACGAGTTCATCAGAGAAGAACTGCTTCAGCGTCGCATCGAGTTCTGCCTGTGGGTCAGTTTTCCCATTCGGCGACATGAAAAATCCCGGGTCGTCCTGCTCACTGGTATGGCCCCCAAAGAGGTTTTCTCTATAGTGAAGCAGGAGGTGCCATTCACGGTCGTCCGCCAGCTTGGCTTGATGGGCGAGGTTAACTAACTCTTCAAGATAGGGGTTGGAGATGGCATTTGCCATCGCAGGTGCAATGCTCGTCGCCAGACTCAATAAGACCGAAGCAAAAATTCGCAAGGGTGGAGTGCGAAAATATCCCGGGGTTCCAGAATGAAACCTGAAACCCCGGATTCGTAAATCAGCGGGTAAAAGAGACTTGGGCCAAAACCGGATGGCCTAAAATCCCGTCATTCAGTGCTGTGACCATCGTGATCAGCGAACTCTCACCCGCCTCGACTAGGGCGGCATATTGCTTCTGTGTCATCACAAAAAAATCACGTTCATGGTTGGAGGCACACCCATGAACGTTGCCACGGTTGCATTATAGCCGAAAAGCACGTTCTGGTGAGAAAAATACTTGTCGCTTCTCTACGCTTCTGCTCATTGGGTCGCCGCGCGATGTATTTCTTCACCTCAAAGTTTCAAGGGATCAGTCCGGTCGGTTTCACTAGAACCGTGACACATGAAAACGATCGAGAACCCTATCCGAAAAATCTAACGGGTCCGCCGCGGCCGCCATAAGCTCCTGTAACTGACGTATCGCATTGCCTTGCTCAGATTCTGGCACCCTCAACGTTACCAATAGACTCGCGAGATATTCTCCGCGCCCAACAGCCAAATTGTGTTGAACCTCTGAATAGCCTATCAGCGTGAGATCCCTCGCCGTCTTAGTTCGCGCAACATGCGCCCGTTGTTCCCGGGAAGCCTTCTTCGGAATGAGAACGACGTGAAAATGATGTCTCAGGAGGAGATTTTTGTCTTCATAACCCTCCTTCTTTAGAGTCAGGAAGGTATCGTATGTTTGTTCAATTTTTACATCCAGCAGTGGGGTCTCGCCGAGAGGTATGGATCCCATGAGGAAAACCTGTGCACCGGGAGGATCTGAAGTAATCTTCATTTTCTGGCTCAATTCTCCCTTATTACCCATGAAGACGACTTTCGTGCAGCCCGCAGTGACTATTACCATTACAGCCAAGCACAGTATGCCTCTCATTCTTCTCGCCATTTCTCTTTTTCCTGCTGAAGGAACGTCAAACATGAGCGCTTGTCTGCAATCAACAACTAATGCAAATTACCAGACAAGAAGGGCCGGCTTGAAGTTATTGAGAGATCCTTGCCGGGGTAATTTGGGTAAGACCCGATCCAAAATCTGAAATCGTTGCCGAGAGGGAACAACGGAACCTTACATGAAAACCTAACCTACCGTATCACCATCTTGCCAGTACCGGTGGGCTGGAATGTTATGTATTGGACCTCGAATTGTCAACGTCTCCCCATCAACGGACAGGCGAAAACCTTTACAAATACGTTCCGTCAATCCTCGAGCTGGATTAAAAAAACCCCTGCAGGCTGAAAAGCACATCGTTGTCGTGGTCGCGGTGGTTATACTCCAGCCTAAGCGCCCAGTTCTGTGCCAGTGTATAGCGCTGGCCCACGAACCATCTAAAGTCGTCTGACTTATCCCCCAAGGGAAATCGCAGGTACGTTCCGGATGCCATGAGTTTCCATCGGTCAGTGAGATCGGCCAATAGGCCGACGGTTCCCCCGCCGCCGACGCGATAGTCCTCTTGATACGCACGGCTATAGTCGGCCTCTGCCTCTGCGAAGGCAAAGACAACTTCCCTTTTGAGCCAGTGAGATTCCTTCGCTGCCCCGATGCCACCATTCAGCACTCCGTTACTGCAGAGTTGACAGCTACCGAAGCGAATCGTGTTCATACCGGCATTGATCTTCCACGAGAGACCATGGAACAGCGAGTCCATCGGCGAGAGTAACATCATATTGACCAGCGTGGCCTGTTCAACCCTGGTCTGACCGGCCCGGTTGTAGTGTCGAACGCTCACTGATGCGATTTCGACCTGTGCATCCTGTGTATGGCCAATCTCAGGATCCAGGAGATCATGGTAAGCAGCCCGGATCGCCAACTCCTCAAACGTATCGTTGTTGCGCCACCCGGCCCCTACACTTGCACGCGATGTGCCGTGACCAAGGTCAGGCTGTTTGGAAAATGGATCGATCTTTAGATCCTCTGACGGAATTCTGAGAGTGCTTCGGGCGGCGAGAACAGCTCGGTTTTGTTCTTTGTAAACGGACGCATGGGATTTGTCCGTCTCACTTCGATAACGCAGGTAGTCGGACGTAACATCAAGAATGAAGGCTTGT
>DASRDJ010000006.1:0-6172 GCA_035652655.1 Terriglobales bacterium
ACCGCCCAGAAGGGAACCAGCGCAACGAATCCTTCGTTCTCGCAAACGATGCGCTCCTTCTGACGCTGTTCCGCGGCGATGTAATCGCACAGAAGGCAGTGTTTGTGCGATTCGAAGTACGCGCGCTGGGCAAGCAGTTCCTTCGTGGGTTCGTTTGGAATGGAAGCCGTGGCCCAGATCTGGCAGTGGGGATGCGGATTGCTGGCGCCCATCATGGCGCCGCGGTTTTCGAAGATCTGCACATGCTTGACCCAGGCGCGAGACCCCAGATCGTTGAATTGATCGATCCACAGATCGACCACGGGCCGGAGTTCGCGCACGCTCATGCGCGGGATGGTGAGGTCGTGGCGCGGCGAAAAACATCCGACGCGGCAGATTCCGCGCTCCGTACCGGCGATCAGCAGATTGTCGTGGTCGATCCCTACTTCCTGCGGGTCGGGGAGGAGCGCGGCGTAATCATTGTCGAAGGCGAAGGTGCTGGAGTATTTCGGATTGCGCGCACCGCCCGCGCGGGCATTCCCAGGACACAAATAGCAGTCAGGGTCGAAATGGGGCGCATCCTCGAGTGGGGCCTTTTCTACCTTTCCCTGCCAGGGCCGTTGCGTGCGATGGGGCGAGACGATGACCCACTCCTGGGTCAGGGGATTGTAGCGTCGGTGGGGCGTGTCCTTGAGTTGATCGAGATTCATGCGTCGGTTCGCATCGGGCAGAAGTACAGTTAAATATGTCGGGAAACTACGGCTTCAGGTCACCTCGGTTACACCGTCGGTTGCGTTCAGGATGTAGGTCTCGGGACGAATGCCGGTGCGCGCTTCGTACTGCGCCATAAGCTCGCGGCCTACGGACTTGGCTGCGCTCCCCTCGACGAGATTCACCGTGCAGCCCCCGAATCCACCTCCCGTCATGCGGGCGCCGATCACGCCGGGAAGTCCAGCGGCGATGTCGACCATGGTGTCGAGTTCTGCGCAACTGACCTCGTAGTCGTCGCGCAAGCTGCGGTGCGAGTCAGCCATGAGTTTCCCGACGGATGCGAGATTTCCCTGGGCGAGAGAGTCAGCCATTTGCAGCACCCGCTCGTTTTCCGTGACCACGTGCCGGCAGCGCTTATAGGTGAGGTCAGGCAACAGGCGTTTGTGTTGTTCGAGTTGAGCCGCACTTACATCGCGCAGAGACTGAAGGCCCTGAAGAGCAGAGGAGAGGAGACGGACTCCCTCCTCGCATTGCCGGCGGCGCGCGTTGTATTCACCCGCCGCGTGCTGGTGCTTCACTCCGGTGTTGCTGACGAGCAGTCGCACGTTCGAAGGAATCGGCAGAGAGGTGGCCTCGAGGCTGCGGCAATCCAGCATGAGGGCGTGACCCGCCTGACCGTGTGCGGAGATGAATTGATCCATGATGCCGCAACGAGCACCCACAAATTCGTTTTCAGCGCTCTGGCAGGCGAGCGCCAGTTGCTTGCGGTCCAGAGTGTGCCCACTGACATTCAGCAGGGCGGCGCCGGTGGAGACTTCAATGGCAGCGGAGGAACTCAAGCCCGAACCTAAGGGAACTTCGCCGCTGACCACCAGATTCGCTCCACGAAGTTCGAAGCCGGAATTCTCAAGCGCGATGGCTGTGCCGATTACATAGTCGCTCCAGTCCCCGCGCGGAGACGGGTGCGGGGGTTCGAGGTCGCATACGAGCTTCTCGGCGAAGTGCGCAGAGTACACGTGCAATTCGCGATCGCTGCGCGCTGCGATGGCCACCGAACAATAAAGGTCGACGGCTGCAGGCATCACGAATCCGAGATTGTAGTCGGTGTGCTCGCCGATGAGGTTGACTCGTCCGGGGGCGCGGAAGATGCGGCGCGGACCGCCGAACACCTGCGCGAAGGTCTGCCTCGCAACGTCGGTGACAGGCAGGCGAGTCTGCGGAAAAGGCGGCATCTTCTGGGATTAAAGAGCGCTGCGATTGTAAATGAGAAATCGGCAGGCGACGCCTAATGTGGCCCTCTGCTGCCCGCAGGAGCTGGGATGGAGTCACCCTGCGCGTTTCAATCTGGCGGGAATAAAAACGGGGCCACGATTGTGGCCCCGGTCTGATCGGTGTGCGTTGGGGAACGTTATTTTACGTGGATGGTTTTGCCGTCGGGGTCGAGCGTGCCCTTGATGCGAACCTGTTTGCCTTCGTACTTCTTCAGCTCTTCCTGGCGGTCGACGTCATAGGTCTTACCGCTGGCATCCTGCAGAACGAACTTGTCGCCAGACTTAGATACTGTTCCGCTGAAGGTCTGGCCGTCGCTGGCAGACTGTGCCTGCGCGTCAGGACCGGCTTGGCCGGCCGGCGGCTGTGCACCGGGCTGCTGGCTGGGCGAAGACTGGGCAGGATCGGTGGCGCCGGGCTGTTGGCTCGACGGCGGCGTTCCAGGCTGATTCTGTCCGGGCTGTTGCGACTGCGCAGACGGGGTGCTCGACGACGGCGAGTTGGCATCGGATTGCTGCGCGAATAGCGGGGCGGCGCTCAATGCGAGAGCGAGTGTGCCCAGCATCCAAAAAGATTTCGTTGGCTTATTCATCATCATCCTCCGAGGAATTTGGTGCGGCTCCCTAATACCTAGCAAACACGTGGCCAATAATTCTCCGAAGAAGTGCAGTTTTATGCGTCTTCGCCTGCGCATAACCGCGAGTGTTTGGGTTGAACGCGTTACGAGCACAGAGTCGGAAGTGCTCAGTAAAACACGGGTGGGGTTCTAAGGAAATTCGAAGCTGAGGCGTACAGATAAGGCCTTAGGGAGTATTGAGGCACTGGCTAACTTGGAAGAGTGTGGCCGGGCAATATTTGCACGAGACCGGATAAGAAGGTTGAGGAGCGCTAACTGTAGAATTCGGCGATGTTTTCCACCACCCATTGTTGCTCTTCTTGTCTCAATTCCGGAAACATCGGAAGTGCGAGAACTTCCTGCGCCGCGCGTTCCGCTTCCGGTAGATCGCCCTTCGAATATCCCAAATAGTTGAACACCGGTTGCAAATGCAGCGGGATCGGGTAGTAGATTGCGCTTCCGATTTTCTTGCCGGCGAGAAAATCGTGGAGTCCGTCGCGGCGCTGCGCGCGAATCACATACTGGTGGTAGACGTGATGCGCGTGTGGCGCGAGCGCGATCGGCCTTACCGGTGAATCGGCTGTAGGAGTGAACAATCCCGCTTGCGTCAGCAGGCGATCGTAAGTCGCGGCGTGCTCGGCGCGCCGACGATTCCACGTTTCCACGTGCGGCAACTTGACGCGCAAGATGGCAGCTTGAATCGCGTCGAGACGGCAATTCCATCCCATCTCTTCGTGCAAGTAGCGGCGGGGACTGCCGTGATTGCGGAGCCGCCGCATGTGCTCGGCGGTATCTGCATCATTGCTGACAACGACCCCTGCATCGCCAAAAGCGCTCAGATTCTTGCTGGGATAAAAACTGAAGGCAGCCGCTTTGCCCATCGTGCCTGCAGGCGAGTCGCGCCAGCGTGCGCCGATAGCCTGAGCCGCGTCTTCGAGCACGTTGATGCCGAATTCTCCGGCGAGGCGGGCAAAGGCTTCCATGTCGGCGCACTGGCCGTACAGATGGACGGGCAGCAGCGCACGCAGGGTCGTCGGCTTCCCTGCGCGGAGGAACGCTTCTACTTTCACCGGGTCGAGATTCAGTGTGTGGGGATTGATATCGATGAAGACAGGGCGAGCTCCCGCGCGAACGATTGCGCTAGCAGAAGCGAAGAAACTGAAGGGCGTCGTGATGACGGTGTGGCCCGGCTTGATGCCGCTGCCCGCGATCGCGAGCCACAATGCATCGGTCCCCGAAGCGCACCCGACGGCGTGATCAACTCCCAGGAACGCGGAGACTTCACGCTCAAAGGTCTCGACTTCCTCGCCAAGTATGAAGTGCTGGGACGAGCACACGCGTTCCACCGCAGCCAGTATCTCTTCGCGAATCGAGTCGTATTGACGTCCCAGTTCGAGCATGGGGACGCCAGCTAGCACGCCCGAAGGTGATGGCACCGAGCGGTTCACGGGTAGAAGAATCTTATCAGGCGAGGGATAGGCAGGGCGGCACCGAAACGCGAAGCGCATCGAGTGGAAAAGTCCTCGAGCTTCCACAGGCCCGAGGATGTCTGACTAAAGTTCGAATCGTATCGACGGCAGCGCCGGCAAAGTCTGCTGGGACTCGAGCGCTAAACGCCACTCCTCAACCAGATCGCGAAAGAGGGCAAGATCAAGTCCGGAGTGGCGGTCAGGATAAGGCGCAAGATTGCGCAACCCGCGCTGCAACAACGATCGGCAGCCGACAACGTTCCCGGTGGAATGGTGGTGGAGGGCGACGGCGATCTGAATCAGGCCCTGCAAAAACTTGCGCTCGGGCTCGGGAGCAACCCGCCAGACATCCTCCAGGACCTCGTGGGCTTCAAAGAATTGGGATGCATTAAAGAGGATAAGGCCCTCGTGAAAGAGACCATCGAGATCGCGCTTGGGAGCATGATTCATGACCGTCGCTTAGCCGGACTTGCCCGAGAATGGCGCAATGAACGGAGTGAAGAAAGCGCGAACACCACAAACATTTGGCAGCGAGCCACGAGGTTTTCGTCCCTGCGGCCTTCTTGACGCGTGGTTTGAATAACAATACGCTAAACAACATACCCTAAAGCCTATAAAGCCTATGTCAGTATTCGATATCTCTCCCGTGTCTCGATTGGCTCTGATGCGTAAATTTGCTGTTTTGATGACCGTCCTGATGTGCTTCGCTGCCGTGTTCGCCAGCGACTCCACGAAGCTGCCGAAGAAATACAGCGAGTGGCTGAAGAAGGACGTGGGGTACATCATCACCAAGGAGGAGAGCGCGGCCTTCAAGGGGCTTAACACGGATGAGGCTCGGGACAAGTTTATTGAGCATTTTTGGGAGATCAGAAATCCGAATCCGGGCGCTCCCACCAATTCTTATCGAGAAGAGCATTACGAGCGGTTGCAGTATGCCAGCGATCATTTCGGAAAATTCGGGGACGGCTGGAACACCGACATGGGCCGGATCTACATCACGCTGGGAGCTCCACAGCAGAAGGCACGGTATGTCGCGCAGACCGGCGTGCGAGGAATGGAGATCTGGTTTTATTCGAGTAGCCACCCCGCTTTGCCGCCGTTCTTTTACATTGTGTTTTGGGAGAAAGACTTCGGCGACTTCAGGCTGTACAGCCCCTACATGGACGGCCCGAACAAGCTCGTGACAGGCATCCAGGCGGAACAAGGACGAAAGCAATCGTACCTGCAAATCGATCACATCCTCGGCCGCGAAGTCGCTAAAACAACGCTCAGCTTGCTGCCGAGCGAACCGGTGGACACCACGAATGCCGATTCAACGTTGCTGTCCGACCTGATGCTGGGAACGATTCACGATTTAGCGAATCATCCGTTCACGGTTGAAGCGCTCAAATTGCGGCAGGCGTTGAGTGAGGACGTCACGCATCGTGTCATCCTTCCTGGGGATTTGCTGAACGTGGTGTGCGCGCCGTTACGGGATTCCCACGGAGATATCCGCCTGCACTTCGCGATTCGTCTGCCGCAGCCCGAGGACTTCGCGGTGGCGCAGGCTGATCAGCGCTTCTATTACTCGCTCGATACGATGGTGCGCGTGCTGGGTGCTGACGGGAAAGAGCTTTTCAATCGCGAGCAGAAGCTTTCCAGGTACATGAGCAAAGCGGATCTGGACAGCCTGAAGGGAAAGCCCGTTATGTACGAGGGCTGGGTCCCGCTGGCTCCCGGCAAGTACTCCTTGAAATTCCTGTTCACGAACTTGCTTACCAAGACCAGCTTCCCGGCTGAACGCGAGATCACGATTTCGGATGTGAGGAAGCAGGAATTTGTGGTCACGGATCCGGTGGCGTTTTCGCAAGCCGATGCGGTCGATCCTGCGAAAGCCGAATTTCTTCCATTTACGGGCGGCGGCATTCGCTTTCGTCCATATGTCGCGAAGGAACTCGCCCTGGTGCAGGGACAGGATCTGAAATTTTTCTATCAGATTTGGCGCAGACAAACCGGCGCGAGCAGCGGTGGCGATTCCAAACTGATGGTCGATTACGCTTACGGTCGCCCCAGTTATTCGGGATCTGCAAAAAACCTGCACGAGGAATTGGCAACGAACCAGTTCGATCCGTACGGGTCGATGGTCAAC
>DASRDJ010000007.1:0-23408 GCA_035652655.1 Terriglobales bacterium
ATGGTCGGCTTGTTCACCTCGCCGATCGCCTTCGTGCTATCGGGAGAGATGGCATTCGCGTACTTTCTGGTGCACGCCCACTTGCGGTTCTGGCCGATTCTGAATGGAGGCGAGATCGCGGCTGCGAACTGCTTCGCGTTCCTGTTCATCGCGAGCAAGGGCGGCGGGATTCTCAGCGTCGACGCGTGGCTCGCACGCCGCCAGGCGGAACTCGACAGTCAGCGATCGACCACCCCATGAACGTCATGCCTGCCAAGGCTGCGCGGGAACTTGAAAGCAATCTGACCGCGGGCTCGGGGATTTCCACAGTTCGCACTACCCACAAGGACATTTTGGGCGCCGTGCACGAAGGGGCGACTCAACATGTCCAACAGTACAATTACTTTAGTCACATAGTTTTCCTCAGGCCTTTAGGTAATAATGTGCCCGTCTCCACTCCAACTCAGGAAGGTAACGGAACATGTCAGTCCTCCCCCTACTTGCCAGGCTTTGGTCAGATGATCAAGGTCAGGACATCGCTGAATACGCTGTGATGCTGGCTGTGATTCTCGTGCTGGTAGTCGGCACGGTTCGAATGATCGGCTCCAACGCAAACGGTGTTTTCTCGCAAGCAGCAAGTTCGATTCAGTAGCAAAATTTCTCCACTGACTGTTTAGCCGGGCATTGGCCACAATGCTCGGCTCCGTTTTTTTCGGCTCGTCGTTTTCGCCGCTCGCTTATTCTCAAACCGACAAAGTGACGAGCTTGCGGGCTAACGCCCGCTGCGCGCGGTGCCGTCCCTACGGGACTCGCGCTTCATTCCCCAGCCTACCCAGGGCTTACGCCCTGGGCTATCCTATGCCGCCGCTGCGCGGCTGGCTCCGTTGCACGTCTTGTTCTGTTCCTTGCGCGGTATGCCGCAGGTTGGGTCATTTGCGACCAAGCTTCTGTAGGAATCTGAAAGTGATATCGTGATTGGTTCGACGACTTGTGCCGTGCCTGCTGTGTGGGCGCAGGCCGGAAAACTGACCCGGAGGTCTTTGCAAACATGGCCATCGCCACGATCAACCCCGCCACCGGAGAACTCGTCAAGAAGTTCGAGCCGCTCACGGACGCGGAGGTGGATGCGAAGGTGAAGCGCGCGGCCGAGACTTTTCCCGAGTATCGGAAGGTGCCGTTCGCGGAGCGGGCGCGAAAGATGATGAAGGCAGCGGAACTTATCGAGGCCGAGAAAGAAGAGTGCGGCCGAATGATGACGCTGGAGATGGGCAAGCCGCTGAAGGCGGCCGTGGCGGAAGCCGCCAAATGCGCGACCGCCTGCCGATACTATGCCGAGAACGCGGAACGCTTTATGGCGGATCAGGTCGTAGAGACTCCCGCGCGCAAGAGCTTTATCCGGTACCAGCCGATGGGACCGGTGCTCGCGGTGATGCCATGGAATTTTCCCTTCTGGCAGGTATTCCGGTTCGCGGCTCCGGCGTTGATGGCGGGGAACGTGGGACTGCTCAAGCACGCTTCAAACGTTCCTCAATGCGCGCTCAAGATCGAGCATATCTTCCGGCGGGCAGGATTTCCGGAAGGCGCGTTTCAGACTTTGCTGATCGGGGCGGCGAAGGTGGAAGATCTGTTGAACGATCCGCGAATCGTGGCGGCTACGCTCACGGGCAGCGAGCAAGCCGGCGTCCAGGTGGGAGTGGGGGCGGCCAAGCAGATCAAGAAAGTGGTGCTGGAGCTGGGCGGGAGCGATCCCTTTATCGTGATGCCGAGCGCGGATCTGGATGCGGCAGTTGCGACCGCGGTGGAGGCGCGCATCATCAACAACGGTCAATCGTGCATCGCGGCCAAGCGGTTTATTGTGGCGGAGGCGATCGCCGATGCCTTTGAGAAAAAGTTTGTGGCGCGCATGGAAGGGCTGGTGGTGGGCGATCCGATGGACGACAAGACCGAACTCGGGCCGCTGGCCAATGCTGACGCTGTGACGTCCTTGGACGCCGATGTACGCAAGACGATTGATGCGGGCGCGAAATTAGTCACCGGCGGCCAGCCGCTGGAACGGGCGGGATACTACTACGCGCCGACCGTGCTTACCAACATCCCGCCAGATTCACCCGCTTATAAAGAAGAGTTTTTCGGACCGGTGGCTTCCTTGTTCCGGGCGAAGAATCTCGATGAGGCAATCCGGCTTGCAAACGACAGCCGCTTCGGCTTGGGCGCGAGCGCATGGACGCAAAACGACGCCGAGCGCGAGCGCTTCATCAACGAACTCGAGGCGGGAATGGTCTTCATCAACAAGATGGTGGCGTCGGATCCCCGTTTACCGTTCGGGGGCGTGAAGCATTCCGGCCATGGACGGGAGCTGGGCGTCCATGGAATACATGAGTTCACCAACATCAAGTCGGTGTGGATTCAATAGCTGAAGAGACAGTATGACGACGTTTCGGCAGGCAAAAATGGAGCACTCATGCGTTCGGCCCCGCACAAAAGGTGGCACTTGTGTGCAAGAGATTGCACTCCGCCTCTGGATAAGTCCTTTCCTCCCAACGCCTAAGTGAACTCTATTCATATTGATGTAACAATTCCGAGGGTTGGAGTGTGACGTGCACACTCCTTGGCCATGTCTATTAACTTTGTAGACTTTGAAGGACGGAAACCACCTTCTGCACGCACACGAATGATCAGCACGATCCTTCCTGTCCAAGCTTTTCCGCTTCCGATCTAGGCACCCAGGGGCTCGCTCTACCGTTGTGACGAAAACCGCCGCATGAAGACGGTTTCGAAGAAGACCGAGGAGAACGAGAAAGTATGGGGAAACTGATATTGGTGAGACACGGGCACACCTCGTTGAACAAGCCGGGCGAGGACGAGCGGTTGCGGGCGTGGCTCGATGTTCCGCTGGATGAGACGGGCCTGCAAGAGGCGGTGGAGACCGCGGAGAAACTCCACGGGTATCCGATTGAGGCGATCTATTGTTCTGACTTGAAGCGGGCACGCCAGACTGCACAGGTTCTCAAACGCAAAGTCAAAGCCCGGATCACGGCGACGCCTGAGTTGCGGCCGTGGAACCTGGGAGTGTTTGGCGGGGAGAAGATCAAGGACATCCTGCCGTTTCTGAATATGTTGAACGAGCGCACCGATCTGGCGGCGCCCAGCGGAGAGTCGTTTGATCAATTTTACGGACGCTACTCCGTAAGGCTCCAGCAACTGATGACTCTTGCCGATAGCACGGAGGGCTATGTGCTGGCCGTGACCCACGTGCGCAACCTGCTGGCGGCGACGGTGATCGTCCAGGGCGGCGAGAAATCAGAAGTTCCAGTGTGCGGCGGTCCGAGCACGGGGGCGATCACGTTTGTGGAGCGGGTCGACGGCAACTGGACTATACGACGCGATGATGGGCGACCCGTGGTTCAGAGCGCCGACGGCCGGAATGGAGAAACACACCTTGTCATGGAACGGCGAACACCCGCCATCCGAAATGGTGCGGGGCAGCGGAGGCGATCGATTCGCGCAACCGCATGAGCGCGCGCAACAAGGCGCCCGTCTTCGTGCTGGGATGCAGCCGTTCGGGTACGACCCTGCTTTACCACATGCTGCTTTCGTCCGGGAACTTCGCCGTGTACCGGATGGAGTCGCAAGTCTTCAACTTGCTTGAGCCGCGTTTTCGTCCCCTCAGTGTCCTGGCAAACCGCCGGCGGATGCTCGACGCCTGGTACAAATCCCGCCTGTATACACGCACCGAACTAACGCCGGACGAGGTCGAGCCCCGCGTCCTGAGCGAATGCCAGAACGGCGGCGACTTCCTGCGTATCGTGATGGAAGCGATGTGCCGCAAGCAGGGAGTGGAGCGCTGGGCCGAGACCACGCCTGACCACCTGCTATATCTGGACTGGATCAAACAAACCATTCCGGAAGCGCTGGTCATTCACGTCATTCGCGACGGGCGCGATGTTGCTCTCTCGTGGGAGAAGAAAGGCCAGATCAAGCGTCTGCCGACCGACCGGCTGCGGCCCGCCATGGCGGCCGGCGTGTACTGGGAATGGATCGTAAGCAAAGGGCAGGCAGCGGGCAAAAAGTTGGGTGGAGATTATCTCGAGTTGCACTACGAAGACGTGGTGCAGCGTCCGAAAGAAGTGCTGGCACGAGTTGAGCCGTTTATCGAACACCGCCTGGACCATGAACAGATCCTGCGCGTGGCGATCGGGTCGGTGGCGGCGCCAAACACGGCGTTCCAGGGCGAGTCGCGCAGCCCGATCGGTCGCTGGAAAACGGACCTTCCTGCTGACGAACTGGAAATACTTGAAAGCCTGATTGCAGAAAACCTGCAGCGCAACGGATACACGCTCAGTACTCCGGCCTCGAAGCAAGCGGGGCTTGCTCGCATGAAAGCTGCCTATCGCAAGTACTTCGCCACCAAGCTGTGGGTGAAGACCCGGACGCCGGTCGGCAAGTGGCTGGTGACCCGGGACCTGTCGTGGGTGTAGGCGAGCCCTTCGCCTGCTTCGGCTTTCAAGTTTCGAGCTGTTCCTGCCGATAAACCCCTAGTGTTTGTCCCTGGGAGCGGCTGTCCATGAATACATTAACGGTCAAAATGAAGCTGTTTATCGGCTTTGGAACTCTGCTGGTTGTCCTAGTTCTTTCCGCCCTTGTCGGATTCCTGGCTGTCGTCAAAACTCGATGGAGCCGCCGACGAAGTTGCGAGCATGGTCACAGAAAAAGAACTGTCGATGTTGCTGATGGAGTCCGTGTTCAAGGAGAGTTCCGGGACGCGAGGATTTCTGGTCAGTGGCCAGGAGAAGGTACTTGAACGGGACAAGGACGGGCAGCGTGAGTTCCGGGAGACGGCAAGCAAACTTGTCCCCCTGGTGCGCACTGAACAAGGGAAGGTCCTCTACGCGGAGATTCAGCACGCCCAAGATGGATTGCGCGCTGTACTCGATGAGGAGATTCGTCTGCGCCGGGCTGGCAAGGTCAAGGAGGCTGAAAGCCTGTCTCTCACGCAAGAAGAGGACTGCCTGAATGCAGTGGACGCGGCGACGGATGCCTTTGTGGCTCATCTCACCGAGGGAGAAATGAAGGTGAACGAGGAACAGGACACCACGGTCGCCCGCAGCAAGGTCACCGTCGTGTCTTTAGGCGTGGCTGGCATCGCTTTGGGACTGATTCTTTCCGCGTTCATCGCAAGATCGATCATTGTCGCACCCCGGCAGATGCGAAACTTCATCCAGGAGATCGCCGGCAATAATCTGGCGGTGGCAGATGTCGAGATACGCTCGCGGGATGAAATCGGGGAGGCCTGTAGTGCACTCAATGCCATGAAGACAACCTTTCCCAGACGATGCGGTCCATCATTTCCAACGCGAAGCAGCTGGCAAACGCGAGCCAGGAACTGTCGTCGACCAGCCAGCACATTGCTGCCAGTGCAGAGGAAACCTCGAGCCAGGCGGCCGTGGTGTCTGCCGCCGGGGAACAGATCTCCACCAATCTGGGGGTCGTGTCCACGAGTTCGGAGGAGATGCTGTCGTCCATCCGGGAAATCGCGCGGAACTCGACCGAAGCCGCGCGCGTCGCCAGGAACGCCATGGGAGTGGCGGAAAACACCAACCGAACCATCTCCAAGTTGGGCGAGTCCAGTATCGAAATCGGCGAGGTGATCAAGGTCATAACTTCGATCGCGCAACAAACTAATTTGCTAGCGTTGAACGCCACAATCGAGGCGGCGCGTGCGGGTGAAGCCGGCAAGGGCTTCGCGGTGGTGGCCAATGAAGTGAAAGAACTGGCCAAGGAAACCGCAAAGGCCACGGAGGACATCAGCCGCAAGATCGTACTGGTGCAAGAGGACACCAAGGGTGCGGTGCAGGCCATTGGAGAGATCAGCACAGTAATCAAACAGATCAATGAAATCTCAACCACCATTGCGTCGGCAGTGGAAGAACAAACGGCAACGACCAATGAGATGGAGCGGAACGTCGGCGATGCGGCCAAGGGAGCGGGCGAGATTGCCTCGAACATTTCCGGGGTCGCGGAGGCTGCCCGCAATACATCGAGCGGAGCCAACGAGACGCAAACAGCGGCGGGAGAATTGGCGCAAATGGCTGCTCAGATACAGAAGTTGCTGCAACAGTTCAAGCTGCGGGAACAAGGAAACGAGGGGACCAGTGCTTCCACTCGTTCCGCTCCGAAACGGATGGCCGCTCACGCCTGAGGGCGAGGTTTGAGAAAGAGCAATGCTATCGATTTGCCGTAACATTGAGTAACTCCTCCACTTGGCAGTTAACGCCCTGCGGCAACTGATCACCTATTTCGTAAAGTTTCAGTTCTTGCATTCTGTGCTAGTATCCTGCCTGTTCTTGAGTCCCCGCCTCGAGGCGAAGACACGATGACGACCACGCCGCTGCGCCCTCTGACTACTGGTGAGTTACTGGACCGTACTTTCTCTCTGTACCGCGAGCACTTCGTTTTATTTGTAGGCATCGTTGCTCTGCCACATTTGCTCAGCCTGGCAGCGCGGTTGTCGGTGATTTCGTTGCACTCGCAGAGAAGTCTTGGCGCCGCTCTTGGTGCACTAGGGTGGGCGATGGCGTTCTTACTGATTTCATTGGTCGTCGCAGCAGCCTCGCAGGCGGCGACCGTAGTTGCCGTGTCCCAGCTGCATCTGGGCCGTCCCACGAGCGTTAGTGAGGCGTATTCCCGAGTAAAGGGGCGGATTTTTCGCGTAGTGCTGCTCACCCTTGTGGTCGGACTGGGTGTCGGTGTAGGCGTGCTGCTGCTGGTTGTACCCGGCATCATTTTTACAATGATGTGGTCTCTCGCGGTTCCGGTTACGGTGCTCGAAGATCGAGGCATTATCGATTCCATTTCCCGCAGTTCCGAACTCACCAAAGGCAGCCGGTGGCGGATCTTTGTTGTCTGGATATTGTTCATCGTATTGAGCTTCGCGGTGGGATTTCTTATTGAGTGGCCGATCGGTTTCATCGTGGGTAAGGCCGGCCCAGGTGCGGCTGCTTCCGGTGGCGTTCAGGTAGGCGCGGCCGTCGCCGGCTTCATCGCACAATGCTTGGTGGGTCCGCTGGCAACGATCGCATTTTCTCTCTTGTATTACGACCAGCGCGTGCGAAAAGAGGCCTTCGACCTCCAATA
Organism: Terriglobales bacterium; assembly: GCA_035652655.1. Classification (GTDB taxonomy): domain Bacteria; phylum Acidobacteriota; class Terriglobia; order Terriglobales; family Acidobacteriaceae; genus Gp1-AA133. The sequence continues at coordinate 7,114 of DASRDJ010000007.1, forward strand.
CATGATGGAGACCCTCGACTTAGCCCAGCCTGGAGTGGCCCCCGCCATCTAGGCCGTCGCATGAACAAGCCGCGAACCTGCATTCTGCTGATGGCCCTGATCGTCGCGGTGCCAAGGCTCGCCGTCAGCAGCCCGTCGGATGTGACCCCAGAGCAGTACCGCACCGAACTCGATCACCTCCTGGCGGCCACCCAGCAACTTGATCAGCCGGGTGCCGCTATTCCGGAACTGATCAACAGCCTTCCAACTACCTGGCGAGTGGCTACCCAGCACGGCACGTTCGAAGTGTCCACCGAATGGTTGCGAGAGGATCTGGCCGAGTTGGGGCGCGAGTATGACGAAGACCTGGTCGACAGAATGCGCGACAGGCTTGCGCAGGCGCGGACGGATCTTGATGACTACGAGAAAGAACCGGGCGACATTTCCAGACAGCACGGCATCGTCGGGGAAATCCTGAGCCGCCCTGAATTTCAAGACCTCCACGGGCCAACCTGGGTCGATCGGTTGAAGGCGTGGTTTATCCGGTTCCTGATCCGGCTAGTCGGGCGAGCGATCACCTCGTCCGTCGTTCCGAATATTGGAAAATTCTTCGTTTATGGATTGATGATTGTGGCTTTCCTGGCCCTGACCTATTGGGTCTATCGGAGCATCCGAACCACCGCAAGAGTGGAAACCATCCTGCCGGAGCCCTTACCTGTTTCCGCGCGCGAGTGGCGGGTGTGGCTGGCTGACGCTCGCGAGGCGGCCCGGCTCGGAAATTGGCAAGACGCGATTCATTTGGCGTATTGGGCGGGCATATCGTTTCTCGAATCGCAGGGCGTGTGGCGACCGGATGTCGCCCGGACGCCGCGTGAATACTTGCGTTTGATGCCCACCGCGAACGAGCTGCGGCCGGTGCTGGCCGCACTCACCAACAAGTTTGAAAAGGCCTGGTACGCCGGCGAACCCGCGGACTCACAAGCTTTCTCACAGACATTGGAAGAACTGGAGAAGCTGGGATGCCGCTGAAGGTCAGCCCCAAGGATCGCAAATTGTTCCTGGGCGTGGCGCTGGTGTTTGCATTGATGGTGGTGGGCGGCGCCTTGTTTGCCGGGCACGCGGGTTTGAAAGCCGAGATCCCGACAACCTACTCCGCGGGGTCCGGTGGGGCAAAAGTCGCTTACTTGCTGCTGCAGGAGTCGGGATACAAGGTCGTTCAATGGCGGAGAACCCTGAGCGAGTTGGACGAGCGCGCGACAAGCACTTTGATCCTAGCTGATCCGGAAGAAGCGTCGACGCGGGAAGACAAAACGCACCTTCAGAAATTCATCGCGGACGGCGGACACGTCATCGCAACCGGCGTGTTTGCGACTTCATACCTGCCGGAGGGGTCCTCGAGGTTTGATCCAGTGGAGGGCATGCTCTGGAAGAAGTTGCCGGCACTCTCGCCCTCGGCCATCACACGGCAAGCGCCGGAGATCACCATGGCACCGGAAGCCTACTGGTCCCGTGCCGCATTTGCAGTGCCCTTGTACGGGGAAGATGACCGCGTGAGAGTTGCGAAGTACAACTTCGGCAAGGGGCAAGTGATCTGGTGGGCTTCGGCCACTCCTCTCACCAACGCCGGCCTGCGCGAAGCCGGGAATCTGGAATTCTTACTGGCATGCATCGGAGAAGGCCAGCGCGAAATCCTGTGGGATGAATACATCCACGGATATCGGCAGAGCCTGTCGGCTTCGATCGCACGCTCGCCGCTCGTCTGGTTAGTGCTGCAATTCTCTTTGCTCGGCGCGGCAGTCTTGTTTACATTTTCGCGCCGGAGCGGACCCATGTTTCAGCCAGTGGGGGACGTTCGTTTGTCGCCGCTTGAGTTCGTCCACACCTTGGGCGGGTTGTACGAAAGGGCGGGCGCTGGATCCGTTGCCGTCGATATCACGTACCAGCGCTTTCGGTACTGGCTCACGCGCCGCCTGGGGTTGGCCGGGAATGCTTCCGCCGCTGACCTGCAGCGCGCGGTTGAACAGCGTTCCATCCTCAACGATGAGCATTTTGCCGGGACTCTGCGCGCCTGCGAGTCAGCGCGTTACGACACGAATCTGGAGCCTGCCCAAGCCCTGCAATTGATCCAGGAACTGCATGAGTACACCTCGAGGCTCAAGTTGTTCCCCAGCCCTCGCGCCGAAAAGGAGAAAGCCTGATGGAAGCGGTTCCGAAACTGGTGCAGCATGTCCGCAGTGAGCTGGCGCGCGTGGTCGTGGGCCAGGAGAAATTGAAGGACCAGTGCTTGATCGCGCTCTTATGCCAAGGACATGTGCTGCTCGAAGGTGTCCCTGGAATCGCGAAGACCCTGGTGGTCAAGACCATCTCTCGCCTGGTGCGGCTGCAATTCCGGCGCGTGCAATCTACTTCCGACCTGATGCCGGCCGATATCGTTGGCACCAACATCCTGAACCAGGCTTCCAGCGAGTTCCAGCTTCACCAAGGGCCCGTGTTCACCGACTTGCTTTTGGTCGATGAAGTCAATCGCATGCCGCCGCGCACCCAAGCGGCGTTGCTCGAGTGCATGGAAGAGCGCCAGGTGACGATTGACGGAACACGGTACGAACTTTCGCCGTTCTTCACGGTGTTTGCGACGCAAAATCCGGTCGAGTTCGAAGGAACCTATCCTCTGCCGGAAGCACAGCTGGACCGGTTCCTGTTAAAGATCCGCGTGCCTTATCCCGAGGCGGCGGACGAGATCCAACTGCTGACTAATGTCCAGAATGGATTCGATTCCGGCGATCTCGACAAGGTCGGCCTCAGTGCGGTCGAACCGGAACTACTGCAGCAGGCTCGGCAGGAAATCAAAGGCATCACGGTTCAGGAATCGCACTTCCAATACATCGTCCATATTGCCCGCCGGACACGGGACTGGCCGTCGCTCTCCCTGGGCGCGAGTCCGCGGGCGGCCGTCAGTTTGATGGCGGTTTCCAAAGCCGTAGCTGCGATGGAGGGACGGGACTATCTGATCCCTGACGATGTGAAGCAAGCCGCACTTCCCACATTGCGTCATCGCATTATGCTGCGACCGGAAGCCGATCTCGAAGGCATCACACCGGATCAGGTGTTACAGGACGTGGTGCGGGCCGTTGAGGTGCCGAAGTGAGTAATCTGAAAGGCATGGTGCCGCCCACAATCGTGGCGGCGTCACGCTCCTATGGACGCTGGCACGTTGCGTTCGGTCCTCGCTTCTTTCTTCTGCTGTTGATGGGCGTGTTCTGGCTCACTCTGGCTTTCTTTGACTTGCGATGGGCGTATGCCATGCTGGCGTGGGATGCCGCGGTAGCGTTGGTGTGGATTGGCGACCTCCTAAGCTTGCCGAGGCCGGCGCAGCTCAAAGTGCAACGGGCCTGGCATGGCCCTCCTGCACTCTCGGTTACATCCGAAGTGGAACTCATGCTGATCAATGAGAGTCCCCGGACGCTGCACGCCGCGGTGCTCGACGCTGTCCCTGGGCAGTTGCGCACGGAGCCTCCGCAGATCGACTTCAGCGTGGCCGGGCGCAGTGACGCCTCCAAACGCTATTCGATTCGGCCCAGGCAAAGAGGGGCGGCCAACCTGGGTGACGTTTATGTACGCTATCAAAGCGTGTTGCGAATTGCGGAGCGTTGGGTGCGAGCCCCTCTGGAACAGCGCGTGCAAATCTATCCAAATTTAGAAGAAGCACGGAAGCATTCCATTTTCCTGCTCCGGAGCCGGCAGATCGAGATGGAGAAGCGGCACACTCGCATTCGAGGAATCGGCAGGGAATTTGAGAGCTTGCGGGAATATCGCGAAGGCGACGAGTACCGGGACATCTGCTGGACAGCGGCCGCCCGGCGGGGAAAACTTGTAACACGCCTCTACCAGGTAGAACGCAGCCAGACGGTCTGGATCGTGATCGATTCCGGCCGGCTGATGCGCGCCCGCATCCGGGACTTGACCAAGCTCGACTACGCAGTAAACGCGGCCTTAAGCCTGGCGCAGGTCGCACTGTACTCGGGCGATCGCGTGGGCCTGCTGGCTTACGGACGGAAACTGCAGCAGCGGGTTCCAGCGGCGCGCGGAAGCGCCCATCTTCGCCAGATGATGGAGCAGTTGGCTACCATCCACGAGGAAACCTCGGAAGCAGACCATCTTCGTACCGCGGGACTTCTTCTGACCGACCAGAAACGACGCAGCCTGGTGGTTTGGCTGACGGATTTAGCCGAGACGGCCATGACGCCCGAGGTGGTGGAGGCGGCGTCCCAGATGATGACACGACATCTGGTTCTATTTGTCGCCATCGGACAACCGGACTTGAACGAGTTAGCCGCGCAGAGGCCTACCGACAAAGCGCAGATGTATAGAATCGCGGCCGCGCAGGAAATGATTTATCGCAGGGAATTGATGCTGGCCCGTCTCCGAGAGCGTGGCGCCCTCGCCATGGAAGTGAGTTCTGCTTCACTGGCCCCCGCGCTTGTGAATTCCTACCTGGAAGTAAAAGCGCGCAACCAACTCTAGAGAGCTGCGGAAAAAATCTCTGCAGATACAGAAGCGCACCTCAGGCGCTAAAGCGCGGACACATTTCAACGATGTAACGGCACGAGTGAAGTCGTGCCCTTCCCAAGAAGCTGCTCGGTAGAGTTTTCCCGCAGCATGCTAGGAAGCTGATGGCTGCTTGATCGGGCGGAACAAGTAGAAGACAAACAGCAGAAACAACGCTGCCGCCATCAAGAACTTCAGAAAGGTAGCCAGGTTCGTGGGCGAGACAAAAGCTTCAATGAGGCCTGCGACTACGAGGATGGGTACTGTGCCCAGCAGCAGGCGCACACCTTCTGCGCCCGCAATCGCCAGGGACTCTCGTCGCGGCAGGACACCCGGAAACAGCAGGCCCTGCGCCACTCGGAAGCCTGCTCCACCCGCGATAAAGATGGCAGGGATCTCAAGCACGCCGTGCGGAGTTACGAAGCTCCATAACTGGAGACTCATGCCGGCGCTCCAGCACGCTGTCGACACGACGCCCATCAATAATCCGTTGAAGAGCATCATGTAGATGGTTCCGACTCCCCCCGTTATACCCAGTGCAAAGGTCGTAAAGCCGACGCTGATGTTATTGGTCATGATTGAGCTGGAAGCAAGCGGCTTGATGGCAACAATCGAGTGAGTCCACATCTGGCGGTGCTCGATCGTTTCTACCATTTGAGGTCCGAGAAACTTCACTTTGAAGTCAGGATCCTGATAGGTCAAAACCACGCCGATGGCTGCCCCCAGGAAGAAGATGGCGGTCGCCAGGGCGCACTGGTTCAGGTTCCGGCGGAAGATCAGAGGGTAATCAATCACGAAGAACGAGAGTAACTTTCGAGGACTCGCCCGTTGCCCGGAATAGATGGTATTGTGTGCTCGAGTCAGGAGCTGATTCAAGTAACGGGAGAAGTGTACTGAAGCTGGATCTTCGCGAATCGCCGCCAGATCCGCGGCAGTCTGACGATAGAGCAGGCTTAACTCCTGCAAATCGGTGCGCGTCAGAGCATTGAGCCCCTCCCGATTCGTCAGAGTCAGAAGCTCCTCCAGCTTGGTCCAGTGAGGCTTCCGTTTCTGTAGCCAGCGCGTCGAGATCATTCAGGTGCACTCCATGGACGAGTTGAAGATTGATACGCCCGAGCAAATCGCCCTCGAACTTCCGCTGGCTGGAATTGGCAGCCGCTTCCTGGCGCTCGGCATCGATACTTTACTGCAAAGTATCCTCTACACAGTAGGTGCTTTTGTTTTCGTCTTTGCGATTCCATTCGCGAGCGGCTTGTTCACATTCAAGTCCTGGTCATGGGGCCCCGCGATCGGCATTCTGTTCCTTTTCTGTATTTATTGGGGATACTTCGCTTTTTTCGAGATCATCTGGAAAGGACAGACTCCGGGCAAACGATATGCCGGGATTCGCGTCATCAAGGAAACAGGTCGGCCCATCGATTCCTTTGAAGCGATTGGACGTAATCTTCTTCGTGCAGTCGATGCGCTGCCGGGAATTTACGGCGTCGGCGTGGTTTGCATGATGCTGAACAAACAGAATCGCCGCTTGGGCGACTACGTAGCGGGAACCGTGGTTGTCCACGAGAAACTTACGGACGAAGTGAGGCCCGGTTGGAACGCGACCGAGTCCACGGCAACGGTGACGCCTCAGATCGCCGGCGTCACCGCGGAGGAGTTGGTTCTGATCGAAACCTATCTGCATCGCCGATGGGATCTCGACCCGGTCGTGCGATTCTCCACTTCCAACCGGATTGCCGAGAGAATCAAGACCAAGACCGGGTTGGAACGCAAGCAGGGAGAGACAATCGACGACTACTTGGAATCGGTGGCACGGCAGATCCGGGACAGCGGTAGGTTCGCCTGAGGGTTGATTCTATTAGGGATGGTGGCGGCGGTTGGACTCGAAGCCTTCAGCGTGTTGCAAACGCAGTAACTTACAGATTCTTTAATAGGCTAAAAACGCACGAAAGGCGAGATGCACACATCGGTAGGACGAATTAGCACAAATGAGGCGGCGGTTGAGTCAAACCGCGAGGGCGAAGAATTTGCGCAATTAGCACAAAAACTGCGACGCGGCTCGGCCTCGCCCATTTTCAGGGGTCCAATCGCGACGTTTAACTTTCATCCCAGACCGCGCCGGAAGATGCTCCACACCTAGTATTACTACCTCCACAACATGGCCGTCAGCGTCGCGGAAGCAAAGTGCGCCGACCCATGTTCCCAGGTCTTCCTAAGTCCGATCGGAATCCCTTGCTGCGCCAGCCATGACTCCCGGACTGGTAGTTCAGATCGGGCAATGCCGAAGGCGATGTGGATCGCGCCAGTGGCGTCGGAGTCCGTGGTGGCACCCTCTCTTGAAGAGTAGCAATACGCTGCGGTCACCGGCACGCAGGCACAGAGGCGGATCTGGTCGGTGATGCCTTCCTTCTGATCGGAACCGATCGGCTCAAAGCCGAAAACGCACTGATAGAACTCGACCAATCGGGTCGGACGCTCGACCTAGAGGGAGGTCTCGAGAATTCAGTTTTACTTGCGGCCCGGAGTCTCGTCCGCCATCAAGACCCTCCCGCGCGGTAGTCCAACCGCTTGAAAAATCAATCCCTACCGCAGAAGGCACGCGTAGAGGGGGTTCCCATCCTCAGAACTAATCCGAGTCTTAACGCAGCGTGGCGGGATCCGGACCAAACATCTGTGAGTTACGACGTTGTAGTCGCAACTCACACAAGAAACATCTCGAAGGTCAGAATGCTGCGATTCCGTTGAATCCGCTGAGCGGTGACACCCCGCCGGCGAACCCGACATTCAGCAATGTCCCATCTTTCTGCACGGCAAAGATTCCGACGGCGCCGGCTACGGAGTTCAGCGTGTAAACAAACTTGCCATCCGCCGTCACCGCGATATCGAGGTTTGTCGATCCGGCCGGATTCGTACCCACGATAGTTCCCGGAAGCGCAGTCAACGCTCCTGTACTTGCGATCGCGAATCCAGAAATGTTCGAGGTTCCGGCATTGGAGGCGTAAACGGACTTGCCATCAGGGGTCACCACATTCCAGCAGTTCGCTGCGCCCAATGTCGGAAGACTTGCGCTAATCGGTGCCAGCGTGCCATTACCTGCGATCGCGTAGGATGAGATCGCCGAACCGTTGGGCACGCCGGAAGGACCGGTTTCGGAGACTAGGGCCACTCCGTTCGAAGCAAAAGCGACCGAGAACGCGCCTGGGCCAACGCTCGAATTCACCACAATCGGAGACAGAGTGCTGTCGTTCTGGAGCGCGAATACGTCAATATCGTTGGTCAAGCGCTCGACCACAACTAGGAACCGGCCGTCCGGACTAAATGCCAACCCGCCTGCGCCTGAATTGTTGGTTGAAAGAAACCGACTGGAATTTGCAATTTGTTTCAACTTGTCATCTTGCAATCTGAATCCGACGACATTGCTGCTGCCGCCCACATTCAGGACATAGACAACGTTGCCATGTTGTGCCACAGCATTTGGCTCGCTGCCGCCGCTGGTCACTTTGTCCACCAGCGACAGACTTGAGTGGTGAACCTTGAAGACAGAAACAGTGCCGCTGCCGGCGTTTACTGCGAATAGCAACGAGTGGTCCTGGCTGAGCGTAAGGGAGCCTTGAGATTCCAAGGGATCGTTGTTGCCGCCGCTTCCTCGACCACCGGTTGCAAATCTGCCCTGTTCCCGCAAGGTGCCATCGGCAGCACGCCGGTATGCGATCACCTCGTTCTTTGTGACGGAGTTGGTCATGACGAATACCGCCCCGGCGCCGTCCTGTGAGTCCAGATCCTGCGCCAACGCTTGCGTCGACGACATCGAGCTAATCGTCAACGCTCCCACCCACAGCAAGCAAACTGCTCTGTACATCTCGGTCCTCCTAAAATGATCTTGTGACTTGCATGATCGCCAACTCTGAAGACACAACAACCGACCACCGTCTCTTCAAGTAGCGTGTGCGTGCTGGATTGGAGATTCGAGCTACAAAGAAGTTTCAGACGTGACGAAAATGTGACATATCGATTAGCAAAAGAGTCTGGGTCCGCCTGTCAAGACAGCCCGGTCTCAAAAACGATTCTGAGCCGCTTTCAGAGCTCACCATCAATTTCCCACTTGCCTGATTCCATCACACGATGGGACTTTTGGATTTCTTCGAAACGAACGACCGGCCTTCATCTGTGCGGATGTCTATCGCGACCATGCGAAGGCCGGAACGGCGTCTCGCTACGCGGCCCTGGTCTGAGTGGCTAGTTTGCGGCCAAGGAAATCTTTGATGGCGCCAGCGATCTCCTGATGATGTGTTTCAAGTGCGAAGTGTCCGGTGTCATAGAAACGCACCTCGGCGTTCGGGATGTCGCGCTTGAACGCTTCTGCTCCTGGAGGCAGAAAGAACGGATCGCTGGCGCCCCACACCGCTAGCAGAGGCGGCCGCTTCGTACGGAAATATTCCTGAAATTTCGGATATAGCGCGACGTTGCTGGCATAGTCCAAGAACAAGTCCAGCTGGATCTCGTCGTTGCCGGGCCGAGCCAGCAGGGCGGAGTCGAGTTCGTACGCTTCCGGCGCCATCAAGGTTTCGTCTTTGACACCATAGAGGTATTGGGACTTACTGGCCTCTGGTGTGAGGAAGTCACGCAAGGCAGTGCGATTCTCGGGAGTTGGTTCCTTCCAGTACTTCTGGATGGGATTCCAGCCTTGGCTCAGTCCCTCTTCGTAAGCATTCCCGTTCTGCGAAATGATGGCGGTGATCCGGTCCGGATGCGCTAACGCCAAACGGAGCCCGACGGGAGCGCCGTAGTCGAAGACGTAAATCGCATAGCGTTCGAGACCAATGGTCTGAGTGAAGGTATCGATCACTTTGGCGAGATGTTCAAACGTATATCGGAACTGCTTGCGATCGGGCACTTGGGAGAATCCGAAGCCCGGGAGGTCAGGCGCGATCACATGGTAGCGGTCCGCCAAGGCTGGAATCAGGTTACGGAACATATGCGATGAGGTCGGGAAGCCGTGCAATAGGAGAATCGTTGGGGCGGTTTTCGGACCGGCTTCACGGTAAAAGATTTTGGAGCCGTCCACAATGGCGTGCTGATAGCTAGTCATATCTGGTCTCCTTCAGAGAGTCGTCCCGGCGGTACCAGGGCAGCACCACCTGGTGACGTTGTGTGCATTCACAGCATCAGATTTGCTAACCGCTAAAAAGATTCATTATCGGTGTTATCATTTTAATCAGGATCGACAATATGAACCCGATCGACACCGTTCGCGCCTCCGACTGGAAAGATGGGTTTCTCTTCGTCGGCAACCATCTTGCCTTGGATTTCCTGAACACTCGTCCTGTCCAGAACGACGAACCGACGGAACTACTCCCGGATTTCAGCGCGATGTTGCGCTGGTTTCAGGCCGCAGAGCTTCTTGCTGCCCGCGATGCTGCCAGTCTCGAGCAGGAATGGGGGAAATCCGCCAGAGCTAGACGCACCGTGGAAAGGTTGCGGCAATTGAGAGAAAGGCTCAGGAAGGAAATCCTCGCTTGGGAGGGTGGGAGCGTCGTTCACAATTCCACGGTAGATGAACTCAATCGCCTCATGGCGGACTATCCGATGCGTACCAGGTTGAAGACGAAAGGCTCCGCCACGGAGTTGTGGTTCGAACCACGCCAACCGGAAGACCTGTTTGCTCCGCTTGCGCACAGCGCCGCGACGTTGTTCGCCGACGTGGATCGCAACCGCGCCCGCAAATGCGCACAGTGCGTACTGCACTTTCGAGATACAAGCAAGAAGGGCACAAGACGTTGGTGCAGCATGCAGCTATGCGGAAATCGTCTCAAGGTCGCGGCATACGCGGCCCGTCAACGCGCGCACTCTCAAAGATGACGACATGGTTCCGACCACTTATCATCACTGGACGGTGCGGACCGCATGGGAGAGTGCGATTTGACAGGGCGTTATTCACCGAGAAACGGCGACAGAGGCTCTGCCTGTGTTGGTTACTTGCGGACAGAGCGGGCGTCAGTCCTTAATTTATGGCTACCGAAAATATGATTCCCATTTCTGATTTGTTCGAAGCGCACCTCACGGTGAGCGAGCTCGGTCGTGCAGTCGCTTTCTACGGGGATCTTCTGGGCTTCCCACTGGCGCGGGTCTTTCCTGAGAGAAAGGTCGCTTTCTTTTGGATTGGCGCTCCAGGGAGAGCAATGCTCGGTCTTTGGGAGGCGGGAACCATGCCGATGAGTATCAGCCTTCATGTGGCCTTCCAAGTTGAGCTCTCAGATCTGCATGCGGCGCCCACGCGATTGGAGAAGGCGGGCGTTCAACCGAGAGACTTCACGGGCGCTCCCACACGGGAGCCCGTCGTACTTGCCTGGATGCCTGCAGCTTCTGTCTTTTTCCGCGATCCCGACGATAATCTACTGGAGTTCATCACGATGCTGCCTGACCCGCCGAGGCCTGATCTCGGTGTCCTTCCTTGGAGTGATTGGGAACGCCGTAGTCCACGGGAGGTCTGAACTCCGATAGCTTTCTAGTCGCAGGTCGTCGTGGCTTCGCTCGGACGTCACGAGTCGCGTCTCCCCAAACACGAATGGGATTTCGCGGTTGGGACCAAGTCGGGATGCGGACAAAAAAGCAGCTTCCACCAGCGATCGTTACGCCGGTTGCCGGAGAATCGGGGATCAGACGTGCAAGCGAAGACGGGTGGATAATGCCCCGAGGGCGTGCATCGACCGATGAGATGCGGGTTGGGAAGATAATTTCGTTGCGATCGTGACGATCACGGAACCAAGACTACCTTGCCGATCGTGCGTCGCTCGGAAAGGGCCTGGAACGCGTGCTCGACATCGGTCAGTGCGTAGGCGTGTCTCGCGAATAGCTGCAGTCGTCCAAGCCTGACCAGTTCCAACAGCGGCGCTACCGATGCTTGGATCTGTTGCGGGCTGAGTGAGGGGAAGTTGAAACCCACGACGGACTGGTTCTTGTAAATCAGCTGTCTTACCTTGTCATTAGGCAAACTATCGTGAGCATTCTGCGCGCCGTAAAGAATCAACCGCCCAAACGGGGCCAGGAGCTTGAAACTCTCGTTTCCAATTTCTCCCGAAACTGACTCGAGAACTACATCTACTCCCTTTCCGTTGGTTGCCGCTTGCACTTTAGTGGTCCAAATCGGCTCACTGTAGTTGATCGCTACATCAGCTCCCAGGTTTTGCACTAGATCAAGCTTCTCCTTGGAACTTGCTAGGGCGATCACCTTCTTCACTCCCATGCCTTTTGCCAATTGGACAAGAAACAATCCAACGCCGCCCGCAGCTGCCTGAATAAGAACCGTTTCATCGGATTGTGGTCTCGCTGCGAACTTCAGGAGCGTGTAGGCAGAAAGCCCTTGAATCGTAATGCTGCTGGCTTGTTCGAAAGAAATCGCTTCGGGAATCGGGATGACTGAACCGGCATCTGCGGTAGCGTACTCCGCATACCCGCCGCTTGATACCAGACTGGTGACGCGGTCGCCGACTCTTAGGCTCGCCACACCCGGGCCCAGTTCAGCCACAATTCCAGACGCTTCAAATCCCATGACCGTCGGCAAAGGCCGCGGCGCAGGATATCGGCCGCGCGTCATTTCCAGTTCAGCGAAGTTGACGCCTGCGGCCTTCACCTCGATCAGAACCTCATTCTTGCCTGGACGAGGCCTTTCCAACTCAACCACCTTGAGGCTGCCCAGACCCTCGATACCGTCCAATTGAATCGCTTTCATCTTCTTACCGCTCCTTTCAGTCTGACATGTCATTCTCAGACACGTCCTTCAGGGTGTCAGCTCTCACGGACTTGTGTTCAGAATCCACATGCCGGACAACATCCGGATCCTTTGTTGGTGCGCGTTGCTACTGACTGCCCGGTGAGATGCGAGCGGCCGGAGATAGTTTCGAGCCGACGTAACGTTTTGTGGACACCGGAATCTGATGGCCATTGAGATCGGAGCACTTGATGAAGGGCAAGGTTGTACTTGTAACCGGAGCCAACGGTGGCTTGGGAGCTTATGTGACGCGGGCGTTTCTCGATGCAGGTGCAACGGTCATTGGCACATCTAGGAAAATCCAGCCGTCCGACTTCAACTACCCAAACTTCACCGCTCTAGCAGCAGAGATTTCGACCCTAGCAGGCGCCAGAACGTTAACGGATCAGGTTGTGGCGAGTTTTGGAAACCTCGATGTTTTGACGCACACAGTCGGCGGTTTCTCTGGTGGCCAATCGATAGTGGACACCGACGACGCGACCTTCCAGCGCATGTTCGATCTCAATCTAAATTGCTTGTTTCACATTCTGCGATCGGTGGTTCCGCTGCTGCGAAAAACGGGCGACGGTCGCGTTATCGCGATTGGAAGCCGGGCCGCACTCGAACCTGGCGCAGGCGTGGGAGGTTACAGCGCTTCGAAGGCGGCCATGGTTTCGCTGATTAGAACTGTGGCTCTCGAAAACAGAGACGCCGGCCTAACCGCGAACGTAATCCTCCCCGGAACAATGGATACCCCTGCGAACCGCAAAGCGATTCCGAACGCAGATGTCAGCAAGTGGGTTCAGCCGTCCTCGGTGGCGAAGTTGGTAGTGTGGCTCGCCGGCGAGGCCGGTAAGGAAATCAACGGATCAGTGATCCCGATGTACGGTAAAGATGCTTGAGACCCTCGCCAAAACGATCGTTTATGCGATGGCGGGATACGCTGGCCTTGGATTGGTGTTTGCGGTGCCATTCGTGTGCCTGGGAGTTCAGCGCCTGGATTCCGAAGCTCAGGGATCGGGGGTTGGCTTTCGGCTCCTGATCCTGCCTGGCGTTGCCGCGTTCTGGCCGATGTTCCTTTACCGCTTGAGGCGAGGGATCGTTGAGCCTCCGATCGAAAAGAACCCGCACCGCCTGTTGAGCAAGCCATGATTGAGTCGCTCAGAGTCGCCCACCGCAGAGCATTTGTCATGCTGGCGTTAGTCCTGCCTGCGATCTTGTTGATCGGTCTTGGATCGCGGCGATCACGGACAGACGCGGGCGCGCGTACTGCAGACATTCCTGCTACCGCGAATGCAGTGAGAGAGTCGGGCAACTTATGGCAGAGCCATACCATTCACACGACGCTCTGTCGCAGGTCTGACCGTTCTCAAGAGATCAATGTGGTGCTGCAATCGGCAGAGGGCCTCAACGAGCCGGACTTGTTGCTTTATTGGGCCGCCAATGCACCAGAGGGAAACGTTCTGCCTGAAGAAGCAAGATTAGTGGGCGCTTTTAAGACGGGCAAAGCTTTTCTTATTCCGTTAAATGAGAAGCGTAGCGGGTATTTGGTTTTGTTCAGTTCAGCCCATAAAAGTGTGTTCGACACTGCCCGAGTGGAGAAGTTGCCATGAGCGTTCAGTACGGCGCAATCAGTTGGAACCGGCAAAAGACGGTCTACGACCTGACGCTCGTCTCCTTGGTCGCACTGTACCTCGCCATCTTTGTGGGTGTCGGTGCCTGGCGAAACCCAAGCGCGACAGCTGAGACACTACTGATCCGCGCACTGGGAACGGCTGCATTCCTGCTGCTGAACGTCGTGCTGTGGATCGGCCCCCTGAGTCGATTGGATCGTCGTTTTCTTCCATTGGTCTATAACCGCCGGCATCTGGGCGTCACCACGTTTCTGTTGGGCTTGGCACATGGAGGCTTTGCGCTATTCCAATTTCACGCCTTGGGGAACGTAAATCCTCTTGTCAGTCTGTTCATCAGCAATCCGCGGTACGGCAGTGTCGCCGATTTTCCGTTTCAGGCTCTGGGGTTTTTAGCGCTCATCATTCTTTTTCTGATGGCAGCAACCAGCCATGATTTTTGGCTGCGGAATCTGTCCGCACCCACGTGGAAGCGACTGCACATGATGGTGTATGTCGCTTACGCGCTATTGGTCGCGCACGTGATTTTGGGGGCTTTGCAGTCAGATACGAGTTCCGTGCTGGCGTCCGCGCTCGTTGTAGGAGTGGCCACCGTACTGTCGCTTCATCTCGCGACCGCGTTTCGTGAGAGGCGGGTCGACCGGGTGAAACACCAAGCAGTCGATGAAGGGTTCGTCGAAATCTGCAAAGTAGACCGCATAGCCGAGAAATGCGCGACCGTCGTATCTCTGTCAGGAGAGCGCGTTGCGGTCTTCCGCTACGATGGGAAGGTCTCTGCAATTTCGAATGTCTGCCAGCATCAGAACGGACCTCTTGGAGAAGGACGGATCATTGATGGCTGTGTCACCTGCCCGTGGCACGGCTACCAGTACCGGCCGGAGACTGGAGCAGCCCCTCCGCCGTTCAAGGAAAAAATCCCGACCTTCCGTGTAAGGATTGTCGAAGGGGCTGTCTTCGTACATCCGCGCCCCAACCCCGCCGGGACCCACGTAGAGCCTGCGCAAATTGAACCTGTCCATGCGAACTCCGCGGAAGTGCGGCCGCGATGAACGACTTCTACGTAGGGTATCTGCCGAAAGCGCCCACGGTGCTCGCTCGCTTTGTGCGGAAGGTCATTCTTGTGCTCGGCCTGCTTGCGGTGACAGCGGCTCTGGTGCTGGTTCTTGGGCAAATGCCCTTTGCTAGTTCCGCATTCGAATATGAAAAGCTGCGCAGTTTTGAGGGAGTTGTCGAGACGAAACCCTTCCCGGTGCTGTTAGTCGCACGACCGGGAGAAATCGGGCAACAAGACAAATACTCGCGCTATCTGCTCGTCGCACCCGGAAAGCATGGTGCCGACGACCTCGTAGCCATCTTTGATGGCAAACAAGTCCGTCTACAGGGCCAACTGATCTATCGTGAAGGCGGCACAATGGTGGAGATAACACCCGGCTCCATTGCTGTAATCGACACGGCGCCCACAGTTCAGCCGATGACTCGCGATCTCGGAGCGGTGACGGTTACCGGCGAAATCGTAGACAGCAAGTGCTACTTGGGAGTGATGAATCCGGGTCAAGGAAAGGTTCACCGTGACTGCGCGGCGCGGTGTCTGAGTGGGGGGATTCCGCCAATCTTCGCAACGACGGACGGGCATGAACAACTGTTGCTAGTCGGCCTGGATGGACGCGCCATTGGACGCGACGCGCTACGCGAATTCATTGCCGAACCGATTCAGATTCAAGGAGAACTCCTAGAGACAGGCTCGACGCAACTACTGAAGGTCGATCCGAGAGCGTTACGACATATACCGGGCGGACTGCAAACAGCATCAAAAGGCACTGCGTTCGAGCATTGAGCAGTCTAGGGAGGGGCAATTCGTGGTGCGTTGTGAGGTTTACGGCGGAACTTCACCAGACAGCTCGGGCGCCGTAGGGTCGGGCGTTACCGGTCGCCCATGCGGCAAGGTGACGCCATCCTGCAGAAGCAAGGCTTCGTAGACGGGGACGCTCCGCCAATGCTTTGCCAGCCCGTAAGCGCTCATATTCGCGATCATCAGCGGAAGAATCAGACCATAGCTGCCAGTCATTTCAAAGATGATCAATACAGAAGTCATGGGAGCGCGAATGATTCCGGCAAAGACCGCTCCCATGCCCACCAGCGCAAACGCTCCGATGGAATCACCTGAATGATGGAGGACTGTGACGTCCACATAGCCGACAGCGCCGCCCAGCATTCCGCCGATGAACAACGAAGGTGCAAAAATTCCGCCCACCCCGCCGCTGCTGTAGGAGCACACCGTCGCCGCGAGCTTCAGTAGGCAGAGGGCGATCATCACTTTGACCGAAAGCGACCCGGCCAGTGCTTGCGACAGCGTTTTGTACCCACCGCCATTGATCCCGTTTTGTTTCAGCCAGAGA
>DASRDJ010000008.1:0-10563 GCA_035652655.1 Terriglobales bacterium
ATGAAAATCGAGACCGACAAGGCACACATCTTGTCGGGCGTTCATCACGGAATCACGATTGGCTCGCCCATCGCTATCCTTCTGGAAAATAAAGACTGGAAAAATTGGCAGGAATCGCTACCCGTGGCCGAGGGCGATCCAGCGAAGCATAAGGCAGTAAAGTCGCCGCGTCCGGGCCACGCTGATCTAGCGGGCGCGCTGAAGTACAACTTCTCCGAAGCGCGCTACGTGCTCGAACGGGCCTCGGCGAGGGAGTCGGCTGCGCGAGTCGCGGTGGGCGCCCTGGCCAAGCTTCTTTTAGTCGAACTGAATATTGAAGTCCTGAGCCACGTAATTTCGGTGGGAGCAGTTTCGTTGACCGAAGAAGTTTCTTGGTCCGAGATCAAGAACGTTAGCGAAAAAAAAGAGATCCTACTCAGTTGCGCCGACAGCGCCGCCGAACAGCGTATGAAGGAAGAGGTCGACAAGGTCCTTAAGACCGGCGACTCGCTGGGCGGAGTCTTCGAGGTGGTAGCGCATAACGTCCCGCCCGGTCTCGGCACCTACGCGCAGTGGGATGAACGTCTGGACGCGCTCTTGGCCGCAGCAGTGATGTCGCTCCAGGCCGTGAAGGCGGTCGAGATCGGCTCCGGGATCAGCGCGGCTTCGGCGCCCGGCTCGAAGGTACACGACGAAATTGCCTATCAGGCGGAGGACCGATACACGAAGTTCAGCCGCGCGCACAACAACGCGGGCGGGATTGAAGGGGGCGTCTCCAACGGCGAGGAAATCCGCGTCCGCGGCTATCTGAAGCCGATTTCAACTTTGCGACGGCCTCTCGGATCAGTAGACTTTTCGACGCGCGAACCCGTAAAAGCAGCCTACGAGCGTTCCGATGTGTGCGTGGTTCCGGCGGCGGGCGTGGCCGCGGAATCGATGGTCGCTCTCACGCTGGCGCGCGCGGCCCTTGAGAAATTCGGCGGCGACTCCATGCTCGAAACCAAACGCAATTTTCAAGGCTATCTCGATCAGCTGAAAAACTTCTAACCGCGGACCTGATGATCTACACAATCGTGAAATATGGCGATCCGGTGCTCGAAAAGCGGGCCGAGCCGGTGACCGTCTTTGACGACGAATTGAAGAAACTCGTCGACGACATGTTCGAGTCCATGTACGCCGCGCACGGCGTCGGCCTGGCTGCTCCGCAGATCGGCATTTCCAGGCGCTTGGCAGTCATCGACGTTACCTTTAAAGAAGATCCGGACGCGAAGCTGGTGCTCGCGAACCCCGAAATCATCCACAGCGAAGGTCGCCATTCGCAGAAGGAAGGCTGCCTGAGCATTCCCGACTTCCGCGAGAACGTCTCGCGCCCGCGCAAAGTCACCATTCGCGCGCAGGATGTGAATGGCAAGTTCTACGAGAAGACCGGCGAAGAATTGCTGGCGCGCGCCTTTCTCCACGAAACTGATCATCTCAATGGCAAGCTGTATATGAGCCACTTGAGCGCGCTGAAGCGTGATTTGATGAAGCGCAAGATTCGCAAGCTGATGAAGGCCGGCGAGTGGTGAGTCTCGTAGACACACTCGCTCCAATCGATCCATCGAACAGCCTGCCACTTCATCCGACCGCCGACCTTTCATGAATCTCGTTTTCGCAGGAACGCCGCGCTTCGCTGTCCCCACACTAGAAAAACTGGTAGAAGCCGGATTTCATGTGCGCCTGGTGGTCACGCAACCCGATCGCCCTCGCGGCCGCGGCATGGAGTTGACCGCATCCCCCGTGAAGGAGAGCGCGCGCAAGCTCGATATTCGCGTCCTGCAACCGGAAAAGATTAAGGAGAACCCCGAGTTCCGTGGAGAACTCAGCGATGTTCGACCCGACGCGATCATTGTCGTAGGCTACGGTCGCATCATTCCGCAATGGATGATCGAACTCCCGGTGCTCGGCAACCTGAACGTTCACGCATCGCTGCTCCCGAAGTATCGCGGCGCCGCGCCCATCCAGTGGGCGATTGCGCGAGGAGAATCGGTCACCGGCGTCACCACCATGCGCATTGATGCCGGCCTCGACACTGGTGACATTCTGTTGCAGGGAGACCTGCCGATCGGGGCAGAGGATACGTCGGAGACCATGGCGCCCAAACTGGCCGCACTGGGTGCGGATCTTATGATCGAGACCTTGCGCGGATTGCGGGAAGGCTCGATCTCAGCACGCCACCAGAACCACGAACAAGCGACCCTGGCGCCGATCTTGAAAAAGGGAGACGGCGAGATCGACTTCCACCGCAGCGCTACCGAAATCTGGAACCGCCTTCGCGGATTTCAGCCCTGGCCCGGCGCGTTCACCCGCTTCCGTGGAAAGAACCTTCACGTATGGTCGGCGCGGCCGGTCGAAGTGAGAGTTCCGATGGGAGCAATCCAGATGGCCGGCGAACTGCCGATGGTCGGATGTTCCCCAGGCACGGCTCTTGAAGTCACCGAGGTCCAGGTGGAAGGCAAGAAGAGAATGTCCGCTCTGGATTTCGTGAACGGCTACCGTCCGTTCGATGGCGAATTACTCGGCTCCATTCCTTCCGACAAGTAAGTTTCAGCGAACCCGTATGCCTGTCTCTCCAGCCCGCGCCGCCGCTTTTGACATCCTGCTTCGGGTCGAGGAGCAGGATGCATATGCCTCCGAGCTCCTCCATGCGGAGCGCTGTGATCAACTGGGGTCACTTGATCAGGCACTGACCACTGAATTGGTGATGGGCGTGCTGCGTTGGCGCTCCGCTTTAGATGATGCGATCGCGGAAGTGTCCGCGCAGAATTTGACCAGGCTCGATGTAGAGGTCCTCATATCGCTCCGCCTCGGTGTGTACCAGTTGGGATGGCTGGACCGGGTGCCGGCGCGCGCTGCGATCAACGAAAGCGTCGATCTTGTGAAGCGCGCGAGGAAACGGTCGGCGGCGCCGTTCGCCAATGCCGTTCTGCGCAAGCTTGCGGATCATCCCGAACGGATTCATGGTCACGAGCAAACCCTGCTGGCGGCGGCTGATCCCCAGTCGGTCGCCAAGACTTCGGCACACCCGCTCTGGTTGGTCGAGCGATGGGCCTCGCAGTTTGGCGTTGAGATCGCCGCGCGCGTCTCCGCCTACGATCAGGAACATCCGGTCACATCGATCCGCCTGCGCGACCCCGCAGCGGAGGCCGACCTACGAGCCGAGGGCATAGAACTCACCCCCGGAGCCCTACTGGCGAACGCTCGTCGTGTAAACGCGGGTGACGTTACAAAAACGAAGGCCTACGCGGATGGGCGATTCGCGATTCAGGATGAAGCGTCGCAACTGGTCGCCGCCCTTGTAGGCATGGGCTCTCGCATTCTCGACTGCTGCGCTGCACCGGGCGGGAAGACCTGGTCCATCGCGGATCGAAATCCCGATGCGACCATTGTGGCCGTTGAACTGCACCCGCGTCGTGCTGAACTCGTGCGGAAGCGGGTGTCCGCAGCCACTGTCCAGGTCATCGCCGGCGACGTTCGCGAGTTGCCTGCTGGAGATTTGTTCGATCGCGTGCTGGTCGACGTGCCCTGCTCAGGGACGGGCACGATCGCGCGCAATCCCGAAATCAAATGGCGTATCCGGCCGGAAGATCTCTCTGATCTCCACGTGCGGCAGACGGAGATTCTGCGCGCTGCCGCGAGACACCTCGCTCCCGGCGGAATGCTGCTGTACTCCACCTGCTCGCTCGAACGCGAAGAGAATGAAAGTGTGGTCGAGGGAGTTTTGGCTGCCGATGCCAAGCTGCGGCTGCTGGATGTGCAATCCCAGTTGGAAAGTCTTCGCGCTGGCGGCGAGCTAGCCGCAAATCTTCTCCCAGACTCCCTCATCAGAGGATCGTACTTGCGCACCATCCCAGGCATTCAACCGACTGACGGATTTTTCGTGGCGATGTTCCAGAAGGTGGCTTGAACTATTTGTCGCTGACCGGCGACTAACGAACCTCGAAATTAATCGTAGCGCCAGCATTCACCCGCATCCCCGCAGGCGGCGTCTGCGACATGATTATGCTGGCCGGGGATGGCTGTGGCGGCGTCACCAGCGTGATGCTGGGATTGTCTGGCACGGTCGCCGCGACCGTCACGTTTCCAACATGAAAGCCAGCGTCCAGCACGGCCAGATTCACCGTGCCCAAAGTCTGTCCAACAAAGCTCGGCATCACAAAGGCCGCAGTTTGCGAAGGACTGGTGACGAGAAGACTGAGACGGGGAACCGAAACACCACTCGCGTTCGGCGGTGGATTCTGCGCCAGCACCTGGTCGGTACTCATGCCCGGCATTTGCAGGTAGGCGACGGACCCGATGTCGAGACCGCGCCGTCGAATATTCAAATCCGCTGCGCGCCCGCTTTCGCCCAGGACATCAGGAATCGCGACCCGCTGGGGACCGAGACTCTGTGCTACACGCACCTGCCAGCCGCGCCGAACTTTCATTCCTGCCGCCGGGATCTGGGAAATGATTTTGCCTTCCGGTACGTCCACGCTGTAGTACTGCCGCTCGACGGCCAGTGTTAGGCCGGCTCCGGCGATGGCTTTCTCCGCTTCCCCGGGCGCGATCCCCGTCACTTTTGGCACCGCGACCTCGCTGCCGTGAATGGCAAATCGCATGGCCAGCAGCGCAGACGCCATCGCGACCACTAACAGCACTAGCCCAATGAACGCGAGACGGAGGAAGGCTTTCATCTGAGCGAAATTATAAGCTCGCGCACGTCTTCAGCAGCCTTCCCGATGGCACGCGAATCTGGCCAAGGTTACTCGGTTACCAAAGAACGTGACCCCATGGGCCTTTCGGCAAACCTGCACAGCACTCCCGAGACAGATGCAGGAAGCCCGGTTGGGGGTAAGTTAGTCGCTACAGGGATGCCGCGCAGCACAGTGTCCCTTACTCCTCGCGTCAAGGCAGTGATTATGCACAATACGAGTTCCCCCGCCGCGCTTCGGCGTAGTTCGAGAGTGCCGATCAACCTTCCCGTTCTCGTCACCAGCCTGGAACCAGGCACGCGCTTTTCGGAAGTCTGCGAAACGCTCGTGGTCAACGCTCACGGCTGCGCGATGCGGTCGCCAGTAAAACTGGACGCGGGCGTGCTCTTGCACTTCCACAGCAAAGAAGGGCGAGAGACCACCGCGAAGGTCATCGCCTGCCAGCCGCTCGAGTCCGACCGCACCACCTTCCGATTGGCTGCACGGCTCGACCGTCCGGAAAATTTCTGGGGTCTCACCAGTTGCCCGGCCGATTGGGCACAACTTCCGGCTCCCGCTGCGCCGACAAAATCAAAAGTCCCGCAGCAGCTCTCGGCGAGAAGCGTTCAGGTCATCGATCAGGGCGCACCCTTGTCGCCGTCGCTCAAAATGATGTTCGACAACATTCAGAAGCAGGTTTCCGACGACCACCTCCGGGCGATGATTCGGGAGCTGGTTGGACCGCTACAGGCCGAATTGGCGGACCTGCGCGAGAAGACAACTCGTGGACGCAGCAAATTCGAAGTCTCGCTTACGCAGATTCCGCCCGAACTGCAAGACCAGATGGAAGAGCGCCTGCAGAAGAACCTCGGGCCGCGCGTGCTCGAGCAGACGGGCGCCCAGGCAATGCGCGTTCTCGAAGACGCCAAGGCCGCCATCACCCAGAAAACCGCTGAGACGCATGATGACTTTATAAAGCGCGTGTCTCGCGAATTGCAGATGGTGGAAGAACGCGCCCGCAAGTTATCTGCCGACATCGCGGAGAACCAGCGCGAGCATTTGAACCGTGGGTTGGGCGAGTTCCATCAGCACGTGGTTGATGGCGGCAATCGCCTGAAGAAACTCAGCGAAGATCTATTCCGCGTCATGCAACACGACTTGGGCGAAGAGCACGAAGTGCGTCGCCAGGAATTCGAGCAGGTGCAGTCTGCCATGGCCACGGAGCGCGAGCGACTGGAAGGCGAAGTCACTCAGCTCGACGGCCGCCTCGCGAAGCTCGACGAATCCGCGCGCGGACTCGAGTCCGGCCTCGACAAGCGCCTCGGGCAGATGGCCAGCAACACCCTGGGCGACGTCCGCAAGCAGTTGGAGAGCGCTACCGACGAGATCCTGATCGAGCTCGAAACCCGCAGTTCGCGCGAACTCGGCTCACAAGTGGAAGCCGCCGCCGCACAATTGAGGGCAACGCAGGCGGAAATTCAGGCCGCCGCTCTCGCCTCCTTGAACAAGCAAGTCGCGGATACCCTTCGCGTATTTGCACAGTCGATGGAAGAGTTGGAGCGCGAGTCGGTCGAACGCCTGCAGTCCACACTGGCGGGCGGCTTGAGTTCGGTCGTACGGAATCTGGGAGAGCACTTTCGGGGAGAACAGCCTGCAACCGGGCGCAGATGGCCGGCAGCCGATTAGGGTAAGCAGTTAAAACTTGGGGAAGACACGGCGCGCCGCGGAATAGCGATGGCGCGCCTTTTACTTGTGGGCGGAAGCTGCGCCGTGGATCTGCTCGGGGTCAATCATTCGGCCAGTCCGGCGCATCATGACCAAGTCATATTCGTAAATCGATCCGCAAATTAGACACACCTGGTAATCCTGCCCGTGCCCTCCGCTGTGCGGCCAAGAAAAACG
Source organism: Terriglobales bacterium (assembly GCA_035652655.1). GTDB lineage: Bacteria > Acidobacteriota > Terriglobia > Terriglobales > Acidobacteriaceae > Gp1-AA133. Next base: position 6,594 of record DASRDJ010000008.1, read on the forward strand.
GTGAGGGCAAAGCTTCTCGATAATCCGGCTGAATAGGGCTGGCATGCCTGGCTTCTCCTTCAGGGTCGAAAGTTGCGTGGCACGCCACGCCGATTTTCGGGCCGATATCCGGCCGCTTGCCATTACTGCCCGGGATTAATCTCAACTTAGCACACACTCACGAAAGCGTCGCGCACCGACGTGCATAGCGAATTTGCGCTTGGCCAATGCGTTCCTTGCGCAAGGCCAGTGGGTGGTCTGATTACCTTGACTGGCGCGGGTTTGGGCGGATTTCGGGCTTTGGAGGACTGTGGGGAACTGTGCGCCTTCCCAGCGCAGTTTCGCGAAACGTATGCTCGAATCTACAATGGCTGGCCATGGGTTTGTTCGCCAACCCGAACCCCAGCGCACTCGTTCGTTCCTTGCCGAAGGCGGAACTGCACCTGCACCTCGAAGGCGCCATCGAGCCCGCAACCCTACTCGAAATTCAACAAAGTCACGGCCTCACGAACTCGCTGGCCGACATGCAGAAGCTCTACCAGTATTCCGACTTCGCCGGCTTCCTCATTTCCTTTCGCGACATCACCGAACACCTTAAGGCACCCGCCGATTACGAACTGATCACCTACCGGTTGATGCAACGGCTGAAGTCCGAAAACGTTCTTCACGCTGAAGTGTACGTGTCCGTGGGCGTCTGCCTGTTTCGCAAGCAGGACTTTGAGGCCATCTTCGAGGGACTGGAGCGCGGGCGTGCACAAGGCCAGCGCGATTTCGGAGTGTCGTTGCTCTGGATCTTCGATGCGGTTCGCCACTTCGGATCCGCCGAGGCCGAGAAGGTAGCGGAACTAGCCGTTAGCTACCGGGATCGGAACGTAGTCGGCTTCGGTATCGGCGGCGATGAGAAGCGCGCGGGTCCTGAGCTATTCCGTGAGGTCTATGCATACTGTGCGGAGAACGGCCTGCACCTCTCCGCGCATGCCGGAGAGACTGCTGGCCCGGACTCGATCTGGGGCGCGTTGAATCTGCGCGCTGAGCGCATTGGCCACGGGCTAACCGCGTACCAGGACGCCGACCTGATGCAGGAGCTCGCTCAGCGACAGATCCCCGTGGAAGTCTGCGTAAGCAGCAATGTCAAAACCGGGGCGTGCCCCAATCTCGCCGACCATCCCGTAAGGCACTACTTCGACGAAGGCCTGATGGTCACGATCAATACCGATGATCCCGCCATGTTCGAAACTTCGATCTCGAAGGAGTATCAGCTACTTCAGGAGAACTTCGCATTCAGCGACGACCACCTGCGAGAACTGGCGCGCAATTCGTTCGAGGCTGCATTTCTGCCTGCCGAGAAAAAATTGGAATTCCTGAATCTATTCGATGCGGCCGTCGCGAGATAAAGCCATTTCAGACGATTTTAGATTTCAGATTTGAGTATTAAACTCTTCGGTTCTGATGATTTCTTGATTCCCGGTATTTGAGTTTCACATCCAATATTCGGGAGTGGCTGCCTCGCGGTGGGTTGACTCCCAAGGAATCTGCAACCCAGAATCTTAAATCTGCACTCTTCCTATGCCCCAGCACATTGGAATCGTCGCCTGCAGTGCGGAGGGAGCTGCGCTGTGCTATCGCACGATCTGCCTTGAGGGCGCCGCGCTCCTGGGTACGCACAACCATCCGGAAGTGTCGATGCACACGCATCCGCTTGCCGCGTACATGAAATTTGTCAACGCGAAGGACTGGGCGGGAGTGGCAGAGTTAATGATGTCGTCTGCGGGAAAGTTGGCTCAAGCGGGCGCGGATTTCCTGATTTGCCCCGACAACACCATTCACCAGGCATTTGACTTGGTCGAGCACCGTTCGCCGCGGCCGTGGCTGCACATTGCGCGCGAAGTCGCCTGCGAAGCTACGCGGCGCGGCCACAAAAACATCGGTGTGCTCGGCACGCGCTCGCTCATGGAATCGCGGGTCTATCCCGAAGCGCTCCAGGCTGCCGGTTTCAACTATCGCATTCCAAATGCGCAACAACGCGAGAAGATCAATCACATTATTTTCGACGAACTTGTGAACGCTCAGTTCCTCCCGCGTTCCCAGGAGTACTTCACCGAGGTGATTCACGACTTGAAGGATCAAGGCTGCGATGCGGTAGTGCTGGGCTGCACTGAGATTCCGCTGATCGTCACGCCGGAATCCTCTCCGCTGCCCACTCTTGATTCCACGCGCTTGCTGGCCCGAGCGGCGTTGCGCAAAGCGGTGGAAGGGTAAGATGATCGCGTGCTGCGTAAACTGAAATTCTCTCGCCTTCCCGGGTTGTTCGCGATTTGCCGCCTCAATCCGGGCGCCATGATTCCCGACTGGGCGCCGCACGGTACGTTCTTTTCGGTCACGTCCACGGCTGACGAGCTATCGGTTGTATGCGAACAAGCGCAGGTCCCCCCGCACGTCCCCCACGAAGGCGATTGGGTTTGCTTGAAGCTGGAAGGTCCATTCCCTTTCTCTGAAACGGGCATTCTCACGTCGTTCGTGCAGCCTCTCTCCGAGCGTGCCATCCCGCTATTTGCAATCTCGACCTTTGACACCGACTATATTCTCGTGAAGAATGGATGGCTCGATCGTGCGGTGGGCGCTCTGCGGGACGCTGGACACGAAGAGATGGAGTGAGCCGCGAAGCGGGTTAAACACGGATCGCCCGGATCCTCCCTGCCGCCTTTCACCGCTGAATTTCCGCTAAATACTGCTTCCGTCCGGTAGTCTACGCAACCGGTATGGTCTAATAAATGACGAAACGTATGCCGTCCACCGCTACAACATGGAAGCGCCGCTTCAAGGCGATTCAGCGTAATATCCGCGGTGCGCAGTTGATCGTGAAGGGCCTCGCGTCCACCGACCATCCGCTGCTCGCCCACATCATTCCGATCCGGCGCTGCAACCTGGCTTGCGAGTACTGCAACGAATTCGACGACGTCTCCCAGCCTGTGCCGACCGAGACCATGTTCCAGCGCGTGGACAAGCTGGGCGCGCTGGGCACGTCGGTGATCACAATCAGTGGGGGCGAGCCTCTGCTCCATCCCGAACTTGATGACATCATTCGCCGCATCCGCAAGAACGGCATGGTCGCGGGCCTGATCACCAATGGCTACCTGCTTGTTGCCGAACGAATTCAGGGGCTAAACAAAGCCGGCCTGGAGTGGCTGCAGATTTCCATCGACAACGTCACGCCTGATGACGTCTCGAAGAAGAGCCTGAAGGTTCTCGACAAGAAGCTCGAACTCCTCGCTGAGCACGCCGACTTTCATGTGAATATCAATTCCGTGGTTGGCGGCGGCGTAAAGAATCCGCAGGACGCGCTTACGATCGGCCGCCGCGCGATGGACCTCGGCTTCAGCTCGACCATCGGCATCATTCACGACGGCAGCGGGCAACTCCAGCCGCTGAACGACGAAGAACGCGCCGTGTATCAGGAGATGAAGTCGATGGAGAAGCGCAGCTTTACGCGCATCAACGCGTTTCAGGACAACATCGCCCAGGGCCGTCCGAACCAGTGGCGCTGCCGAGCGGGCGCGCGCTACCTCTACATTTGCGAAGATGGGCTGGTGCACTACTGCTCGCAACAGCGTGGATATCCGGGCGTTCCGCTGGCGAATTACACGGTGGCCGACATTCGTCGAGAGTACGTAACCGAAAAAGGCTGTGCGCCTCATTGCACCGTGTCGTGCGTCCACCAGGTGTCGATCTTCGACTCGTGGCGAGCTCCGCAACAGCCCGGGACCACAGACAACGGGGGCCTCGTTCAGATTGGCCACATCGAGTAGTTGGGGAATTGAGTAAACGAAAGGCTTCTAGTTTTGTATTTCCCGAATCCACCCAACATCGTCGCGGCGCAATTTCAGGGCGTGTGCCAGGCATCCCATAATGGCGCTACCTTCGGATGCTGCCCCACACCACGCCGGACCGTCGTCAACAAGTCCCTAACATTGGCTGGGTCCGGAATGTGCCC
>DASRDJ010000009.1:0-35617 GCA_035652655.1 Terriglobales bacterium
CCACCGCGATGATCGCCGTCGCCACCGACATCGGCGACAAGATCAACCGCGAGCTACGCAGCTACGGCGCGAACCTTCTGGTGACTCCGCAGGAAGACACGATCGATGTCGAGATCGGCGGCGTCAACCTGAAGCCGCCCAGCGACGGCAACTTCCTGAGCGAAGCTGACCTGCCCAAAATCAAAGGAACTTTCTGGCGGCACAACATCCTCGGCTTCTCACCCATGCTGCCCGTGAACGTTGCGGTGGGCGTTCCTCATGCGCAGGACGTAACACTCGTCGGGACCTACTTCGCCAAGCACCTGGCCTTCGGCAAGGACGAGTTCACCACCGGCGTAAGGAACACGCATCCCTGGTGGAAGGTCGATGGCACTTGGCCCGCCGACGATTCGAGCGACATTCTGCTAGGTGAGCACCTCTCGCAAAAATTGCAATTGCGTACAGGCGGCACGTTGACGATCAATGGGCAGAACTTTCACATCGCCGGGCTGCTTTCCACAGGCGGCGTTGAAGACGGTCAGATCGTCGCTCCTCTCCCGGTCGCGCAACACCTCCTGGGCAAACCCGACGCGGTTCGCCGAGTCTACGTGAGTGCACTCACTAAGCCGGAGGACGCCCTGGCCCGGCGCGATCCCAAAAGCATGAGCGGCGAACTTTGGGACCGCTGGTATTGCTCGCCTTACGTCCAGTCGATCGCCTACCAGTTGCAGGAAGCGATTCCGCATTCGCACGCCGAGCAGATCCGGCAGGTGGCGCAAAACGAAGGCACGGTGCTCTCGCGCATCAAGGGCCTGATGTTGCTGATCACGCTAGCGGCCCTATTTGCGTCCGCTCTGGCCGTCTCGGCCGCCATGGCGACGGCCATCTTCGAAAGGCGGCGTGAGGTTGGACTCATGAAGGCCCTGGGAGCAGGCAATTTTGCAGTCGCCGCACTGTTCTTCGCTGAAAGCACCTTGCTCGCACTCTTAAGCGGTTTGACAGGATTCTTCGCCGGTTCCTGGCTGGCGCACCAAATCGGTCGCTCGATCTTCGACTCTCAGATCACCATTGAGCCGGTCTTATTCCCGATCATCATGGCGATCGCGGTGGTTGTAACCTTTGCGGGGAGCGCAGCGGCCATTCGTCGCGCCGTAAAGTTCGATCCGGTGTTTGCACTGCGAGGCGACGCATGAGCAGTCCGACTCCAAGCGTTGCCGAACTTCGTGCCACAGCTCCACATACGTCGATGTTCTTACGCATGCTGGTGCGGGCCGCAGTCCTTCGGCGTGGCCGCGCGGCGTCGGCCCTGTTGGCCATGATCGTGGCCGCGGCTGTGGCTACCGCCATGATGAACCTGTACGTCGATGTGCAGGCCAAGCTTCGCAAGGAATTCCGCAGTTACGGCGCGAACATCGTGGTGGTCGGCAAGGACGGCACTTCCCTGCCGGCAGATGCTCTCCAGCAGATAGAAACCAATCTCGGCGGCCGCGGGATTGCGGTTCCATTCGCGTATGTTGTCGCCCGCGCGACCAATGGACAATCAGTCGTGGTTGTTGGCGCGGACTTTGATCGGGTACAGAAACTGAATCGCTGGTGGTCGGTGAGTGCGTGGCCCACGGCCACGGGGGAAGCCCTGGTCGGTATGCGCGCGCTGCCGGTCGTTTCTCCAGATGGCAAGCCTTTCGATCTCAGTTTTCAAGGTCACACGATTCACTTAAACCCCGCGGGCACCCTGCAGACCGGTGCGGCCGAGGACAGCCGCGTCTATCTCCCCATATCCGAATTCCTTGCCTGGAGCGGTGTGCAGACGACGACGATTGAAGTAGCCGCCAATGGCACTGCCGAAGAAATTAACGGCATTGTAGGACGTTTGGCGGATACGCTCCCTGTGGCGGAAGTGCGCCCGGTACGACAAATTGTGGAGGGTGAAGCACGGGTGCTGGGGAAGACGCGCGCAACGCTCTATGCCGCAGCCATCCTGATTGTTCTGACGGCTGCGCTCTGCGTGCTGGCGACGCTCACGGGGTGGGTATTCGACCGGCGCAAGGACTTCGCCATCATGAAGGCCTTGGGCGCCTCTGAAAGTTTGATCAGCGCCTTTTTCGCCGCAGAAGCTGCGTCCCTCGGTGCTGTCGGAGCAGCTCTCGGATTTATCATCGGTATTGGCATCGCTGCTTGGATCGGGCGTGCAAATTTCAATGCTCCGGTGGTGCCGCGCTTCAGCGTATTCCCGGTGGTGCTGGCCGGGAGCGTGGCGGTGGCGCTGCTGTCAGCCATTGTCCCCATGTCGCTACTGCGGCGCGTGCAACCCGCAATCATCTTGAAGGGAGAGTAAGGGTGATCAAGCTCAAGCAAGTCAGCCGCCTGTACCCGGCCAAGGCCGAAGAGAATGGCGGCAGCATTCGCGCCCTCGATGACTTTTCCTTGACGGTTGACCCGGGAGAGTGGGTCTCGATCATGGGCCCCTCTGGCTCTGGTAAATCAACGCTGGTGAATCTGATCGGCTGTCTCGATCGCCCCAGCAGCGGCGAAATCTGGCTCGACGGGCAGGATGTCGCCAATATTTCCGCCGCCGACTTGAATCGGGTGCGTGCAGAAAAGATCGGCTTCGTCTTTCAGCAGTTTCACCTGATCCCCTATCTGACAGCGCTCGAGAACGTTATGCTCGCGCAGTACTTCCACAGCATGACTGATGAAAAAGAAGCGCTGGATGCGCTGGAGCGCGTCGGGCTGAAAGACCGCTGCCATCACGTGCCCTCGCAGTTGTCAGGCGGCGAACAGCAGCGCGTTTGCATCGCGCGCGCTCTGATCAACGATCCGAAAATCATCCTGGCCGACGAGCCGACGGGCAACCTCGATGCGCAGAATGAAGAAATCGTTCTGCGTCTGTTGCGTGAATTCCATCAGCAGGGGCGCACCATCGTGATGGTCACGCACGATCCGGTGGTCGCGCGCCTAGCTGATCGCCGCATCGAACTACATCACGGCAAGATCGCGGCGCAGGAAGTCTTTGCCATGGCCGACGAGGAGCAGTTCGACGAGATCCTCGAAGAGTTGTGGGTGGTCGAAGAGCACGGCCAGATTGCCGAACTTGAGCACATGGACGTACACGGCGCGTTGCCAGTCAGCATTGCTGTTGAGAAGATGACGGAACTCGGCCTTCTGACCACGACCCCGCATCCACCCGAATCGCACGCTCACAAGCCCTTTGTGAATCCTTGCCACGATGCCATGCGTCCCGACGGAATGTTTGTGAGCGACGGCAGCGCTGTGGTGGCTCTGACGCCGCGAGGCCGTAGCCGCGCCGGAAGCATCATTCGCCGCCACCGGCTAGCCGAGCGCCTGTTCACCGACAGCCTCGCCATGGACAGCGAAACCGAAATCGAGCAGCAGGCCTGCAAGTTCGAGCACATTCTCTCTCCGGGAGCGACGGACAAGATCTGCACGTTCCTCGGACATCCGAAGACGTGTCCGCATGGCGCGCCGATCCCGCCCGGGCCGTGCTGCGGAGGCAGAATTGTCGAAGAAATGGCTGGTCTTCCTGATCAGGCCAGCGTAAAGGCGGGGCGGTAGTTTTTGTTTAAGCTTTCTCTGGCGAGGCGCGCGCGAGGCGTCATCTCCTATCGAACACTTCCTTGAGTAGCGCCGTGGTCTGCGCAGCCGGGTCCTTCCGGATCTTCTTCTCTTCCTCACCGAGCGTCAGAAAAAGGCCATCGAGCGTTTTTCCCACAACATAGTTATCGAGATCGAATTGCCCGGCAAGCAGCGTTCCGCCGGGCGCACTGTTGATGACTTGGTCGTATTGCTGAACGACGCCCACGCGCACCATGGCGCGGTGAACGATCGGTGAAAAGGCAGTCGTCAGGTCGGCCGAACTCGAGCGCTTGAAGTATTCGGTGGCTGCGGTGTCGCCGCCCGTCAAGACCTGGCGGGCATCATCGAATGTCATTTTTCGCAAGGCCGTGAGAAAGATCTGTTTGGCCAGGGGCGTGGCCTGCTCGGCGGCGCGATTCATGCCAATCTCCAACTCGTCGACTTTGGCGCCCATGCCCAGCATGCGCATGCCGCGCCCAACTTGCTCGAGTTTCGGGGGCAGCAGAATCTTGATGGCCTGATTCTTCAGAAAACCATCGGGCCGACCTGTCAGAGCCACGGCCCTGCCCGTGCTCACCTGCAGAGCCTGCTTGAGGCCGGCAATGATCTTGTCGTCGCTGAGACCCGACGTGTTGCTGTGCGAAAGCGCGTCGCCCGCCTTCTTGAGGATGTCGTCGAACTGGGCCGCGGCGTGAAGGCTGCAGCCCAGCGCAAGAATGATGCTGAGCAGAATAGGGCGCATAGAATCTCCGTCGCTGGATGACGGCTGATTCTATCCCAGGAGGTGCTCACGGACGCGCATTGTTCGGCACGCTCTGCCGGTCAGGGGGACGAGTTACATACGATACCGCAAGCAGCACCAACAATATCACCGGCATGAAGGCCTCAGACTTTTGGTTGGCCAGATAGTGGGCGACTGACGCCGCAATCCACGCGAAGGTAAATCCTGCGTAAGCCCACTCTTTCAAACGCGGCCAGCCTGGGACCAGAAGCGCAATGACTCCTAACAATTTGGCGATGCCCAGCAGAACACGCAACTGCTGGGGATATCCGACGTGCGCAAAGCCTTCCACCGCCTGCGGACCGCCCGACAAGTACGAATAAGCAGCGAATAACGACAACGCACACAGTATTCCGGTCGTCGCCCAATAAGCGATTTTGCGTCCCATGCCGATACCTCGTTGTGAGTTTAGAAGTGTCAGATGCTCTCTGCCCCGGCGCGTTTCAAAGTTTTCAGACGAAAGTAGGGCGTCGCGGAAACTTCCATTATGATGAATTGCGACGATGATCTCTCCACCCAGACTAACCATTGGTGTCTTCGATTCGGGCTTCGGAGGTCTCACCGTCCTCAAAGAACTAATGGCGCTCATCCCGGGGGCCGACTACCTGTACTTCGGCGACACAGCCAGACTCCCTTACGGATCGAAATCGGCGGAGACAGTCGCGAAGTACGCGGTCGAAGCCACGCATTTCCTGGAAGCACAGGGCGCAAGCTTGCTGGTGATCGCCTGCAACACCGCCACCGCACTTGCCCTCGACCAGATCACCCGTGCCGCAAAGGTCCCCGTCATCGGCGTGGTTGAACCTGGCGCTGAGCAGGCATCTTCAGTGAGCAAAGCACGGCGCGTGGTCGTGATCGGCACCGATGCGACGGTCAGCAGTCATGCGTATCTGAAGGCTCTAGAGCGTCGCGGAATTGCTGCCCGCGAGAAAGCCTGTCCGTTGCTCGTTCCGCTGGTCGAAGAAGGATGGGTGGAGCATCCCGTGACGGAGCAAGTGGCACGGATCTATCTGGAAGATGCTTTCGGAGACGGCTTTCACGACGCCGACGTGCTCGTGCTGGGCTGCACGCACTATCCGCTGATCAAGCCTCTACTGCGGCGCGTGGCGCCGACAAGTGTGAACGTCGTCGATTCGGCGCACTCGACCGCACACGCCGTCGCTCAGAAACTGCGGGAACTCGGAACCGCCGCCCCGCCTGAACGACACTCTCCGCACCTGAAGTTCTTCGCCACCGACTCGGTTGAGAAATTTGGCCGCCTCGGCCCCAGCTTTCTCGGACATCCCGTGAACGGGGTCGAGCATGTGGACCTGAAGGAGTAGTACACGCCGGCTCCGTCTGCGCCGGTGGGTGGTAAGCCATCCCTCCTGCCACTCCGTATCCTCTGTGGTGAGGGTCTCTCCCAAAAGCAAAAGGACCGCTCGAAAGCGGTCCTCGCACAAGCTTTCTGAAATGCTCTAGTACAACCGGAAATCCACTTCCACGCTGATGTACACAGCAACTGGCTTGTTGTCTTTCACGGCCGGATCGAAGCGCCAGTTCTTGACGGCTTCGATGGCCTTCTCGTCGAGTCCAAGACCAAGACTCCGAAGAACCTTCATGTCTCGCGGACGTCCATCCGGTCCGACCACCAAGCCAAGAACCACTGTTCCCTGATACTTGGCCTTGCGCGCTTCTTCCGAGTACTCCGGATCTGGCGAAAAAACGGGCTTGGGAGCCGACACGCCGCCACCCACGTGGAAGACGCCGCCGCCAATGCCACCGCCGCGACCGGGACCGACACCAGGTCCTTCACCCGAGCCAACGCCACCGCCCGATCCTGAACCAATGCCACCGCCGGACCCTGTTCCGTTCGAAAGCGGTCCGTTCGGGATCGCTGCCATCGGATCGCCCAGGTTCGGCATATTGTTCATCGCCAGCTTGATCTGCGGAGGTACCACCACGGTAGGCTCGACCGCAAGCTTGGGGTTGTCATTTCGCACCACAACCATGGGAGGCGTAATCTGCTGCATCGACAGCTTGGGCAGTCTGCCTTTGGTCGCCGCCAGCTTGTCGCGATCGCCGCCGCCACCGCCGCCGCCTACCTGCGTCTTCGAAGGAGGCAGCGCCGGAATATCCGAGTCCGACAGGAGCGGCATAACCGGGCCGGTCGCTTTCGCGGTCGTCACCTTGTTGCGCACCATCAGGGTGCCGCCAACTAGCAAAGCAACCGCCACCACGTGAAACGCGGTTGAAGCGAGTGCACCGTTTTTCTTGTAATCGTAGAAGCCCCAAATATCGCGGACCGCAACCGGCTTTGACGTCAGCACCAGTGGCGGAAGCTTCTTGGGGAACAGGGCGTCCTGTACGTTCGAGAATACCGACCGATACCACGGCAGCGCCAGCTCATCGTCCAGTGCGTTTTCGCCTTCAACCGGCGTCGAGGTGAGCTGCAGGGGCGGCAACTTCGGCGGGAAGATGACGTCCCGCATGTTGCTGAATACCGACTGCCACCACGGCCGCGTCAGCCGCTCGCCCCAAAGCTCGCCTTGCGCTTCCGGCTTCGAGGTCAATACCAGTGGCGGGAGCTTCTTGGGAAACAGCGCGGCATCGATGCCGGCAAACAGTGATTTCCAGAGTGGCACATCGAGCGTGCCCTTGGGCAGGAGTAGATCCAGTTCTGGCTCGCGTTTTTCGAAATTCTGATTGTCTGGTGCCATACTGAGAAACGGTACTCGATTTGTCTCGCGCTGGCTGGGTAGACGGCTGCTTCTTTACCTGATGACGGCGCGTGCTACCAAGTTGCCTGCCGCACTGCGCTTATTCAGCAATCGCAGTGCCTCTCCCGTGGCAACGTGTTCCCCATTACTTTCAGACGATTAGATGCGACGGACTTTCGATTCGGTGAAAATTGTACACTTTTTTTCTAATTTCTCGACAGTACATTTCGGAGTCCCCTTCGACACACGACCTAGGTACCCGCCGCATGACTCAGAATGGACGTCCTCTGCCTCCCTCCCTATAATGAAAATCAACCATTTAGGAGACATTTAAAGCGTGCCGCTCGACCTGAAAACGACCGTCAACCTTCCCAAAACGAACTTCCCCATGAAGGCCAATCTGCCGCAAAATGAGCCGAAAATCCTGGCTCGTTGGGAAGAGGAGGGGATCTACGAACGGGTTCAGGAAGCCCGCAAAGGTCTGCCAGCCTACGTTTTGCACGATGGGCCACCTTACGCGAACGGTGCCCTTCACTTGGGGCATGCCCTGAACAAGTGCCTGAAGGACTTCATCGTGAAGTCCAAAAGCATGGCCGGATTCGACGCGCCGTATGTCCCAGGATGGGACTGCCACGGGTTGCCCATTGAGATCAAGGTCGACAAGCAACTGGGCAAGAAGAAGCTGCACATGGATCCCGCCGAGGTGCGCCTGGAGTGCCGGAAGTACGCGCAGAAGTTTCTCGATCTGCAGCGCGAGCAGTTCAAGCGCATCGGTGTCTTTGGCCGATGGGACAATCCCTACTCGACCATGACGCCCGAGTACGAGTCGGTGGTCTTGCGAACGTTCTACTCGTTCCTCGAGCACGGGTTCGTCTACAAGGGGCTGCGTTCGGTCTACTGGTGCATCTTCGACAAGACGGCCCTAGCCGAGGCTGAGGTTGAGTACGAGAACCACACCAGTCCCACAGTGTGGGTGAAGTATGGGATGGCGGACGACCCCTCTTCTGTCGACGCCGCGCTGGGCGGTAAGAAGGCTTTCACCATCATCTGGACCACGACGCCCTGGACACTGCCTGCTTCGATGGCGGTTGCTTTCCATCCCGATGAAGAATACGTCGCTCTCGAATCCGGTAGCGAAGTCTACATTGTGGGCGCGAAGCTGGCCGAGGATGTTATCACGAAATGCAACCTCGCCGGAGCCACGGAAATCGCGCGCTTCCAGGGCCGCAAAATGGAGCGCGTCAACTTTCGCCATCCGTTCCTCGATCGCAACGTGCTCGGCGTGCTGGCGGAATACGTCACCATGGATACCGGCACGGGCGTAGTGCACACGGCGCCCTCGCACGGCGCAGATGACTTCGTGACCGGCCTGAAGTATGGACTCGATGCAACTTCACGCGTGGACGAAGCCGGAATCCTCCACGAAGGCCTCCCTGAATACGAAGGCAAGCGAGTCTTCGACGCGAACGCTTCGATCGTCGACCTGTTGCAGGCGCGTGGAGTGCTGCTGCACACAGAAAAGATCGAGCACTCCTATCCGCACTGCTGGCGGTGCCACAACCCGATCATCTTTCGCGCTACCGAACAGTGGTTCATCTCGATGGAAACGCCGATGTCGGGCGGCACGCTGCGTTCACGTGCGCTCGAAGAAATCGCCAGGGTCAAATGGGACCCGGCCTGGGGAGAGGGCCGCATCTCGAACATGATCGCTACGCGTCCCGATTGGTGCGTTTCGCGCCAGCGCATCTGGGGTGTGCCCATCGCCGTCTTCCTGTGCGAAAAATGTGGCAAGCCGATGATGGATCCTCTCGTGAATCGCGCGGTTGAAAAACTGTTCGCGCGCGCCGGCGCTGACGCCTGGTACATGCCGGAAGCCGACGCATTAGTTCCGAAAGGAGCGAAGTGCCAGCATTGCCAGGGAACATCGTTCAAAAAGGAAATGGACATCCTGGACGTGTGGTTCGAGTCGGGCTCCAGTTACCTTGCGTTGCGCGCGGCGGAACAGCAATACCCGCCGACATCGGATCTCTATCTCGAGGGCGGTGACCAGCACCGTGGATGGTTCCACTCTTCCCTGCTCTGCACGATCGGCACCGAGAATCACGCACCCTACAAGGTCGTGGCAACCGAGGGCTGGACGCTCGACGAGAACGGCCAAGCCATGTCGAAGTCACGCGGCAACGACGTCGATCCGGTCGACATCGCCAACCGCATGGGCGCCGAGATCGTTCGCTTGTGGGTCGCTTCCGTCGACTTTCGTGAAGACGTGGTCGGATCCGAGCGCCTGATGCAGAGCGTCGCGGAGAATTACCGCACCATCCGCAACAATCTGTTCAAGAACAGCCTGGGCAACCTGTACGACTTCGATCCTTCACGCGATGCTCTGCCGTTTGAGAAGCTGCAGGCGCTCGATCAGTACATGTTGCGTCAGACCGCTCTGCTGGCGGCGGACGTGATGAAGTGGTACGACGAATTTGCCTTCCACAAGATCTACCAGCGTGTTCTGAATTTCTGCGCGGTCGAGATGAGCGCGTTTTATTTCGACGTGCTGAAGGACCGCCTGTACACGTCAGCGCCAAATTCGCAGGCCCGCCGCGCCGCGCAGACCACCATCTGGCGGATCCTGGAAGCTCTGGTGCGCCTGCTGGCGCCGATCATGAGCTTTACGTGCGAAGAGGTCTGGGGATATCTCCCGGCCGTCGCCAACCGTCCAGCAAGTGTGCACACCGCGCTGTTTCCGAAAGCCAACGAAATCTTCGGCAGTTCCAACGTGGCCGACGATCCCAAGCAACTCGAAGACTGGACAACACTGCGTTCCGTGCGCGAACAGGTTTTGAAAGAGTTGGAGGGCGCGCGCAATGCCAAGCAGATCGGGAAAGCGGTGGAAGCACAAGTAAAGATTGCCGCTTCGGAGCCCGTGTATTCGGTGCTCGCCCGCTACCGCGATCAGCTCCGCTACGTGTTCATCGTGTCAGCAGTCACACTGGAACAGAAATCCGGCAACGGTACGGGGCCGGTAACGGTATCCGTCAGCAAGGCAGACGGGCAGAAATGCGAGCGTTGCTGGAACTACTCGGTGCACGTCGGCGAGAACAAGACCTATCCGGGCGTGTGCGAACGCTGCAGCGCCGTGCTCAAAGAGCTTGAGGGAAATCAATAAGCCGCCGGGCATACACGCAACGTCATGCGCAAATACCATCTTCTGATTGCCGCGTTCGTGGTCGTGCTCGACCGCTTGGCCAAACTGGCGGTGGAACGCAAAATCCCTCTGCATGACGGGATCCAGATCATCCCCGGCTTCTTCCGCCTGACCCATCTGGAGAACCGTGGCGCCGCCTTCGGCCTGTTCGCCGATTCATCGTCGCCATGGACGGTCGGCACGTTGGTGCTGTTCTCGGTAGTTGCACTGCTGGTCGTCTCAAGGCTGCTCTGGAAAAACAGCCACACGCTTTCGACCACGGGCGTCGGTCTCTCACTGATTCTGGGAGGAGCGATCGGCAATCTGTGGGACCGGCTGACAGCAGGACACGTCACCGACTTCCTGCTGTTCTACGTGAAGTCCTACCAGTGGCCGGCCTTCAACGTAGCCGACAGCGCAATCGTGGTGGGTGCGGGATTGTTGGTGTACGAGATTCTGTTTGCGAAGGTGCCAAAGGACGTTTCTAAGGCTACAGTGTCCAGGTCTCCGGAAAAACCGGGCTAGTGCGCAGCGTCTACCGCAGTGTGAAGAGGCGCTGACAATCTCAACCCGTACTTCGATTGATAGGCTCTGCCTGACCCTTAAGACCCGAGACCTAAGACCTGCCTTTAGGGCGTTCCGTACAGCTGCTTATAGACATTCGCATTCCGCATGATGGCTTGCACGTATTCGCGGGTCTCGGTGAAAGGAATGGATTCTACGAATTCCTGCGCATCGCGGTACTTCCCTGCTGCCAGCCAGTCTTCAACCCGATCAGACCCAGCGTTGTAGGCAGCCAGCGCATACTCGAACGAGCCGAACTTATCGACCATGCTCTTGAAATAGCGTGTACCCAGTTGCAGGTTCACCGTGGGCGTGTAGAGCTGGCTCGGACTGAAGTGATGCATCTTCACTTCTTTCGCGACTTTCTTGCCAGTCACCGGCAGCAACTGCATCAGCCCAACGGCGTTCGCCCGTGAGATCGCGTTCGGATTGAATTCGGACTCCTGCCGGATCAACGACGCCACCAGGTACGGATCAAGTTCATTTTCGCTTGAGAAACGTTTCAGATCACCCCAGTAGGCTTTCGGGAACAGCGCCTCCCAGTAGGTACGCGGCAACTCCGGAACATCCACAGCGAAGTAGTTGGGGACGCCACGCTTCATGACTTCGATAGCGCGATCGTAGCGACCGCTGTCCTGGTAGAGACGCGCGGTCTCGGCCAGCATCCAGTTGCCGTCGTCGCTCGGCCCTCCCGCCTGAATTTCGCGCACGGCAAAATCCACCAGGCCCCCGTTTTCCAAGAGCCGCGCTTTTTGCACATGCAAATCTTCAGCGGGTGGATCGCTCGTGGTGAACTTGTTCGTGAGGTCGAGCGGCGGAACGCGATCGAGCAACGCATACTGTGCCGGCTCGGTAGAAGGCTTCAGGACCTTCAAACGCTGCCTCGCCAACTCGGCGTAGTAGAAATTGCGGAAACGGTCAGAGAGTTTCTGATAGTACGCGCGAGCCTTGTTCGGCTCATTGTCTTCTTCGGCAAGTCGGGCGCGCCAATAGAGTGCCGCCGGGACTTCGCCCGAATTTGGGTAGAGCGCAATCTGTTGGTCGAACTCCTGCTTCGCTTCGTCGTTGCGTCCCTGGCGCAGGCTCAGCCAAGCGACTTTCCAGTGCGCATACGAAGCCCGCGCTCCATTCGGAAAGCGCTGTTGCATTTCGCGGTAAGCATCGATGGCTCGATCGTAGTCCTTCCGCAGCAAGTACACGTTGCCCGCCGCAAGCAACGACTGTTCGAGCCATTGACTGGTGGGCGCGCTCTGCCGGAGTTGCGCTTGTAGCCGCAGGAATTCGTCGTCCTCGTTGGCTGTACGCGCGCACTCGCCGAGCAGAAAAAGCTTCTGGGCCGCTACATCAGGCGTGCTGTCGGGAGTGGAATTCAAAACCTGCTTCGCGTCTTTGCTGCGACCGCTTTTCTGCAGGGCAGAAGCCAGCGCCAGCTGCAACCCAGGTCTCTCGTCAGGACTCACTTCATCCAGCAGATCGCGATATTCAGTCGCCGCATCGCTATAGCGCTTACCCTTGGCAAACAGATCGGCGCGCGTGCGACGGTCGGCCAGAGCCAACGGAGCAATCGAACCCGTGAGCTTTTTTAACTCCGCGCTTGCCGTGTCGGCTTCCGGACTGGTGGGCATCCGGTAGTAAACGTTGCTCAGTGCAGCCAAGGCCTTGGCCGTCTGCCCCGTTGCCGCGTAGGCGCGCCCCAGGCCAAGTTCTACGTCCGGCCGGGCTGGAACTCGATCTTTTTCAAGCAGAGCCGCTGCTTCGGCGCCCCGATTGTCCGCCAGCAGCGCGCCTGCGTAGACCACATGCGCGTCTTTGGTGAGCAACGAGTCCGGATACTTCTGGCTGAAGTCGGCCAGGGTCGCTACCGCTTCCGCCGTGCGGCCGGTTTGCAGATAAGAACTGCCAAGGTAGTACGCGACGTAATCACCTAAGTCGCCGGCGTGCGGACGCGCGTGGTTCAGCGGATCGATAGCCTTCGCGTAATCGTGATCGAGTATGTGCGCGTATCCAATAGCCAGCCACGCCAACGCTCCCGCATCTTCCTTCGCATGCCGCTGGGCGTACGCCGTCACTCCAGCGTAGGCCTGAGGAGTCCTCTCTTGAAGCAACTGCTGCGCCATCGGCCGCAGGCTCGCCGACGCCACAAACGCCTGCCGGATGCGCTGCACGCGCGGCGACATGCGACGCTTGCGCTTTCGAGTTGCAGTGGTTTTCGCCGTAGGCTTCGATTTCGCCGTCTTCGCAGACGGGCTCGATGCCTTCGAGGAACTCTTATGGGTGGAGGGTGGAGTTGCGTTGTCGGATTGTTTCCCGAGCGCGAGCGGCGAAAGGCACAGAGATCCGCAGGCAATCCCTGCGGCAACGAACTGGATGAGTTTTCGGGAGGACAACACGCTTAATTTCTACCGCCGGAAATTGGGTCCCATCACTGAAATATCGTCTTCTGCCAGGCTGCGAACGATCTCAGCCTGCAGATAGTCGACGTTGGCCGCCACCGTGGTTCCATACCGCTTCTTGAACGTGGCGCGGCTCTTGTCGATGTCTTCCTTCAACCGGTCATACAAATCCTTGTTCTTGCGGCCTTCCGCAACCTTGGCTTGGTTATATAGCTTGATCTCATCTACTAGGAGGCGCGCAAAACGCTGGGCCTTGCGATGCACGTCGGCGTCTTCATCGCTCAGGGCTGGTGCCGCGTGCCCGACAGAACCTGCAGGGTCGACTCCCGCTGCCGCCGCTGCCGCGGAAACAACTTCTGCATGCGCAGGTTCCGCGACCGGAGCTTCATAGGCTGCGGAAGCCGAAGCCGTATGTCGCGGCGAATGGCCCGCAAAAGGATCATTGAAACTGGTGGATGCCTGCATCGCCGTCGCGGTCGGCGCGCTATCCGCGTAGGGAGCGGCTTCGCGCGGAGCCTGCTTGCGCAGCGAGACCAACTCTAGCCATGCGCTTGTCGAAACCACCAGCAACTCTACCGACGCCGTGTCCAGCCGATTCTGGTCAAGGCCGCAATCCGCATACAGAATCGCTGCCACCTTGTCCTTCAAAAGCAGCGGAAGCATCACGATGTGATCGTCCGCCGGACCGCCGAAACGGTCGATGAATCGCGGATCCATATCGAGGACCTGCCCGCTGAAGGGAGCTTTTTCCTGAAGCACCCGCTCCGGCAATCCGCGCGTCGCATCCAGAGCAAAATCTTTCACGCCGTCATTATCTTCGAAGCCGCGTCCCTGCCATCCGGTTGCCGCGCCGCCTTTAATTACGAACAACGCGGTCCGCCCTGCATGTTGCGCAACGCTGTCGAGCAGGGCGCGCAGAATTTCTTTCTGAGTGCTGCCCGCATGTATGGTAGCCACGCCGCGCAGCAAATCTGCCGGCCCCGCGCCCGCGCCATCGTGTGCGCCCGCGTCGGGCGCGCCCTGTGGCAATACTTCGAGAACTCGACGCACTAGTTCTTCACGGATCTGCGGGAGGTGACCTTGCAGAACCTGCGTGACCACACGCTCGACGATGGATCCGATTTCGTTCGTGCCTGTCATGAATTCTCGGTAACTCTCGGGAAAGCGCTGGCGAATTCCCCAGCTAACCATTGATTATACGGTACTTGCGCCTTACCTTCCGGTGCCTTTAGGACGTGTTCCCCCGTGCATCGGGCCCTACCCAAGAAATTTATCGTAAAGCGCACCAGCCCGGATACGGCAAAAGCACTCGTCAGAGACCTTGGTTACCAAGTAGAATAACAACTTCGCGTTCCGCGAAAGCCTCGCAAAATACTGCATCGGACCAAGAATGAGCGCCATCCAACCAAAAATAGGTGAGCCCGTTAGCGACGAACTGGCGCTGGTTCAGGCAGCCAAAAAAGGCGACGTTTCTGCGTTTGAAGACCTGGTAAAGCGGTACGATCGCAATGTTTTTCGGATCGCACAGCACATCACGCAAAACCGGGAAGATGCGGAAGACGTAGTCCAGGACGCGTTCCTGAAGGCGTATAGCAACCTGGAACAGTTCCAGGGCCAGTCGAAGTTTTATACCTGGCTGGTTCGCATCGCGGTCAACGAAGCGCTGATGAAGTTGCGGCGCCGCCGGCCCGAGCGTACGGTTTCGCTGGACGAGGACGTCAAGACTGAGGAAGATTCGGTTCCCCGCGAGATTGCGGATTGGAGTCCGAATCCCGAGCAACTCTACAAGCAAGCGGAGTTGAAAGATATCTTGACGCGGACGATCCAGGGTTTGCCGCCGAGTTTCCGGACGGTATTCGTCCTGAGAGACGTGGAAGGACTTTCCACCGAGGAGACTGCCGAGGCTTTGGGCCTCAGCATTCCAGCGGTGAAATCAAGATTGTTGCGGGCGCGCCTGCAACTGCGGGAGCGGCTCAGCCGCTACTTCAAGAAACGTGAGAGCGGAGATGGCCAAAAGTGAAATGCTCTGAGTTCCTGCAAGAGCTGACGAATTATTTAGACGGCGCCCTCGATGATCGGACGAAGTCCGAACTCGAAGATCACCTCGCTTGGTGCCACAACTGCTACGTAGTATGCGATACCACCAAGAAGACCATTGAGATTTATCGCGACTCCGAGCTTTACGAACTTCCTGACGATCTGCGAACGCGACTACGTTCCGCAATCATGTCGAAGTGCCAGCAAAGAAAAAAGACCCAGGAGAGCTTCTAGTAACACATTCCCTCGCCTCATTCCCTGAAAAATTAAAGTCACTTGTATGCAGAAGTTTTCATTTGTCCGGCTTCCGGACAGAGGATCCTCTCTCGGCAAGTCGAACCTTTTCTCGGGCATCCGAATCTAAGTAGATGTCTGGAGTTGGCTGTCGCATTGCACTACTGATCATTTGCGGTTCTGGGGAGGTTTCGCAATGGGGAAGGTTTTCGATGCGCTTTTCGGTTGCTGGCACCCGCGCTACAGTTTTCCAATCACCGTGAAAGCGGGTCTGCGCCGCAACAAAGCCGCTGCTCTCACGGGCACTTACGTGGTTTGTCTGGATTGCGGAAAAGAGTTCGGCTACGACTGGCAGGAAATGCGAGTCGTGTCTGGCACGCTGAGTCCGACAAGCGCGGTGCGGTCATTCGCGACCAAAGAGGCCGCCTAATCGCCAGCTTCGCGAACGAATCATTTCTATGCAAAGCAAAACCGGCAGCGCAAGCTGCCGGTTTTTGTGTCTGATTCGGTCGACGGTTAATCGTCGCGGCGATGCAGGGTCGGACGATCGTCGTCCCCGCCTTTGTCGCCGTTCTTATCGCTCGTTTTGTCGGCAGTCGACGTCCGCCGCAGGCTGGGCTTAGTGCCGCCCTTGTCGTCGACCATCTTCCTCCGATTTTCAACGCTCGCCAGTCGCGCCTTCACATCCGCAAACTCGGAGGTGGTGACAATGTACTGCTGGCGTGCCGGAAGAATACGGGAAATCTCTTCCTGCGACTTTGTGATGCGATCCGGGGTCTGGGGATGCGTTGAGAAAGCCCTCGCCAGGGTGCCTGCCTTCTTCTTCTCACGCGCCTGAAGCTTTTCAAAGAACGCTACGTATGCGTTGGGGTCGTATCCCGCCTTGTACATGTACTGCAGTCCCAGATAATCAGCCTCTGATTCAAAGCTGCGCGAGAACGCGAGAAATCCCATTGGAATGGCGAGACCGGCCGCCGAACGCACCGCATAGCCGATGCCGCCACCCACAAAGATCAGCGGAATCGTTCCGATGTTCATCCACTGCGCACGCGTCATCTGGCGCGTGCTGTGGCGTGCCGCCACGTGCGCGATCTCGTGCGCCATCACGCCAGCTAGCTCTGATTCTTCATCTGCAGCCAGAATCAATCCAGTATTCACGTAGAAGAAGCCGCCGGGCAGCGCAAACGCGTTGACTTCGTCCGAATCGACCACCTTAATCGTGAATGGAACCTGCGCATCCGAGTTGCGCACCAAGTTCTGCCCGATGCGGTTCACGTACTCCGTAATCACCGGATCGCGGATCAACTTCGAGGTCGCTTCCACTTCTTGGGCATATTGCTTGCCCATGCGGATCTCGCCTTCGAGCGAATACCAGTCGCCCAGTCCGCGACCGCCCACTTTGCGATTGCCGATGGCGTTTACATCGTTCTTGCTACCGTCGTGTTTAACTTTGCTATCGTCCGGTTGAGCGACCACCTTCGGTGGATCTTTCTTGGCCGCGTCGTCGGCCTGGGAACTGTCGTCCTTCTTTCCGTCATCCTTGGAATTCGTATCCGGCGCGGGCTTTGCCGTGGGGTCGGACGTCGTCTGGGCAGAAGTGTCCGCTGGATTCCGTCTTAATGTAGGTTTGGCTGAGGGGCTTTGCTGCTCCGCAGGAGTTTCGGGCTTCTGGTCCGGAGCTGTTTGCTGGATAGACGGTGTCTGCTGATCTTTCGTGTCTTTTGAAGACTGCTGCGCAACTGCGGAAGAGGCCAGCAGCAGCGCCGAGAGAGCAACTACACCTGGTAAGAGGCGAAACTTCATAAAAAACTCCTGCCCTGGACCCGGGCCCCACTTGCGCAAATTATACGCCCGGCCGGATGTGGAACTCCTAGCGATTCTTATGACTTGGACGCCGAAAGGGCAGGAGGGGTTATCTGGAAACGACTCTTAAGCAGGTAAGAATTCGGGGACAAACCGAGGGCAAAGCTCTGTGAAAGCCCATAGAACGGCCGCGGCCTGCGGTCTATCGTGGTGCAAAAACTACGCAAAATCCGGTCAAAGCCGGCCGCATCAGGTCAAAGTCGGTGTCGGGAGCGACGAACACCAGGTACAGGATGAGGCTTCCCTTTGCCTGCACTGCAACGAACCGGATCCGCTCCGGCACCGGCTGCCCTTTTTCGCGGATCACCGAATTCCCTAGCGGTTCCACACTCTTGGCCGACCGACCGCCAACCGTGAGGTCTTTTGCATTGCCGGTCTGCCGCAAGCCGGGTTGGCGTCGCGAATCGAACTAATCAGCTGTCGGGTGGCCTCGCCAGTTCCTTAGCGCCGCTGCCTGGCGTAAACGCGCTGACGATGATCCCTTAACCGATGGTCTCGCGATCCGCCCCGCCCTTCGCGTCGACATTGGCGAAGGCGACGAGTGTCGTCAGGATCAGTGTGACCGCAACGGCCGATCGCAATCGCGAACTCTGTTCGGCAAGCTTCACTGCGTTGTAATCCTTTACTTCATAACCGCCCAGAACCCGTAGCGCCGGCGTCTCGCCTACTAAGATTTTCGCCCGCCGAAATTCTTACCGCGCTCCATCACTAGTCATCATCATCGCGCACTCCGGCCGGAAACACTGTGTGCTTGGCCGCCGGCATCTTCACGCTTCCCTTGCGCTCGCGCCACAGAATCGCATTGAGCACCTTCGTATCGACCGCATCGGGACGCGTGAAATCCATGCGCGCCGAAGCCTTCGCCCCTTTTGCTGCCGCCGCATTGACTTTGTAAATAAGCCCGTTGTCGCGGTTCACAGTGTCCACCTGAAACGGCGCTTGATTCCCGGCACCAGAAAACGCGCTGACCATCAGCGGCGCATAGCCGTCGTTCACGTTCATCGGAGGCAGGCCGAGAAGTTCCTCCATGCTGTGCACCACGCTGGCTGTCGTGAAGAACCCATGCTCGACCAACGGATGATCACCCGCAACGGGCGCATATTTGCTGATCACCAGCACGACCGACCGGTGAGCGTCCACATGGTCCACTCCGTCCTGCGCATCATCTTCGAGTACGAAAATGGCCGTGTCGTCCCAGTACGCGCTGTGCGACACGGCCTCGACAATTCTTCCCAGAGCCAGATCATTGTCGGCGACGGAGGCCGAGGGCGTCGCCTTGCCTGCACGTGTACCACCCGTATGGTCGTTTGGTAAATGCATGATCACAAGGTTGGGAAGTTGCTCGCCCTTACCATCTTTCCGCGCCTGAACAAAATTCTGAAATTCATTTAGAAATTCATCCGCCCGCAGCTGATCCGGATAGTCCACGTTGAATGGCGGATAGGCCAGGTCAGTATGATCCTTCAACTCCTTCGTCGTGGCGATCGTTGTCTTGCTGAGCGGCAACGGCCACGGGTAAGGACTCGCACTGCCTTTCGGATCGCCCAACCTAGCCGGTAAAGACTCGCCCTGCCGGATGGCGTCATGCTCACACGCCTCGCCCTGCGGCTGGGGATTCCCTTCCTTCGGCGTCGCGTCGGGAGATTTCAGCGGGCAGAAATCGGCTTCGATGAACTCGCCGTAATCACGGTAGGTGATGCCATGGCTCGCGGCATTCACCCACAGATACCCGGTCTGGGGCGAGTCCACATTCGGAATGCCGCGATCGGCGGGATATTCCTCTGCAACCGATCCGGCGAAATCGTAGGTGCGCTCCTGACCACGATATGTAATCTGCCATGTCGCCTCGTTGTAGTCACTCGTGATCGCAGCGGTCGACCACTCATGGCCATTGCCAGAAACCTCTCCGCTATCGTAGAAATTGTCAAATATCCCAAATTGTCGCGCGAGCTTATGCTCGTTGGGTGTGATGTCGCGCCCGTACATGGTCAACGACGAATCGCCGTTCGCTTCTTGCAAGTCGCCGAAGATCTGATCGTAAGTACGGTTCTCCTTGATGATGTAGATCACGTGCTTAATGGGATTCGCGCCGACGGCGAACTTGAACGTTCCGGCGTCGGCGTGCAGCCGGTTCCCTTCTTCCACCTGCTTCGTCAGTTCCGGCAACCGCCTGCTCGCATCGGCAAGGTTCACCCGGCCTAACGATCCGTAAAGCAACGTCGCGATGTAGGGATGCTCGCGTTTCCTCCGTCCGGCCGGAATCACATTCTGTCCGTTGTTCGGACCGGTGCTGCGCCCTTTCGCGGTGGCAATCCACAAATCGTCGCCGTGTATTGCCAAGGCCGTCGGATACCAGTCGGTGGGGATGAATCCGGCGGCGCTTTGCGGCGCGTCGATCGTTCCCGCCTTATCCTCCAAGTTGAAAACAGCAACGCCGTTCAACATTGCAGTTGCCACCAGCAACTGCTTCTCATTCCGCGAAAACGCGAAGGCCACCGGGGAGGTCCCACCGTAAGCCTGCCCGCTAACCCGCGTAGAAAACCATCGCGTCGGCTTACCATCTGCGGTTGACACGGCAGCAACCCTGTCGGCATTGGACAAAGTCACGTACAGCGTCTTTTCGTCGGTGCTCAAAAGCAACGCGGTGGGATGCGATCCCGGCGCCGTTTCCGCGTCCGGCTTCGCCAGAGGAATGCGGCGTACGACTTCGCCGCGCTCCAGATTCAATTCCACGACTTCTGAAGCGTTCCACAAGCTGCACCATGCCCGCCAACCATCTCGTGCCACGACTACCGTGTAGGGATAAGCAGAAGGGATCAGCCGATTCGCGCTCAAATCGAATTGATGAATCAGCTGGCCATTCGAAGCGTCGATGAGAATCGCGCTGTCGGACAAATTGTTCGCCACCAGAAGGCGCTCGCCTTTGTCGGAGGACACTACCGCTAATCCGGCCGGATACGGGATCGCCGTTCCGCGCTCCGTGTTGAACACTCCTTGCGCAACGTACTTTCCGGACGCAAGCTTCGTGGGCTCGATTTTGATGAGACGTTCCGGCGCGACCTTGCCTTGCTGAAAGGAGTAGACAGCAATGGCGTTCCCAGTGTCGCCAGCTTTGGTCCCGGTTGGATCAGTGATCGATCCCAGCGACGCGTACAGATGCTTGCCATCTCCGCTGAATGCAAGCCCAACAAAATAACTCTGGTGCGATTCTTCAGCGAGGCGATCGTCGGGAAAATCCTTGACGTCCCCGCTCGTGAGATTCGCGATCGAAATCGACTGCCGCCCGCGGCTGTCCTGTGTTCCATATCCGGCGTGCACCATCGCCCCATAGCGCCCGTCAGGGCTGACCGCAATGGTTGCGGGAAAGCTGTTGAGGGGAGAGAGGCGTCCAGTCTCTGCGGCAAGAGTCTTGCCGTTCGGCAAATTGACCGGCGATTTCCCAGGCTTCTCCTGGCCCATGATCGAATTCGCGCCCAGCAACAAAAGGCCCACTACCACCACGATTTCCTTACGCACGATGTCCTCCGCAGAAAAACTGAAAGCCGGTCAGTATCTCTGACCGGCTCACAGAATTGCAATCTGGTGAATCTTCAGTGCGTCTCGCTGGCCGCACGCTGCGCCGCCTGCTCCTGTCCGTTGGGCTCCTGCGGAGCGTTATGCCGGACGTCGGCCCCGCGCACCCAGAAGATCACATCCTCGGCGATGTTGGTGGCATGATCCGCCACGCGCTCCAGGTTGCGAGCCACCAGCAGCGCATCGAGCGCCTGCCGGGTGGTTTCGGGACGCTCGTTCATGGTCTTCACCAGCACGATGAAAGCTTCGTCCCTCATGCGATCAACCACGTTGTCCATCTCGAGCACGGCTTGCGCCAGCTCTGCCTTGGCTTCAATAAATGATTCCAGGGACCGGCGGACCATCGCGCTCACCGCCGCCGACATGCGGCCGATGTCCACCGGAAGATCAACCGCGGGCAGCGCGACCATATCCATCACGCGCTCCGCGATGTTCACCGCCTGATCGCCCACCCGCTCGAGGTCGGCATTGATCTTCGTGACGGCCAGAATGAACCGGAGATCCACGGCCATGGGCTGCTGCATGGCCAGCATATCGAACGCCAACTCGTCGATCGCGCGCTCGGAGATGTTGATCTGAGTCTCGCCCTCGAGCACCATCTGGCAGCGTGTCAGGTCGCGATCCAGATAGGCCTGGCAAGCGCGATCCACGGCCTGTTCGGCGAGCCCTCCCATCCGAAGCAGCTTCTGGCGCAATTCGTCGAGGCCCTGCTGAAATCGGGTACGCATTATCCAAACCTGCCTGTGATGTAGTCTTCGGTGCGCTTGTCCGAGGGATTAGTGAAAATCTTCTCCGTCTTGTCATACTCGATCATGCGGCCCAAAAGAAAGAATCCCGTGTACTCGGCCACCCGCGCCGCCTGCTGCATGTTGTGCGTCACAATCACGATAGTGTACTGCGCTTTCAATTCGAAAATGAGTTCCTCGATCTTGCCAGTCGAGATGGGATCGAGCGCCGAACAGGGCTCATCCATCAGCAACACTTCCGGTTCAACCGCCAACGCGCGTGCAATGCACAACCGCTGCTGCTGGCCGCCGGAAAGACTAGCTCCGGATTTTTTGTGGATGGAATCCTTGACTTCATCCCACAACGCCGACGAGATCAGCGATTTCTCGACCACGTCGTCCAGATGCTTCTTGTCGCGGTAGCCATTAAGCTTCAGCCCGGCGGCGACGTTTTCGTAGATAGACATCGTCGGAAAAGGATTCGGCTTCTGAAATACCATGCCGATGCGGCGACGCAGTTTCGTGGCCGACGTGCCCTCGTACGCGTCGTACTCGCCGATCTTCACCTTGCCTTCGACGCGCGCCTCAGGGCTGGTCTCGTGCATACGATTCAGGCAGCGGATGAATGTTGACTTGCCGCAACCCGATGGGCCGATCAAAGCCGTCGCATGATTGGCTTGCACGTTCAGGTTGATGTCGTGCAACGCCTGCGTCTTCCCGTACCAGGCATTCAGGTTTTCGACCTGGATTCCCACACCCATGGTTTAGGCCACTCCTCCAAGAGTTCCGCGCCGCACGACGAAACGCACTGCCGCCACCGCCGATACGATGAGAATGATCAACACCAGAGCTCCGGCCCAAGCCTGCCGATGCCAGTCGTCGTACGGAGATATCGCGTACGTGAAAATCTGCAGCGGAAGCGCCGCGGTGGGCTGATCGAGGCGCCAGTTCCAGAACTGGTTGCCGAAAGCCGTAAACAGCAAAGGCGCGGTTTCTCCAGCTACGCGCGCAAACGCCAGCATGACTCCGGTAATGATGCCTGAAGTCGCTGTGCGCAGCGTGATCGAGAGCGTAGTTCGCCAGCGCGGCACGCCCAATCCGTAGGCTGCTTCCCGCAGTACGTTCGGCACCAGCAGCAACATCTCCTCCGTGGTACGAGTGATGGTCGGAACCATCATGATAGCCAGTGCAACCCCCCCTGCGAGCGCGGAGAAATGTTTCTGTCGCAACACCACTAAAGCGTAGGCGACGATGCCGATCACGATCGAAGGTACGCCGTTCAATACATCGGAGACGAATCGCACCAGGTCGCCGAAGCGATTCCGCCCAAACTCGGCGAGATAGATGCCTGCGCCAATTCCCAGAGGCACACCCATCAGGCTTCCAATCGCGAGGATCAGCACGGATCCAGCGATCGCATTCGCCATGCCCCCGCCCAGTTCCCCCGGTGGTTTCGGCGTCTGCGTCAGGAACGCCCAGTTCACCGATCCAATTCCCTTGTAAACCAGGTAGCCAAAGATCGCCACCAGCGGCGTGAGCACGATGACGACGGTCGACACGGCAAACGTTGTCGCCATCGCATCGGCGAATCTTCGCCACACGCCGATTTCGAGTTTGGGAGTCGCTGCGCGGGTATCAGGCACGAGCCCTCGCAGGCTGGCCGCGTGTCACGCTCCAAACCATAAAGCGGGCCAGCGCGTTGACGAGGATTGTTACCAGGAAGAGGGCCAGTCCGATCTCAATAAGTGCGGAGAGATAAAGATCTCCAGCGGCTTCGCTGAACTCGTTAGCCAGCACGCTCGCCATGGTGTAGCCCGGAGCAAACAGCGACTTCGCGATCTCCGGGCGATTGCCGATCACCATCGTGACCGCCATGGTTTCGCCCAACGCTCTACCTAAGCCGAGAATCACTCCACCTACGATCCCGGCGCGCGCGTTGCGCAGCACGCCAATGCGGATCATTTCCCACCGCGTCGCGCCCAAAGCGAGCACCGCTTCACGCTGATGCTGCGGCACCACCTGTAGTACCTCGCGCGTGATCGACGAGATGATGGGGATGATCATGATCGCGAGGATGATCCCGGCGCCCAACATTCCGATCCCATAAGGCGCGCCTTCGAAGAATCCGGTCCAGCCCAGCGTTTTCGCGAGGAATGGTTCGACGTAGGTTCTCAGAATTGGCACGAGCACAAAGATTGCCCAAAGCCCGTAAATGACGCTCGGAATCGCAGCCAGCAATTCGGTCGTAAACGACAGAGGCCCGCGCAACCACTTCGGACACATCTCAGTGGTGAAGACTCCCACACCCACAGCCAGCGGCACTGCGATAATCAGCGACAGCAGAGATGAAACCAGCGTTCCATAGACGAATGGCAAAGCGCCATACTGATCGTTGACCGGGTCCCAATCCTGTCCCCAGAAGAATTTCCATCCGAAAGCATGCCAGGAGAGTTGCGAGCGACTGACCAGTTGCCAAACGATCAGCGCGAGGATCAACAGCACGACCAGCGCACAACCCAGAATCGCCCAACCGAACATGCGGTCGGCCAGCACTCCATCGGAGGAGTTCAGCAGCGGATTGTTACGCGTCTTGGCGTGAGTTCCAGCCACTGGCTGAGGCCCCGCGGTCTGCGGGCGAAACAGGGCTTGATTCGCCATGGCTGCACCGTAACAGAATCGTGTTACAGGAGTGTTAAAAGTGCTTTTCCATCTGCAACTTGGCGAACTTTGCGGCTCTTTTCGCAGGCGGAAGAGATGCACTTCCCCCGGCATGTACCGAAAACCATCGATCCGTTAGAATCGTGGACCGCAACTAAACCTCATGCCCGTTTTCGCCGCGGTTGATATCGGTTCGAACTCGGTTCGCCTCAAGATCGCCCGGCTGCGCGGCCGGAAACTCCACGCCATTCACGAAGACCGCGAAGTCACGCGCCTCGGCGAAGGTGTGTTCCGCTCCAACTTCTTGTCCCCGGAGTCTATGGCGGAAACCGTGAAGGTCCTCCGCCGCTTCCACCGCACCGCGCAGCGTCTGGGCACGGATTCCGTCCGCGTCGTCGCCACCAGTGCCCTGCGCGATGCCCGCAACTCGCAGGCTTTTCTGGAATGGGTGCGGTCTGCCACCGGATGGACGGTAGACATCATCTCCGGCCTCGAAGAAGGCCGCCTCATCCATCTTGGACTGGTCGCGAATCTGCGCCTCAGCACGTCGACAGTTCTGATGATCGACCTCGGCGGCGGCAGTTGTGAGCTGACCGTCTCGCGACGCGGCCACATTCGCGATACGGTGAGCTTGCCGCTCGGCGCCGTGCGGCTGACCAACGAATTCCTCAGCCACGATCCGCCTCGCAAGGGAGAGCTGCAGCGTATGCGCGGTTTCATTGCGCGCGAAGTGGGGCGCGTTTCGGCAAAGATTGTCGCGTCCCGAGTGAACGCAGCAATCGCAACCTCTGGGACTGCGGCAGCCCTGGCAGCCGCCGCCAGCCACCTGATTCGACCTTCCGGAAAGACTCGCACCCCGGTGGTCACACGCGCGGAAATGAAGCGCATCGCAAAACTCATCAGCCGCCTTCCCCTCGAGGAGCGGAAAAAGATTGTAGGTATCGGGCCGCGCCGGGCCGAAATCATTGTTGCGGGCGCGATGGTGTACCGCGAATTGGTAGAGCGCTGCCAGCTTCGTTCGTTTCGCTATTCGCCCCTCGGCCTTCGCGATGGCCTGCTCGCGCAGATGGCCGCGGAATACGATCGCAGCACGCGCTCCGGCCGCCAGATCGAATCCGAACGCTGGGATTCTCTGCAGCAGGCCGTGCATCACTACCGCGTCGACATGGGCCACGCCTTGCAGGTGCGCGATTCCGCCATGGAGTTATTCGCCGCCTTGAAGTCGCTGCATCACCTGCCCCCCGAATACCGAGAGTGGCTCTCGGCAGCTGCCATGCTCTATGAAGTCGGCGACTACGTGAACCGCAACGGACGCCATCGCCACGCGCACTACATCATTTCCAATTCCGAAATTCTGGGATACACGCCGGAACAGCGCCGCGTCATCGCCGCCATCGCCCGCTATCTGGGCAAGTCGCGTCCCACTCCGACCGACGGCAATCTCAAAGGATTGCAGCCGCTCGATCAAGAGCACATTGCCAAAGCTTCTATGCTGCTCCGGCTTGCGCGCTCCATGAATCTCGGGCGCAGTCGCTCCGTGCAAAAGGCGCGAGTAAGCATTCGCAATGGTGCCGTCAAGATGACCCTGCTCTCGAAACGGAGAGTAGGCCTGGATCTGGAGCTTTGGGCGATCGAGAAAGACCGGGACTACTTCCGTGAACTCTTCGGGCGGGAGCTTTCAGCCGCGGCGGCATAGAGAGAACGCAGCACCTTGGGGGTCAGGCACCACGACAGCGACCCGGCACTGCGGCGAAGCTCAACCTTGGCGACCGCTCCCTTCCTCAACTCCAGGGCCGCCTCGCATCCAGTAGGACTGACGATCCGCCCGAGGAACTCGCTCAGGTTAGGATTGTGCCCCACCACCATAATGGCCTCGTGACGCGCGTACTTGTCGAGCAGTTTGCGGAAGTCGGCGAACGTCGCCTGCGGGCGTAGCGCTGGCTCGATCTGCAACTTTCCCTCGAACCCCATCTCGTTGCCCACGAGCGAAGCGGTCTGGGTCGAGCGCTTCAGCGGACTCGAAATGACGGAATCCACCTGCACATCGAGCGCAGCCAGGGCGCGCCCCACGTAGCCGCACTGCTCGATGCCTTCTTTATCGAGGCCTCGCTTCTCGTCCTTTTTCGGCGATGCCATTCGTTCGCCGGCGTTCGCGTGCCGCAGGAAATAGACAATCATTCAGCTCTTAGAGATCCTTTCCAACCGTGCTTCTTCGCCGCCCACGCGACGGGGTCGCGGGCATGGCTTGTAAGGACTGTTTGCCCTCTGCTAGCGAGATGAAAAACTCCTGCGCGTTGAATGCGGCCGCGCTCGATGGCGCCCTGCCCCCGCGCTTCCCCGGCGTCTGCCATACACGATGATAGGAACCGTCTTTCGCGAGAATGCGCGTCTTCACGTTGTCGGCCAGATAGCCTTCCAGAATTTCCTGGCGCACGCGCTCCACCGCCATCGGATCTTTCAGCGGCGTCAGCACTTCGACGCGCTCGTACAGATTGCGCGGCATCCAATCGGCACTGCCGATATAAACCTCTTCGTCTCCCCCGTTCGAGAAGTAGTAGATGCGACTATGCTCGAGGAATCGTCCGACAATGCTGCGGACTTTAATGCGATCGCTGACTCCACGCACCCCAGGTCGCAGCGCACAAATACCGCGCACGAGCAGATCGATTTCAACGCCTGCCTGCGACGCCTGGTACAGAGCCAGGATTACTTTCTTGTCGAGCAGTGCATTCATCTTGGCAATGATCCGCGCCGGACGTCCCAGCCGCGCATGCTCGGCCTCGCGCGCAATCAATTCCATCAATTTCTCGGCCAGATCGAGCGGAGCCACCAGCAGCGGTTCATAGCTAGGAGTCTCCGCGTAGGCCGTCAGGAAACTGAAGACGTCGTGTACGGCCCCTGTAATTTGAGGATTGGCGGTAAGCAGGCTCAGATCGGTGTAAATACGTGCTGTCGTCGCGTTGTAGTTCCCGGTCCCGATATGTGCATAGCGGCGCGTCACGCCATCCGGATCACGTCGCGCCAGCAGCGAAAGCTTGCAGTGTGTCTTCAGTCCTACCAAGCCGTGGAACACCTGGACGCCTGCGTCTTCCAGATCGCGAGCCCATCGGATGTTCGACGCCTCATCGAACCGGGCCTTCAACTCCACGACGGCAGTGACTTCCTTCTTTGCCGCGGCCGCAATCAACGCGGGAACAATCAGCGAATGTTCATTGGTCCGGTACAGCGTTTGCTTGATGGAAAGAACGCGATCGTCTTCCGAAGCCGACTCAATGAACGAAATCACCGCGTCATACGAATCAAATGGGTGGTGCAGCAGGACGTCATGCCGACGGAGTTCCTCGAACAGGTCCTGAGATTTGGCAGTGAGCCGCAACTCCCGTGGGATGAAAGTCTTGAACTTCAGTTCCGGATGCTTGGTCTGCTCGTAGACGTTGAAGAGCCGCGACAGATTGACCGGCCCGTTCACCGAAAACACCTGCCACGGATCCAGTTCGAACACGCCTCGCAACCGCTCAATGATCTCGGGATCAGCGTCGGCCTCGATCTCCATCCGCACCGCGTCACCCTTGCGCCGGTTGTGGAGTTCCGCGCGCACCGACTCCAGCAAACTCCGCGCCTCTTCCTCCGCCAGATACAGGTTGCTATTGCGCGTGACGCGGAAGGCCGCCGACGACACGATGTCGTACCCGTGATACATGCGCGCGGCATGAAACGCCACCAAATCCGCCAGCGAAATAAAATCGTCCGTGTCTTCTGAAGGCAGCCGGATCAATCGCGGCAAAGCCCGCGGCACCGTCACCACGCCTGTGTACGTCATTGCCGAGCGTCGGCGCCGGCGCAGCAGGAAAGCCACGCACAACGCCTTGTTGATGACTCTGGGAAAAGGATGTGCGGGATCGACCGTCACGGGCGTCAGCAGCGGATCAAGTTCGCGCTCGCAATATTCCTCGACAAATGACTTGGCCGCTGTATCCAGCTCATGCAGCCCGAGAACCCGGATCCCGTGCTCGGCCAGCCGCGGCCGCAGATGCCCGTTCCAGCAATCGTACTGCTCATCGACGAAATCGTGCGTCTCGCGGCTGATGCGGTCACGCTCTTCCATCAACGTCAATCCGTCAGCCGCGCCCTCGTTGTACCCGTCTTCAATCTGCTGCACGAGGGAGGCGACGCGGACTTCAAAGAATTCGTCGAGGTTGCTCGCCGAGATCGACAGGAACTTTAGGCGTTCGAGTAAAGGATTGTTCTGATCCGAAGCTTCTTCAAGAACACGCCGATCGAAGGCGAGCCACGACAGTTCCCGGTTGATGAAGTTCGCAGGACTGTCGAGTAGAGGGCGGGCCATGGCTAGTGAACAATTCGTTCCGCGTGCAAGGATGACTTTTTGAGGATGAGGAACTTCACTTCCGATCCATCCTCACGTTTCACGTACATGAAGTGCTTGTCGAGGCGCAGCGAGATGCTCTCTTCCGCTTTCCAGAAACTCGGTAACATTTCATGGGAGTTGCGGGGAAGAAACTCACCTTCGTAGCGCGTTCCATCCACGTCGACTGCAAGCGTGTAGTACGGCTCTTCCGTCATGATGGCCGTATTCACGACGTAGAGCTGAACCCGGTCGCGTTCCAGTTCGCGGATTTCGAGAATCGTCCCCGCAATGTATTCTCTCTGCACGCCGTGGGCGACAGAAACCGCTGCCAGCAGGAGAATGCACGAGGTTGCAATTCGGCGCAGCATTTCGAACTTCCAGTATAAAACAGCGCCGTGGTTCCCGCTTTTACACAGTCCGAGCACACAAATGCGGAATTTGGTTGCCCCGAAAGCGAGCAGAACTCCTCCAAACATGGGAGTCCCGCTCATTTCTTGAATGAAATGAGCGGGAATGAACAAGGGCGGGCTAGAACGTGTAAACCAGGTCAAACTGCAACCGGTTCAACCAGGGCTCCACCTGTCCTGGCTTTACTCCTGTAGCCAAGGCGGCGTTCAGAAGGTTGCTGTTGAGGGTGCGCCCATGCCACCAGGTGAATCCGGCTACCGTGTTCTGCCGGATCTTCCACAGCGCATAAATGCGATGCTGCAGAATGTTGGTAGGCGCTCGCTGATCGCTTTCCGCAAACGTTGCAATCACCGCATCCTGTTCCTGCCGCAGCCATGCATAACCAAATTGCAGGTCCCCCCGATTTTTCTGCTGACCGAGGCTCGCGTCCAGCAAGTACGTATGGGACTGCTTTCCTAGGCTGGTGTTGACGGCCGGACGGCTGGTCGTGCAAGTCACGACCAGCGTTACCGGATCCTGCGTGCATCCGCTCCGCGCGCTGGTGTCGAACGGATGATCGGCCGCGTTGAGGTTGTCCTCATATTCCAGGATCAGGTTGATGGGAAACTTCGCCGCCGGCGTCTTGATCTGGTTATTCAGAATGAAATCGGCGTACAGGAAGTTCGAAAGGAAGTGCCACACCGGAGCGTTCGGCTTGCTCAAGTCGACCCAGGTGGAGTTGGTCATTCCGTTCGCCGCGGCCACGCAACCGTTCGCTCCCGGCACATTGATCGGCACGGTCGGAAGGCCTCCTCCCGCTCCCGTCACCGCAGGATTCGAGCATCCCGGCCCCTCACCGGGCACTTGGATCGGCCCGGTATTTCCTCCGGGCGGCGTAGTGGTGGGATTTCCATTCAGCCCCGCCGTCGTCGCCTGCACAGCAAAAGCACTTGAGTTCAGGATGGCATCCGCGTAACGCCAGTTTTCGAGCAGCAACGACGGCGTCGCCGACCACGGCCCAGCGCTCAGACGCGCTGAAACCTGCCCGCCGACTGCAAACGAGTCGTGCCCTTTGTATATTCCGCCCGTTCCCGAGGCCTCGTTGTACAGCAATTGCATCGACTGGAAGGTGACGTTCTGCACGCCCGGTACACGATGAATATCAAAAGACAGTTTCTCGTTGAAGCCTTCGGGATTCAGATCCGGATCGCCGGTCACCGAAGTATGCTGCCACAGATACGCAAACTTGCCGCCCGTCAGCGAAAGCCAGCGATGGGCTACCGGGTTGTAAGTGATGTACCCACGATCCAGGCCGATCGTCTTGCGATCGAAATTGTTCGTAAACGTTTCATTGGTGGTCGTCGGATCGCCCAGCGACCCTGTCGCCAGTGCGACCGCTCCGTAGAAATCTTCATTCAGCCTGCCGTCGAAGCCGAAGCGCACCCGCACCCGCGCCCGGTTGCGGTCGGCGACTCCCTGCTGCACGAAACTCTCGCCACGAATCCGCACATCGCCCGTCCAGCGGAAACGCCCAAGCGTGCCTTCCAGCAACGACACGCGCTTTTGTTCATCCTGTGAGCTGACAAGTTCATTCTGGACGGTCGTCTTTACATCGGTCAGGTCCGAGCTAAGCTTCGCCACCGCATCCTTGTCAGCGCTCGAGGCCTGCGTCGCCGCGACTTTCTGCTGTGCATCGCTGGCCGCAGACTGCGCCTGCTGTGCGATTTGTTGCGCTGCTTGAACGGCTTTGTCTCGTTGCTCCAGCGACTGCTGTAATTGTTGAATCTGTTGCTGTTGGGCGGCGAGCGCATCGCGCAATGCTTGCACATCCGCGGCGGTCACTTGAGGCTCCGCGGCTTTTGCCGGGGATTTCTTTGATCGGGGCTTAGCCGTTTGCGCAAGGGCAGTCACGGCCAGAAGTGGAACAATGGTCCATGCAAGTAAGGCTTTCATCTTCCTCTTTCCTCAGTTGGGCTTTTCAATCCGGAGCTGGTTGAGCCGCGTACACATGTAAGTCTATTACATTAGTCGCCTATCCGCATTCCTCATGCCATCATTGCGTAATCTCCGAGTTTCTATCTCGCCAGCTTTCAATAACATCGGGCAACGAACGCCCAGGGACCAACGCGCATGCTGCAGCGTATTGCACATAAACCCTTGGGACCAGGCCTCCGGATTTCGTGCCAACTGCGGTCGCGTGGGGCTCGCCAACTTTGGCGGGAACTCTCTTTAATCCTCGTTCTGTCGGGGCCAGTCCAATGATCGACGCCCCTGGTACAGACATTTCCACAAAACTGAAGGAAACTCTCATCTCTCCGTTTCTCCCTATTTGTTTTGTGAAGCGATTCAGACTTAGTCACGACTCCTCGCTCTCGAGAGGTCAAGGAAGTGTACATGGTATGCTGTTTTATATTAGGTTTCTATTCGCTTCTGCATGCTTCTAGGCCTGCAAGATTACCGTAATGGGTGAACTTGATGGGCTCCGTGGTTGACCGGGGTGAGTGTCGTCTGTACCATTTCGCCACTGTGAAGAAAGCCAAGAATCCCGTTGCACCGAAGCGCAAGTTCGACGAGCTAATGAAACTGCGGGACGTTGCACTTGAGCTTCAGGTCAGCTTTCCCACGATCAAGCAATGGATATACAAGCGAAAGCTCCGCAGCATTCGGACGGCCGGCGGCCACCATCGCATTCCACGCAGTGAAGTGGATCGATTGCTATTTCGCACGCGGGGCAAAACAGCGCCGGAGCGGAAAGAAGTTTTTCGTCGCGTCAGCGGCCGAAATCAACTGGTAGGACGGATCGACGCTGTGCGAATCAGCGGCCTGATGGCGGAAGTGAAACTTTCAATCGGCCAGCAGCAAATCACTTCCATCATCACCGCGAGTTCCGCGCGTGAAATGCAACTCAAAGCCGGTCAGACTGCCGCAGCACTCATCAAGGCAACCGAAGTCATGATTCTCCGCGTGTGAGATGAAAAAGATCCGATCGAGTTTGCTGTTGATCGTTGCGTTCGTGCTCATCGACGAAATGGTCACAGCCCAGGAGTTTACGATTGCCGCCGCTGCGGATCTCCAGTCTGCAATGCAGGAGATCAGTAGCAGGTTTGAACAGAAGACCAGCACTCACATAAAAGTGATCTACGGCTCGTCGGGCAACTTCGCGCAACAGATTCAGAACGGCGCGCCCTTCGACATGTTCTTTTCCGCCAATCTCGACTATCCGAAACAGCTGGAAGCGTCCGGATTGTCCGAGCCGGATAGCTTCTACCAATATGCGAGGGGAAAGATTGTGGTCTGGGTACCGATCGATTCCCCGGTAGACGTTCACTCCGGACTGCAATCACTACTGGCACCCTCGGTTAAGAAGATTGCGATCGCCAATCCCCAACATGCGCCTTACGGAAAGGCCGCCGTCTCCGCCATGCAAGCCGAAGGCCTGTATGACAAGGTGAAAGACAAATTGGTTTTGGGTGAAAACATTTCGCAGACCGCATCGTTCGTTGTTTCAGGCTCCGCGGATGTCGGGATCGTCGCTCTATCGCTGGCCCTGTCACCGAATATGAAAGACAAGGGCCGCTACACGGAGATACCAAGTACGGACTATCCTCCGATCGAGCAAGCCTGCGTCATTTTGCGGTCGTCGAAAAACAAAGCAGTTGCCAGGGCATTTCTGGACTTTGTAAAAACCGACGCCATCAAAGACTTGCTGCGCAAGTACGGGTTTGAAGTTACCGGTAGCACGCAATCGAAGTAGGCTCCGAATCGGATTCCCGGAACAGAAAAGCCCAGGACCCGGGTTCGGGTCCTGGGACAGCAAGTCCAAATTGAAAACGAATTCGGCTACCGCACCTGCTTGATCTCAGCCTTCACTTTTTCCGCCACGTTGGTGGGCAATGGAGCGTAGGTCAAGGCTGCGGTCATCTTCTGCCCGTCATCCACCATCCAGTTGAGGAAGTCGGCGATGATTTTTCCCCTTGCTGCGTCCTTCGACTGTGACGGAATCAGCAACCAAGTGAAGCTCGAAATCGGGTAAGCATCCTTCCCGGGTGCGTTGGTGATCGAGACACGGAAGTCCGCCGGCATCGTCTTCACTGATCCTGCCGCCGCTGTAACGCTTTCCAGCGACGCCTTCACGAACGCTCCTGAAGCATTCTTCACGCTGCCGTAAGGAATCTTGTTCTGCACTGCGTAGATCAACTCGACGTAGCCGAGCGCGCCCTGCATTTGGCGTACGACACCGGCCACGCCTTCGTTACCTTTGCCACCTAGGCCGACCGGCCATTTGATCGACGTTCCCTTCCCGGGCCCGCTAGACCACTCGGAACTGATCTTCGAAAGGTAGTCAGTAAAGATGTAAGTCGTTCCGCTACCGTCCGAGCGGTGCACAACGATGATTGGCTGATCGGGAAACTTTAGACCCTGGTTCGCCGCGGCGATCGCTTTGTCATTCCAGTTCGTGATCTTGCCCAGAAAAATCCCGGCAAGAACTTCCGGAGTGAATTTCACTTCCTCGGTGACGCCCGGCACATTATAGGCGGGCACCACGGCGCCCAGCACTGTGGGCACGTGCAGGATTTTTACTTTCGATTGCGACAGTTGTTCGTCGGTCATCGGACCGTCGCTCGCGCCGAAATCCACCGTCCCGGCGAGCACCTGGCGGATTCCACCGCCGCTACCGATCGACTGGTAGTTGATCTGAATGTCGGGATGCGCGTTGTGATATTCGTTGAACCACTTGGAATACATCGGATAAGGAAACGTGGCGCCGGCTCCGTTCAAAGTCGTTTGGGCCAGAGCGGGGACCGCCAGAGCTGAGCAGAGTACAAGCACCGCGATTCGACGCATCACTCGATCGTCCTCCTGTGGGTGAGTTTCCCCTCGGTTCTATCCACGCGGTGTTACAGTACTGTTACAAATTGGTGAATTTCTCATGAAAGGCAGGGGTTTCATCGCACCGCCCGTAGAGGCGTCTGGCAAACTCCTGTGCGGAGATCGCTGAAATTTGTCCGACTCAAATGATCGGTTTGCGCCGGGGTGGCCGGGAATTTCGCCGCGGTGGACTTCGAGCGCCAAGTCCGGCATCGGCACAGCCCTCAATCCGCATTCGCGGGTCTGGTACACCGTAAGTCACGGGATTTTGAACGAAGTATATTTCCCGCGGGTCGACCAGGCATGCACGCGCGATCTTGGCCTGATCATCACCGACGGCCACAGTTACTTCTCCGAAGAGAAGCGGCACTGCAGTTTCGAAAACGCTCCTATCGAGCCTGGCATCCCGGTCTACCAACTCACGAACACGAGCCTGGATGGGCACTACCGAATCCACAAAGAGATTTTTAGCGATCCGTACCGCAACGTGGTTTTGCAGAGAATCAAGTTCGAACCGCGACAGGGCAAACTCGCGGACTATCGTTGCTACGCCCTGCTCGCGCCCCACATCGCCAACTGGGGCTTCGGCAATACTGGCTGGACTGGCGACTACAAGGGCCACTCCATGCTGTTCGCTCGCCGCGACCATGTCACTCTGGCATTCGCTTGTTCGCATCCCTGGCTGGCCCGGTCCGTTGGTTTCGTCGGATACTCCGACGGTTGGCAAGATCTCTCAGAACATTTCCGGCTGACGTGGAACTACAATCGCGCGGAAAACGGCAACCTAGCGCTCACCGGAGAAGTTGATCTGGCCGCCTGCGACAGGGAGTTCGTGCTCGCTCTGGGCTTCGGTCGCAACTGTTGGGAAGCGGGGCAACAAGCCTTGTCTTCACTGCTCGAAGATACCGACGAGATCCGCGATCACTTCGTGCGCCAGTGGCGCAACTGGCAGGACGTCCTCCTCCCGCTCGATCAACCCAGGCGCGAGCATGATCTCTACCGCACCAGCATGGCCGTGCTGCGCACTCACGAATCCAAAGATTTTGTGGGCGGCATCATCGCCGGCCTCTCCATTCCATGGGGGTTCAACAAAGGCGACGAAGATCTTGGCGGCTATCACCTGGTGTGGCCGCGCGATCTGGTGGAAACCGCCGGTGCGCTGGTCGCGGGCAAAGCCCCAGTCGACGCCCTGCGCGTGCTGCGCTACCTCGAATCCACGCAGGAGTCTGACGGGCACTGGGCCCAGAACCTGTGGCTCGATGGCCGACCTTACTGGGGCGGCATCCAGATGGACGAAACCGCCTTCCCGATTCTTCTGCTGGATTTGTTACGCCGCGAAGCGGGCGATTTGCTCGGCGACCTTCGCCGCTGGTGGCCGCTGGTGCGCAACGCCGCCAGTTTCATCGTGCGCAACGGCCCGGTCACGCAACAGGATCGATGGGAAGAAGACGGCGGATATTCTCCCTTCACGCTCTCGGTTGAAATCGCAGCACTGCTTGCCGCTGCAGATGTTGCCGATCTCCTCGGCGAAAAAGTTTCGGCAGAATATCTCCGCGACACCGCCGACACCTGGAACGATAACATCGAGCGTTGGACGTATACGATTGACGGCGATCTCGCACGGCAAGTCGGGGTGGAAGGCTACTACGTTCGCATTGCCCCCGACTCCGATGGCGCAGCCTCTCCGCAGCAGGGCTTTGTGCCCATCAAGAATCGT
>DASRDJ010000010.1:0-11996 GCA_035652655.1 Terriglobales bacterium
CAAAGGCGGGGCATCTAGCCCGTTAGGTCCGCAATCAAGAATCAGTAAGGGTGGAAGGCCTCGGACCGACGACTGGTAACTGCCGACTGGGGTGCTGGCGACTGTCTTTTAAAGATCGCCCGATGTTATCCTGATGACCGAGAGAGCCGAGATCCGCGAATTGGCTGCTCCCGTCAGCCAGCGCCCCGAACCCCAGCCATGCTGCAGAAACGCATCGATGACCAGCCTTCCATCTCCGCCGAAATGGTGCGGGAAGCGCAGGGTATTCTTCACCAGCATCTTAAGAGCGTCGGTCTGAAGCAGACCGCGCAGCGCGACACGATTTTGCGGACGTTTCTGGAAACCCGCGAACATCTCTCGACCGATGAGTTGTACCGGCTGGTGAAAAAGAAAGATCCGAGAATCGGGTACACCACGGTCTATCGCACGCTCAAGCTGCTGGCCGAATGCCGGCTGGCGAGCGAAGTGGCCTTTCACGACGGGATCGCCCGCTACGAGCATCAGTACAACCGGCGCAGCCACCATCACATGGTGTGCACCGGATGCGGGAGTTCGGTGGAATTCTTCTCGAACGAGGTCGATAAGCTGGAGCGCGACATCGGCCGCAAGTATCACTACATGACCACGCGGCACTCGTTCCAGATCTATGGCGTCTGCGAAGACTGCCGGAAGAAAAAGAACGGGACGGGCCGGGTTGTGTAGGACTACAGTCGTCGGTCGACAGTCGTTGGTCTTCGGCAACGGCTAGCGATTCGAGCCATAATCCTGGGGAGAATTCGAAAAAGCGTTTAAGTGGGCTTTTTAAATTTTATAAGGATCCCGGATGCCGATTTCTTGCGGATATTGTGGTGCTTCGATGCCGGATGTGGCCGAGTTCTGTCCTGCGTGCGGCCGACCCGTGAAGGAAGGGAACTTTTTCGCCCCTGAGCCGCCGGTGCCGGGACAGCCTCCGATCCCGGAACCGGTGCCTGCCGGGCCCCCGGTGGACTGGAACGATCGCTGGGTTGGAGCCCTCGCGTATTTCACTTTCATCCCTGCCGTGGTGTTTCTGTTCGTGAAACAGTTTCAACGTCGAAAATTCGTACGCTTCCATGCCTTCCAAAGCGTTTTCTTCTGGGCAGTGGTCATCGTGATGGCTTTGCTCGGCCTGCTGGCTTCCATGTTCGGATGGTTGTTTATGTGGATGCTGGTCGGGACATTGGTCAGCCTGGCACTCTTCTTCACTTGGCTTCTTCTTTCGATCAAGGCTCTGCAGGGAGAATGGTTCGCGCTGCCCTGGGTAGGGCCGTTTGCCGAAGAGCATGTCGAGCGCTAGCACTGCGCTGTTAACTTAAAGATACATTTGGCGCTAGGATGACTTATAGGCGCGTTGCAGAAGCCTGCCCGACCCCAAACAACCGCCCGAACCCCGAACGGCGCTCCACAGGCTTCCAATCATGTGCAGCAGTCATTCTCGAGAGCATCGCCAGGACGATTTTCAATCAGTTAGGGGGCCCGCTACCTGCTTTCAACAACTTGGCTTTAAGCGAATCAATTTGGGGACGAGTTGACACACGTCCGAGTTAGTGGAGTGCCTTCGGCTGCCGCTGTTGACAGGCCATGCCGGGAGGGTCGTGATCTTCTGGTGGTGGGCGAAACGACGCTGACTCCGACTCGCGACCCGTCCCTTGTGGAAATCCACAGCAGAACTTCTTGACAGCGGGTTGCTTCGGACTAAAATCGCGTCACTCTTTTTCTCGACAGGGGTCCGGATGCGGCTTGGGGCGCGGCATTCGCTCGATTAAATTCAAAAAATCTTCCAGGAGAATTGCATGAATCTCGACACCGTCTCTCGAACGATTCAGCGGAGAGGAACACGAATCTGCGCGGCGCTCATCGTACTCACCGTTCTGGTTGCTCCTATGTGGGCACAGCGTGGCGACGATGGCCATGGCTTCGATCACGTGTTCGTCATCATGATGGAGAACACCGGCTACGACACGCTGATCGGCAACTCTAACGCACCGTTCATCAATTTTGCCGCGTCCACTACCGGACTCGCGACAAACTACTATGGAGTGGCGCATCCCAGCCAACCCAACTACGTGGCGGCTACTTCCGGCGCGCTCAACGGGGTGGTCGACGACAACGACATAACGATTGACGTGCCCAACATCGTTGATCAACTCGAACATCACCACAAAACCTGGAAGGCGTACATGCAGTCGTACTCACTGTGCGCAACGCCGCTGGACCATGCCTGTGGCAACCAACTCTACGAGCGCAAGCACAATCCGTTTATCTCGTACGCCGATGTGCAGAACAACGCAGCGCGTGTAGCGAACATCGTAGACTTCAGCCAGTTCGCTACCGATCTCGCGAATAACACGGTCGCGGACTACGTGTGGATCAGCCCTGACCAGTGCAACGACATGCATGGACGCGGCGCGACGCCCGACGATCCCTGTGACTTCTCTCAAGTACCCGCATTGATCCGGGCCGGAGATACGTTCTTGCTGAACACCGTCAACGCGATCATGACGTCCAAGGCGTGGCGCGGGAACTCGGTGATCTTCATCGTGTGGGATGAAAGTGATTTCACCGGGACTGGGCCGGATGGATTCGGCGACACCAGTGGATGCTGCAACGCGAACCCTGGAGGCGGCCACGTGGTGGGGCTGGTGATATCAAACCGGCTGCGCTTCGCGCGCATGTCCGATACGGCGTTCAATCACTACTCCATGCTGGCAACCATCCAAGACAGCTGGCATTTGGGATGCCTGGGGAATACATGCGATCGGAGGCATGTGAAGCCCATGCGAGCGCTGGCAGGGCCACCGGGGCTGTAGGGCGGATTTCCAGTACACAAGACAAAAAGGCCACAGCTTATCAATGGAGCGACAGGCATCTCGCCTGCCGGACGGGGACGGCCGTCGCTCCATCAACTGTGGCCTTTGCTCTTGAACAACGCTACCTAGGCATCAGGCAGCAACGTCGTAACGATCCGCGTTCATTACCTTGGTCCACACCGCCACAAAGTCTTTCACGAACTTTTCCTTCGCGTCGGAGCTTCCGTAGACTTCCGCAAGTGCCCGCAACTGCGAGTGTGAGCCGAAGATCAGATCGACACGCGTGCCGGTCCACTTCTTCTCACCTGTCTTGCGATCACGTCCTTCGTACACAGTTCCGGATCCGTTGGATTCATTCGACGGCTTCCATTCCGTGCTCATGTCGAGCAGGTTGACGAAGAAGTCGTTGGTCAGCGTCTCGGGCTTGTTCGTGAACACGCCGTGTTTCGAGTTTCCGGAATTCGCACCGAGAACCCGCAAGCCGCCGACGAGAACGGTCATTTCGGGAGCCGTTAGCCTCAGCAGTTGCGCGCGATCGACCAACAATTCCTCGGGCGCGAGCCGTTGCTTGCCGTTGAGGTAGTTGCGGAAGCCATCCGCCTTCGGTTCGAGCGGTTCGAAGGCTTCGACGTCGGTGTGTTCCTGGGACGCGTCCATGCGGCCCGGCGTGAACGGGATTTTCACGTCGTACCCGGCAGCCTTGGCGGCTTTCTCGATTGCCGCATCGCCAGCGATAACGATCAGGTCGGCCAGCGAGACCTTCTTTCCCTTGTTGCCGTTTTTCTGTGCGCTGTTGAACTCCTTCTGGATTCCTTCCAGCGTCTGCAGCACCTTCGCGAGCTGAGCCGGCTGATTGACCGCCCAGTCCTTCTGTGGTGCGAGGCGGACGCGTGCGCCGTTGGCTCCGCCGCGCTTGTCGGACCCGCGGAACGTCGAGGCCGATGCCCATGCCGTTGATACGAGCTGAGAGACGCTAAGGCCAGAGCCGAGGATCTTCGCCTTCAGAGCCGCGGCGTCCTGCTCTGAGACCAGCGGATGGTCCACCGCGGGAATCGGATCTTGCCACGGCAGGATCTCTTTGGGAACGAGAGGTCCGAGGTAGCGTGCGATCGGGCCCATGTCGCGATGGGTCAGCTTGTACCACGCGCGAGCAAACGCGTCAGCAAATTGGTCTGGATGCTCAAGGAAGCGGCGCGAAATCTTTTCGTAGGCCGGATCGAAGCGCAGGGAGAGGTCAGTGGTTAGCATGGAAGGTGCGCGACGCTTGGATGGATCGTGCGGATCTGGCACCGTGCCATCGCCGGCGCCGTTCTTCGGACGCCACTGGTTCGCACCTGCTGGGCTCTTGGTCAGTTCCCAGTCGTAATTGAAAAGATTCTCGAAGTAGTTGTTGCTCCACTTGGTCGGGGTCGTGGTCCAGATGACTTCGAGGCCGCTGGTGATCGCGTCCCCGGCTTTGCCAGAATTGAACTTGCTCTTCCAGCCGAAGCCTTGGTCTTCGAGGGCGGCTCCCTCGGGTTCTGCCCCCACATTGTCGGCAGGGCCCGCGCCGTGAGTTTTGCCGAAGGTGTGGCCACCGGCAATCAGCGCGACGGTTTCTTCGTCGTTCATTGCCATGCGGCGGAAGGTTTCGCGAATGTCGCGGGCTGCCGCGAGAGGATCCGGTTTGCCGTTCGGACCTTCGGGATTCACGTAGATCAAACCCATCTGCACGGCGCCGAGCGGGCTCAGTAGATCGCGATCGCCTTGGTAGCGATCGTCCGCTAGCCACTTGCCTTCGGGACCCCAGTAGACATCGGTCTCGGGTTCCCAAGTATCGGCGCGGCCACCGCCGA
Organism: Terriglobales bacterium; assembly: GCA_035652655.1. GTDB lineage: Bacteria > Acidobacteriota > Terriglobia > Terriglobales > Acidobacteriaceae > Gp1-AA133. The sequence goes on from DASRDJ010000010.1 coordinate 4,664, forward strand.
AACCAAACGTCTTGAAGCCCATCGATTCCAGGGCAACGTTGCCAGCGAGGACCATCAGGTCGGCCCAGGAAATCTTGCGACCATATTTCTGCTTGATCGGCCAGAGCAACCGGCGCGCTTTGTCGAGATTAACGTTGTCGGGCCAGCTATTGAGTGGCGCGAAGCGCTGCTGTCCGGCTCCGGCGCCGCCGCGGCCGTCACCGATACGGTATGTGCCGGCGCTGTGCCATGCCATTCGAATGAAGAGCCCACCGTAGTGACCGAAGTCAGCCGGCCACCAGTCCTGCGAGTCGGTCATCAAGGCGTGGAGATCTTTAACGACCGCATTTAGATCGAGAGTTTTGAATTCTTTGGCGTAATCGAACTCCCCGCCCATCGGATCGGAAAGAGGTGAGTGCTGGTGGAGGACTTGAACGTTCAGTTGGTTCGGCCACCAGTCGCGGTTCGTGTGGCCCGAAGCTGCGCCCGTAAATGGGCATTTGCTTTCGACATTTTGTTGGGTTGCCTGGGTATGCGCGTCAACAGTGCCTGTAGCTTTGTTTTCCATGTGTGTATCTTCCTTCGAATTAATTCAAAATCTGTGAAGAACTGCAACCTCGGAGCGCGGCGGTCTCGCACGATGGTTGTCGTTATTGGAGCCCTGCAATCGGCTAACGGGAAGCGTGCCGTGGAGCGCACTTCGTGCAGAGCCCACGGAAAATTAGTTCGCATTCGCGCAGCACGCGTTTACCTAAGGAACTGGAAGCAGGCCGGGGCACTTTGTACCAGTCGATATCCTCAACATTGCCGCACCGGTCGCAAATGAAGTGGTGATGCTGCATGCCTTTCGCATCGAAGCGCGCAGCGCGGCCCTCGACGGCGACTTCACGCACCAGACCTGCCTGCACCAGGTCCCGCAAATTGTTATATGTGGTGGCCCTGGAGGATCGCGGATCAATCCGATTCACGCCTTCAAAGATCTCCGCGGCAGTAGGATGGCGACGGCATTCCATCAGGAATGCCATCACGGCATAGCGTTGCGGCGTACACCGCAACCCACAGTCCTCTAGAGACTGTTTGATAGCCTCGGTTTGCATGAAATATTAGAATAAATCTAAGGTGATATTTTATCAAGGCCTGCGTGGCTTCTCAACACGCGGGATATTTCAACCATCCCAAGCGTGAAACGTCGATGAAATCCCATCCTGGCGCAAGATGCGCGCCAGGATGGGGCACCCGGCTTCTCTTTAACGGATGGTTTTTACGCCGCAGATTGTGCCGACATATTGCCCGATCCAGAAGAGACCATCATTTAGGCCGGGTTCGATTGTGGTCGGCAGTGCGACACCCGGGCCAAACGGGCCCTGCAAGTTGAAGCGTCCCCACGCGTGCCGGAAGCGGCCGGTTCCGCGAGCGAAATAGCCGGTCTCGTTCACGTGAAAAACTCCCAGACCGCCGCCGGGGTCGCTCTGGTGTTCGGTTACGAAGTCCGTCATCAGCACGATCTTGTTGCCTTTTCCAAAATCAAACGTAGCTTCTTCGGTGCCCAGCCAAATGTCTCCAAGGTCGGTGAAGCCGGTGTTGGGATCGGTTACGGTGGCATGCATCACATCTTTGGCGACTGTGAAGTCTCCCACGCCGAACTAGGAGTCTCCGTTATGCCAGCCATAGATAGTCCCGCCGAACGGCACACACTGATCCTGCGCCAGTGCGGCCGGAACGATCAGAAGGAATCCGAATATTACGATGGCCAAGATTGCGAGCAACGTTTTGCGCATCAGATTTTTCTCCCTTTTGACAATTCGGAAACGTAGTCTCGCCTTCAGGGAGGCGGTTATCCCGCCTGGTGGGAAACTTGTCTTCGGGGAGGCAAGATCTGCTTAATAGGACGCCACTGTGGGCGTGGTTGTCAGTGAATTAGGTCACAGCGTGAAGTACAAGTTCCATCGCTGTGACCGACGGCTCCACGGAAGAAAGCAGGATTGCGCGGGCCATGCGCGGGTTATTCGGACAACCCGACCCGTCCATTGTCCGACGGCAAAAGTCTTCCTGCTTCGCCCGCCACGCGCGCATCGGTGACCCGGTAATCCTTGTACTCGATGGTCAGCGTGGCGCGTCCTCCAAGACGGATGTAACTGATCGACTCGTTGCGAGCGGGAAGCCAGAAGCCTGCGACCTTCTTGTATTCGTGATGAATTTCGCTTTTCTTCGTCCAGAACGATGGGTTCTGGGCTGGCTCGGCTTCAATACGGGTAACGGCGAAATCGATGCCGTCTACCCAAACCTTGCCACGATAGACGTAAGTGCTGCGGGCTTTCGGGATGACCTGCAACACATACTGTCCACCCGTTTGTGAAGGCTCGTAGCCCACGAGTTCAAAGTTGTAATTTGCGCGATTCAACTGGGTACGCGCGCTCATGGCGGGTTGGGCGGCTTCTTTCTCGCTATCCAGCAGCTTCTTGAAGACGCGATCCTGAACCAGCTTTGATCCACTTTTCGAAACGATGGTGAATTCTTTGGAAGAAGGGCTGTTGTAGGTCGCCTCGACCGTCATCGTGGCTTCGCGGTCGCCAGGAAAGCCACGGTAGACGAGGTGATATATGCGCGTCGCATCGGAGTGCAGCAGGGCCTGTGCGCGCTCCTGATTCATGCGGACAAGATTGTCAATTACCTGGTCTACCGGAAGAGGTGCGCTCGTTCTCGACACTGGCGCCGCTTCCTGCGCAAGAAGAAGTCTTGGAGCAATGATCAGCGCTAAGGCGAAGATCGCGGTCAGGGTTCGGGCTGGACGTACAACTGTCATTGGAGAAGATTCTTCAGTTTAACCTCCGCCCGTGCGCCGGAACCCTTAAATCGTCATTCCACGCTTGAATATTAAGTGGCGCGTCGTTCGGCCAGAGGCCACGAGATTTCTGCGGGGCTCGACGGCAGGCTGTCTATGTCCCTCTAGCATCAGGGGGCTTGAGGCGCTGCGCGACATCGATGACATTGACGAGTGCCCCGCAAAGCTCCTGCCCAACGGGCGTGAGTCCATACCACACGGTCGGCGGTGAAGTCGACTTCGTCGACCGCGCGATGATCCCCTCGCGCTCCAGTTTGCGAAGGCGATTCGTGAGCATCTTGGCCGAGATTTTTCCGATGTCCATCTGAAGTTCGGTAAAGCAGCGTTCGCCCTCTCTGAGATACCAGATCACATGTGCCGTCCATGCGCCTGCCAGCACACGCATGCAGTGACTGAGCGGACATTCCGTAGGAGGCGGTGACACCCTGCTCTTTCGTCTTTTGACCATAGCCAGCGCCTTACCAAATGGTAACCCGATTCTACGTGTCGCGCGTGCAATGGCGAATCGCACCTCCGGCAATTTCCATCTGTGTAGTATGAACAACCAAAACCAAACTGCATTAATTACCGGGGCCTCGAGCGGCATCGGGCTCGGTTTGACCAAAGGATTTCTCGCTGAGGGTTTCAATGTGGTTGCGAACTCGCGCCACGTGACGACCTCGGGAACGCTGAGTCCATCGGATGATCTGCTGCTGGTGGACGGTGACGTCGGGGAGGCTTCCACCGCCCGCGACCTTATCGAGACTGCTGAACGGCGATTTGGGCGGATCGATGTGCTCATCAACAACGCGGGCATTTTCGTACCGAAACCCTTCGTAGAGTACAGCTCTGAAGACTTCGACCGCGTCGTCTCGACTAATCTCGCGGGATTCTTCTATGTGTCGCAGGAGGCGGCGCGCCACATGCGGCAGCGGGGCGGTGGCCAAATCATCACCATTACCACCACACTGGCGCAGCAGCCGGTGGCCGGAGTCTCGGCCGCGCTGACCAGCTTGACGAAGGGCGGGCTGAATGCAATTACGCGAGGACTAGCAATCGAGTATGCGGCTGAGGGAATCCGCGTGAACGCCATTGCACCCGGTATCGTGGATACTCCTATGCACAAGCCTGAAAGCCATGAATACTTGAAGGGGTTGCACCCCATGCGGCGCCTGGGAACCGTGCAAGAGATTGTTGAGGCCGCCCTGTTCCTGGTGAGGGCTCCCTTCATCACCGGAGAAGTGCTGCACGTGGATGGCGGCGCGCACGCTGGAAAGTGGTAAGCAGCCGGCGCGAGTTGAGTCCCAAGGCGGAATCTTGCAGGAACCGATTTGTTTTGAAGATTGCTGAACGTATCGGAGGACATATGAGCGAACACTACCATGATGTAAGTGATCTACGGCTTCTGAAGGAGATGGGCAAACTGGCGCCTACTGAATTCAACGCTTGGCTTAGCCTCGACAAGATTGTGGGCCGTGAAGACGGAGCCATTCCAAGAAAATATCGCGAGCTGATCGCGTTGGGCGTGGCTTTGACCACGCAATGCCCTTACTGCATCGAGGTGCATGTGAAAGCTGCCAAGACCGCCGGTGCGTCGCGCGAGGAAATCACCGAAAGCACTTTCATTGCTGCGGCGCTGCGTGCCGGAGGAGCAGCGACGCACGGTGCCATGGCACTTAAGTTTTACGATCAATCCTGAATTGGGGACGCAAGATTCAGTTGATCACCTGGTATTCGCTTTGCACCAGGCCGCTGGAATAGTGCCGCGTGGCAACGTGCTGGAGCCGAATGTCATGGGGCAGGGCGCCGAAGAGCGGGATTCCTTCTCCAATGAGCACGGGTACGCGCGTGATCACGAGGCGCTGGACGAGCCCGGAGCGCAGAAAACGTTGAAGGGTGATCCCTCCGTCGACGTAGAGATGGCGAGCGCCGGTCGCGGCTAGCTTCGCAACAATTTCCTCGGGAGCGCCGCCCAACTGCTCCACAACGCCGCCCGCCTTGGACAGATCGATAGGGCGGCTGCTCAGGACCACTACCCGTTTGTCAGCGTAGGGCCAGTTCTCCATCGCCAGCACGGTCTCGAAGGTCTTGCGACCGATCACGATCGCGTCGACGGTAGCGATGAACTCGTCGTATCCGTGTGGTTCGCCGCCGCCGGGTGGCAGAAAGTCGAGCGCGCCGTCAGGTCGCGCGATGAAGCCGTCGACGCTGGTGCCGACAAAGACAGAAACTGGCATGGTTAGCTCCTTAGCCGTAGCAGATTGACGGCGAGTGTGCGCGATACCTCAAAAATCCCAAGTTTGGTGGGTTCGTGGAATCCCACCTAGCGCAAAGTGCGCGCTAGGATGGGCACCCGCTGTTTCATTCGTCGATTATCCCTCATCTTGTGTAAGCTAGGTCACCAACTCAGACCCCCAAAATCTAAAACACCGTGATAGCCGGGCGGACGGCTTGAGGAGACGAGCATGACTTCTGTACTGATTACCGGAACGAGCAAGGGGATTGGCCTGGAGGCGGCGCTGGCATTCGGCGGTGCCGGATACAAAGTCTACGCCACCATGCGCAATCCATCACAAGCGCCGGCACTCGCGGAAAAGGCGGCGCGCGAGAAACTGCCGATCTTCGTCTCGACCATGGACGTGGACTCGGACGAATCTGTGAGTCGAGCCATCGCCGCCATTCACAAAGACCATGGTCCGATTGATGTGCTCGTGAACAACGCCGGCGTGGAACGGGCGGGCTCGGTGGAAGAACTTCCGCTGGCCGATTTCAGGGCAGTGATGGAGACCAACTATTTCGGCGCGATCCGTTGCATTCAGGCACTGGTGCCACATATGCGGAAACGACGGAGCGGTTGCATTATTAACGTCACGTCGGTAGCCGGCCGTATTTCAAGTGCGCCGCTTGCGCCGTACACGTCGTCGAAATGGGCGCTGGAAGCTCTGAGCGAGGCGCTGGCCGGAGAAATGAAGACCTTCAATGTGCGGGTGGCCATTGTTGAGCCGGGGATTATCGATACGGCGATGGCACGGCGCATCGGAGATCAAGCGGACGAGTCACCGTATCGTCAGCGCGCGCGTTTTACTTCTCTTTTCGCGGCCGCGCTCGAGCATCCGGCTCCGCCTTCTCTGGTCGCACAGAAAATTCTGGAAATTGCTGAAAGCGGGACTTGGCAATTACGCCACCCGATAGGGCCCGACGCCGTCCCCTTCCTCGAGTGGCGCCGCAAGATGAGCGACGAGGAGTGGGTCACACTGAACGGCGGTGATGACGAGACGTGGTACCGCAGCCTGGAACGCAATTTCGGACTGGATACTCGGCCGAAGAACTAGCCTTTGGTTGTTGGATGGACGACGATGCCGCCAGCGAACGCGTTGGAGCCAACACCTTCTGCAATGGAGAAAAGTTTGAGAGTTGATTGGGACCGGGAAGATTGATGTCTTCGGAGTTTCGAGCCAGAGTTGCATGGGAAGAAAATTCACACTCGAAGTTGAGGAAATCCGGTCATGGTTGCAGTCGTTGCAGAGAAGTCACTGGTGGGTACATGGAAACTGTTGTCGCGCGAGGACCTGACGTCTGACGGACAGCGGCGAACAGAGCCGATACTCGGAGCCGATCCACTGGCGTACCTCATGTACGACGCGGCCGGCCATTTTGCGGTGCAGTTCATGCGGCGCGATCGCGCCGCTTGCGGAAGCACTCCTGAGCAGTTGCGGGTCGGGCACGCCAATAACAGCGGCGCCGTCAATGGATATGACGCGTACTTCGGTCGATACACGGTTGCCGACGATGGCACGGTAACGCAGGAATTGATCGGAGCATTGTCGCCTGGAGACGTGGGAAAGATTGTGACCCGTCGCTTTCAGATCAAGGGCGCTGAACTCGTCATCGTTCTTGAGACGGCCGCCAGTGATGGAGAGGCCCTCACAAGAACTCTGCGGTGGCAGCGGGTGGGGTAGGCACGGCTCGATTCAAACTTCTGCTCACACTTCCAAAATCCCAAGCTTGATAAGTCCGTGAATCCCACGCTAGCGCAAAGGACGCGCTAGGAAGGGGCACCCGCCTGTCTTTGCTGTCGCCTAGCATGAACGTAAGGGAATCAGAGATCGATCAATGGCGGACAGAAGTGTCCGCCCCCACACGGCCTAGAAGCCCGGTGGACGGTGGTCGACTACCCCAAAGCTTTTTTCCAGTGCAATGCCGACTGCGCCGATTGTTCCTTCGTCAAACAGGCGGCCGATCAGGGTCACGCCGTGCGGAACGCGGCGCGGCGTCTCGAAGGTCGCCACCGGATTTTTTGGATCGGGAGCCCAGTCGCTGCGGGCTTTTTTCACTTCGATAAATCCGGCGCGCAGAGTCAGCGACGGATGTCCCGTAAAGTTAGTGATCGTGAGCATTTCGTCGCGCAACGACGGGACAAGAAGGAGATCCACCTGCGAAAACAGTTTCTCCATTTCCTGGGCAACTTTGCGGCGCATACGGTCGGCCTGGACGAAGTCGACGGCTGAGAGGAAGCGCGCTTCGCGGAAGACG
>DASRDJ010000011.1:0-27218 GCA_035652655.1 Terriglobales bacterium
CCAAGGTTGTCTACAAACTGGATGACGCCAGCAGGTATTCCGACAGTGACATACTGATCGTCGGAGGGGGCGACTCAGCAATTCACGCGGCCATCGCGTTGAGCCACTCGGCGCGCAACCGCGTCACGCTCAGTTACCGCGGGGACCAGTTCCAGCGCGGGCCGGAGCGCAATCGCAAGTTGGTTGAAACGGCCGAACGCGAAAAGAAGGTACGCATCCTCCGGCATTGCAGCCTGGCCGCAATCACGCCCGATTCCGTGATCCTCGATGTGAACGGCAACCCGGCAGAGATTCCCAACGATCACGTATTCATTCTGCTCGACACGGAAGCGACCGCCGAGTTCCTGCCCGCCGAAGCGAATCTCCAGAGCGTCCGCTAACTACTTCACAAAGACGATGGACGTCGGTGCTGAGCCAGTTGTCGTGGTAGAGATGAGCGTCAAAACTCCGGTTGCAGCATCGATCTTGAATCCTGACAGGCTGTTCGAAGTCTGATTTCCGACGAAAACGAGTTGGCCACTCGTGTCATTCACGATAAATGCTGCGCCGCTGCCGGCGGGCACGGGCGAACCCACTGGAGCCGTGGGCACACCGCTCGTTCCGTCGATCGCAAACCCGTAAACATTGTTTCCGGAATTCAGCGCGGTGATGTAGAGGTACTTCCCGGACGCGTCCACGACAAGAGAACTTAGCGGAATGATCGTAGAAGTCGTCGCCGAAACGCCGAAGGGAGACCCTCCCATCGCCTGCAGAGCTCCGCTGGTGCCGTCGATCATGAAGCCGGAGAACGTGCCGTCCTGCAAATTTGCGACGTACAGGAACTTTCCTCCCGGATCGATAGCTATCCAGTTTGGACCATTGCCGACTCGGGTCGGGGAATTGGGCACCGGGGCCAACGCGCCTGATCCATCGACCGCGAAGCCCGAGACCGTCGCGCTGTTCGAATTTGCAACGTACAGAAACTTGCCGGAAGGTGCGAGCGCGCCGCGAATCGGAGTGAAGCCGGCAGTCTGGACGGGCGTTCCCACCTGGGAAAGAGTACCCGACTTCCCATCGATCGAGAACGATGAAACCGTGTTGCCCGCGCTGTTCACGGTAAACAAGAACTGCCCTGCCGAATCGATCAGGAGATCGGAAGGCTGGTCTCCTGTTACAGTGCGCGGGGTCACCTCGGTCAAGGCTCCCGTGCTGCCGATGGTGTATAGGGAAATCGTGTCCTCGCCGGCATTCGACACGTAGGCAAATTTGCCATCCGGATGTACCCGGATCGCGGTGGGAGAGACGCCCGTAGGATAGGGGGAGCCCAGGATCTGGCTGAGGTTGCCGGTATTCGTGTTGACGCGAAAGGCAGTTACCCCATTGTTGAGCGGGGTGGTGACGTAGGCGGTCTGGCGCTTACTGGTGCTGCACGCGCTCAGCCACATCACGACGGTCAGGGCCACGATCAGCAGACTTGCTCTGGTCAACACCGTTTCGAGCTCCTTTGCGCCGGGCACTCCCATCCACCTCGATGCCGGGCGTAAATCTGGATTGGATTGAAAACAGGAACGAGATATTCTATTCCATCGCCGCCGGGACCGCTGGTTTCGGGCCTGCTCGGCGATGCTGAACTCAGTCGTTAGACGGCGCGCTCTCCCCTGGCGTTGCCCCACGTGAACTCCGGTACCTGTTGCCTTCGCAGGATGCCGGTTCACCTTCGAACCGCAAGATTAGGCTTCCGCCTCCCCCTCGACGTGGAACTACGAGGTGTGTTCTTTGGGGCTTTCCAGGTCCAGAATCGTCGCTGTCGATGTGCAGCGTAGTTATGCCGGCGCCGTGTCAGCTGAGCGGAGAGGCTCGCGATGAAACTCTCCATCCGACTTCGGCTGGCTTTCTGGTGCTTCGTTGTATTCGCAGTGGCGCAGGCGATTTTCGGAGTCGGGATCTGGTATGTGCTTCGCGATGTGCTCGCCGGCGTCGGAGTTCACGAAAGAGCGGCCACCCTCGAACAATTCAAGAAGTATCTCATGCTGCTGATTCCCTTCCTATCCTTGGGAGGAGCATTGCTCTGTTCTGCGATCAGTCGAAGGGCGCTCGCGCCTGTCGAAAATGTGACCCGCACAGCGCGCGAAATCACCGGATACACTCTTCATCAACGTTTGCATTCACCTAATAGTGGCGACGAACTGCAACGCCTTTCCGACACAGTGAACGAGATGCTGGCGCGTCTTGAGACTTCGTTCCACCGGGTCACAAACTTCACCGCGGATGCTTCCGACGAGCTTCGGACGCCCGTTGCTTCCATTCGCGAAGAGGCTGAAACGGCGCTGCGTCGATCGCGCGGCGAACCTGAATATCGAGAAGCGCTCAGACGAATCCTGCTCGAAGCTGAGCGCACCGCAGCGCTCCTTGAGGAACTCCTGGCACTGGCGCGCGCCGATTCAGGCCGGCAGGCCTTGCACGTTGAGCCCTTTAACTTGCGTGACGCGCTTCAGGAAGTTGCACGCGGGTGGCGGCAAGTCGCGAATGTGCGTGGAATGCAGTTCAGTGAACGACTCATGAATGCGGAATTACGCGTGACGGGTGATGCGGGAGCGCTTCGGCGCGTCATCGATATTCTCCTCGACAACGCTTTCAAGTACACACCGGCGGCGAGAGCAGCAATTAGTCTGTCGGCGGAGGAAGTCAAAGGGCGGGCTGTGATCAGTGTGCAGGACAATGGCGTCGGCATTGCAGATCACGAGCTAAAGCGGATTTTCGAGCGATTCTACCGGGTCAACAAAGAGCGCAGCCGCGAGATGGGAGGCGCCGGGCTGGGCCTCGCGATCGCGCAATGGATCGTCGAGCAGCATCACGGCAAGATCATCGTGGAAAGCACTCCCGGCGCGGGATCGATCTTTCGCGTCGAACTGCCGCTCGTTGCAACAGACGTGAAGCACGAAGTCTCTGTGCGTCAGCCCGCCCTATAGGGCGATCAACAAACTCTCCGCAAACGGCCAGTCCCTATCCACCCACTGCGCGTCGCATCGGAAGCCCGTATCCGCAGCCATCGCGCAGACTTCCTCTTTCGCGTATTTGTGGCTGCTTTCGGTCCAGATAGTCTCCCCTCCAGCAAAGCGTACCGAGAAACCGGCGGCGGGGATGGTTACAGTCTGAGCGCGCTTCGACATCAAGTGCATCTCGACGCTGCGCGCTTGCGCATTGAATTTCGCGACGTGCTGGAAATGTTCGAGCTGGAAGTCGGCGCCCAGATCGTGATTGATGCGCGCCAGCAGGTTTTTGTTGAAGGCGGCGGTTACTCCGAGGGGATCGTCATAGGCTTCGAGCAGCTGCGGGATCGGCTTCAGCAGGTCCGTGCCTAACAGAAGCGAATCCCCCGGCAGCAGCGTTGCGCGGATGTCTCTGAGGAACTGCATGCCCGCGGGCCGATCAAAGTTCCCGATCGTGCTGCCGAGAAACAGTACCAGAAGGTGTTGATTGCTCTTGCGCCGGGCAGCGACTTCTGCGAGTCCGTCAAGATATTCGCGCTCGAAACCCACGATGCTGATGGAATCGATGTCGCCCAGTTCGCGCTTGCACATGGCAAGAGCGGTCGGCGAAATTTCGATCGGGCAATACGCGGTGTGCTGCCGCCGTGCCAAGGCCTTCAACAGCCAGCGCGTCTTCTTGCCGCTGCCACTGCCCAGTTCGGCTACCGTCATCGGGAGGGGCAACCGCTCGACGATGTCGTATGCGTTGCGCTGCAGCACGCGCTCATCGGCCCGTGTCAGCCCGTATTCGGGCAAAACGCTGATCACTTCGAACAGCGCGGAACCAACGTCGTCGTAAAGATACTTCGAGAGCAGTTCCTTCTGTGGCTTGGTCAGTCCGGCTCGAACGTCGGAGGCGAACTCGAGGATAGGTTGGGCCGGAAGTGCGTGTGTCAGCATGCTTGGCTCCCTTGTATGCCAGCTGGCTCAGTGGCTCACGCAGCGAAAACCCGCGTAAACGTATGGGTAATGAGATTGAAACCAGTTTCGGAACGACCGACGCAGCATACAGGCGGCCGTGCGCGGCGAACCGCCTTTCATGACGAAGTGCTTGTTATCGAAGAAGTCCGCCGAATATCCGCGATAGAACGGGAAAGGCTCGAAGCCCGGGAATGGCCCGAAGGGCGTTAAGGTCCACTCCCATCCATTGCCTAAGAGGTCAGCGACCCCGAAGGCGTTAGTGCTCTCCGGATGGGCGGCCACAGAAGTCGGATCCCAGCGCTCAAAATCGAAATTGCCACGCTTGGCCGACGGTGCGTCAATACCCCAGGGATACTGACGTTCCTCGCCTTCGGGCGTTCCGTACGCCGCCCGTTGCCATTGAGCCTCGGTCGGCAACGACTTCCCTGCCCGACGAGCGAAAGCGAAGGCTTCCGCCTGGCTCACATAGACGGGCCAATCCATGGGAAGCGGAACTTCGCTGAACATGGTGCGCAGATGCCACTCGTTGTCGCGCTTGATCCAGAAACCGGGATGAGTAATGCCCGAAGAAACTCTCCATTCCCAATCGCTCCTGGACCAGAAATCGGGCTTTTCATATCCCGAGGCTTTCATGAATTCCAGGAACTCGCCATTCGTTACTTTGTAGCGGTCAATTGAAAAGGCGGAGACATCCACCGTGTGCGCTTCGAATTCGTTGTCCCAGCCGAACGCTGTTGGGTCCTGGCGGCTCAAGCCTAGAGTCACGCTGCCGGCGGGGATTCTCACCATGAACGGCTTGACTGGCGCAGTCACGGCCTCCGGCATTCCACTGGGCTTGACCTTTCGATCGAGCGGCAGCTGATGCAGCATGTAGGCGAGCGTCTCAGCGTGCATGAGGCGATGCTCGATCGCCACCTGCAAAAGCAATGTGAGGTTTTCTTTGCCGGGGTGCTCATCGGCGAGTTGATCTTCCAACGCTTCGTCGAGCGTCTGGCGCGCTTCGGCAACGTATGCGCGAACCACATCCATCGTCGGCCAGTCACCTGGCTGATCCGTGGGTAAACCGCCGCCAACCGGATCGATGCCGAATGCGAATAGCCGATCAAACTCGGGATGAAACGACCCCAGACTTAGGGCACGCTCGCGGAGAAGGTTCCAGTCGAACGCCTCCAGATGTCCGATATAGAAAACGATGCGATGTCTTTCTGGGATGGGGCGATCGTATAAGGCTTCCGGCTTGACGATCGAGAACAATGCGTCGGTGTTAGCACGCGCTGTGGAAAGCCGATCAAGGAGTTGGTGACGAAGCTCAACCTGTCTCTGGGCTACAGGCATTTACGGAAAGCCTCCTTGCGCGCAATCAACCCCTCTGAACGCTCTCCGTAAGATGCCTTTGCGTGGCAAAAGGCTCAGGCTTTTAACCCTTTTCTGAGGCAGAGGGGCATGGGCAGAATGGGGCTAGTTCACTGCAGGCGGGGTGGATGTAAGTCCTTTATGAGCAATTAGTTACTGCTACACCCCTCTAAATCGAGATTTCTCCTTTCAGGTACAGAGTGGCCTTCCCTCGCAGAATCACACGCTCGGCTCGGGGCTCTACAATCAGGGCTCCGCCACGTTGCGAAATCTGGCGCGCATTCAGAATTTTTTTCGCGAGACGCTCGGACCAGTAGGGACCGAGGGTCGAGTGTGTCGAACCGGTCACGGGATCTTCCGGAATGCCATAACTTGGGACGAAATAGCGCGAAACGAAATCTGACTTTTCCCCGGGAGCCGTAATGCACACCCCAGCGGGGTGCAGTTTCTCCAGTTGCGGCAAGTCGGATGTGGCGTCACGAACTTCCTGCTCGGTGTCGTAGACGACGAAATAGTTCCCTTCGCCTCCCTGGCCAGACTCGAGCACCACTCGCGGGGTGGGCTTCAGTCCCGCGAGCAGGGAGGCGGGAGGATTGGAACAAGTTCTGGCTGGAATCGCCGGCAGATCCATCGCGAGGAACTCGCCTTCCTGCTTAACACTCAGCGGACCACTGCAACTCTGGAACATCACGGACGACGTTCCGGGCTGCAAATAGTTGAAGACGATCAATCCGGTCGCGAGTGTAGCATGACCGCACAGTTGGACTTCTGCTTTGGGAGTGAACCATCGCAACGAGTAGTCCGATCCCTCGTGCACGCAGAAAGCCGTTTCCGAGACGTTATTCTCGGCCGCGATCGCGAGCATGGTGGCGTCGTCAAGCCATTGCTCGAGTGGACAGATGGCCGCCGGGTTTCCTGAGAACACGCGATCGGTGAAAGCATCGACCTGGTAGATGGGCAGTTTCACGATCAATCTCCGGTGGAAATTTCTTTTTAGGTCTTCACGGTTATGATGTTCGCTCGTATCTGGTATTCGCTTTTATTAGGGTTCCTCCGAATGAGAAAACTGACGTGGATTGCGCTTTTAGGTATCCCGCTCGCCAGCCTGATTTTCATCTACGTGGTTAAGCCTTCGCCTGCCCGAAATCTTCCCAATGGTCACGTACTCATGGAGGTCCCCGGACACCCCCAGGAGACCAACAATCTGCCGACCGTGCTGGCCGTGAGGCCTGACAAACGTTATGTTGCGGTACTGAACAACGGCTACGGTTCCTACACCTCTGATCAGAAGCAATCCATCGCAATCCTGGATGTCGCCAGCAACCGCATTACGGACTTTCCCGAATCTTTGATGGCGAGCGGTGCTGCGCAGACTTTTTTTCATGGGATGGCGTTTTCTAGCGACGGACAGCACATCTATGCATCGGTCGGGTCAATGACCGATCCGCTCGGCGAGAAGAAGGGAGACGTTGGGAATGGAATACTCGTCTACAACTTCGAAAACGGAAAAATAACCGGCAGTTCTTTCGTGAAGATGCCACCGCACCCCGCGCCGCCTGGGAAGCGACTTCAGCGGGCCGACATGAAGAATGTCACTTTCCCTGCTGGACTGGCCGTGATTCCCGGTAAGGACGGCGATGCGCTGCTGGTGGCAAACAATCTGTCGGACGAGGCCGTTTTGCTCGACAAGGACGGGCGGGTGCGGTCGCGTTTCGACCTCACCGTGTGGCCGCGGATCCCGTCTTCCCTGCCCTTTGGCGTGCTGGTCACGAAGGACGGCTCTTCTGGATTCATATCGCTCTGGAACGCGTCGCGCATCGCGGAACTGGATCTGGCGACCGGGACAGTGCGGCGAATGATTGCATTGTCGTTGCCGGATTCTCCGGTTGCGTCCGGGACCCATCCCACGGCGATGCTGCTATCTCCAGATGAACGTCTGCTTTACGTGGCGCTAGCAAATGCGGATGAGGTCGCGGTCATTGACCGCGCAAGCGGCACTGTTGTCGAAAACCTTTCGACCAAGCTGCCCGGACAAAAGGTCGGGGGGAGCGCCCCAAACGCACTGGCGTTCAACACCGACGGATCCCGCCTGTTCGTGGCCAATGCGATCTCAGACTCGGTTGCTGTGTTTGACCTGAGCACAAACCAGCCAGTGGATCGAGATGCATCCGGTCCACGCTCTCGCGTTCCCATTGGATTCATTCCCACCCAGGTCTTCCCAACAGCTCTCACCGTGGTTGGCAACGACTTGCTGGTTGCGTCGGCCAAAAGCAGGAGCACCGGACCGATCACCAAGCCCTTGAAGATGACCGATGGCGTTCCGGAATATCCATACCTCGTGCCCATGATTCACGGGTCGCTGGCGCGCGTGCATCTGCAGATTCTCGACGCCGAACTCGCGACCTTCACTGAGCAAGTACTGACCAGCAACCGGATCGAGACTAACTCCGGCGAAGCGCCCGCACAGAAGCTCCCACCCATCAAGCACGTGATCTACGTACTAAAGGAGAACCGCACGTATGACCAGGTCCTGGGGGATCTGGGAGTTGGCAATGGAGATCCAACTCTGACCATGTACGGCGAAAGCATAACGCCCAATCAGCACAAACTCGCGCTCCAGTTTGGCGTGCTCGACAATTTCTACGACAGCGGCGACGTCTCAGGCGACGGTCATATGTGGTCCACAGCGGCCACCGTCACCGACTACACAGAAAGAATCTGGCCGATCGGCTACCGCGGCCACGAGCGCACTTATGATTTCCAGGGTGAAGTGCTGAACGAAATTCCGCTCGAGGACGGCAACCCCGATGTCAATGAGCCGGCAACCGGGTATCTGTGGACTAATCTAGCCAAGAACAATCTGACCTACCGCGTCTACGGCGAGTTCATCACAACCAAGTGGTGTAACGGCAAGCCGGGCACGAATCTTCCTACCGAAGGACCGCCGCATCCCGAGGGTGACCCGTGCCCGAAGAGTTTCATCTATGCGGGAGATAAGTTGCCGGCGAATGTCGGCGCCCCCCACGGTTCGCCGAGCCCCTATCCGTGGCCAGTCCCAATTTTCGCGCGTACCCTCCCGACGAAACGCGAGCTACGCGAGCATTTCGATCCGCGATTCCCCGACTTCGAGACCACCTATCCGGATCAATTGCGCGCCGACGAGTTCCTGAACGAATTTGATCAGTTCGTCGCTTCGCGCAAACAAGGTCGTGACACGCTGCCACAATTCATTCTGCTTTATCTTCCGGACGATCACACCGGCGGTGTAAAGAAGGGTTACCCGACGCCCTCCGCGAATGTTGCGGACAATGATCTAGCACTCGGGCGCATGGTGGAAGCCGTATCGCACAGCGACTATTGGAATGACACCGCGATCTTCGTCATCGAAGATGATGCGCAGGATGGGCCCGACCACGTCGACGCTCATCGCAGCACGGCCTTCGTCATCAGCAAATATGCTCCGCGACGGATGGAAGGCGGCAAGCCGGCACCCATTATCGATTCGACCTTTTACACTACAGTCAACATGATTCGCACGATGGAAATGTTGCTGGGCCTTCCGGCAATGAACAACAATGACGAACGGGCCGCGTTTATGGGCAACCTGCTCTCGGGCCCGGGAGAGCAGCCACCCTTCGACGCCGATCGCCGAAACCTCGAAAACAAGCTCATCTATCAAGTCAATGCGAAGGATTCCGAAGCATCCCACGGTCTCGACTTCTCACATCCGGACGCATCCGATGCGGCCGCATTGAACAGCGTACTGTGGAACGATCGAATGGGAACGCGGCCCATGCCGCCGCCACGACGATCCGCTCTCTTCGAATTGCGAGAGCGGTTGGCGTTGATTGGAAATTGAACGCAAAAAGCAAATGCCGAGCCCGTTGGCCCGGCCTGCGTTTAACAACGATCTGACTATTTCTCAATAAACGTAACCCAGCCGCGTGTCTTCCCGAAGTCGACGTTAATCTCGCACTTCTTCGGGCCCGTATGTCCGAAATAAACTGACATTTTGTCGGCCGGAGAGGTGAGCTGTCCTGTTTCCATTTGTCCACGGGCGAGATCCAACTTTTCGTCGTACTTCGCGCCCACAGCTGTGTTCTTGCTGACAATGAGTGTCCACTCCTTCTTGTTGGCCGGGATGAGGTACATGGTGTAGCCTCCGGTCGGGATCGTGGACTGGCCGAGAACCAGGTCGGTTTCGGTGAAGAAAGTCATCGCCGATCCGCCCGGAGTGAGTACCTTGCCAACGGGTGGGCCATCGGTGTGTGGAGTCACGACGGGAGTGTAGCGCGCGGTGAGTTGCTTGCCATCTTCAAACGCGCAGATGGCACTCTCGCCTTGTGAGTTGTCAGAGGACTGAGCCATGGAGGCGAACGGGAAAAGGATCGAACCACTCAACAGAACCGCACAGACTAGAACGGGGCGCATGAGGGTCTCCGCGCGAAGATTGAGTGCCGCATATCATCGCAAAAACACCAGGGAAAGAGAATACCCCAAGGCTGTAATTTTGCAATTCGGGTGTCAGATTGGGGCTGTGTTGGGCAAATTGAGCCGTTTTCGTCCAGCGGAGCCGGTTATTTGAAAGCATTTACCATGATGAGATTCAATGTGGGGGTGACACATGCCTGAAAACTCATGGCCTGAACTGCCGCTCGAGGCTTGGAAGGACACATATGCAACCTTGCACATGTGGACACAGATCGTCGGCAAGATCCGGCTTGCACTCGCTCCCCACGTCAACCATTGGTGGCAGGTTCCGCTTTACGTGAACTCGTGCGGGCTGACTAGTTCGGCCATTCCCTACGCTGGCCGAACGTTCGAGGTCCAGTTCGACTTCGTGGAACATCAATTGGTGATTACAGTCAGCGACGGGCAGATCAACTCAATGCCGCTTCGTCCGCAAAGCGTGGCGGCATTTTACGCGGAGTTCATGGCTGCATTGCGGTCGCTCGGAATCGAAGTCAGGATTTGGCCAATGCCGGTTGAAATTCCGAATCCGATTCGCTTCGATCGCGACGAACAACACGCTTCATATGATCGACTCTATGTGGAACGATTCTGGAGAATTCTCGTGCTGGTGGACGGAGTATTGAAGCGATTTCGTTCGGGATTCATTGGCAAGCACAGCCCGATTCATTTCTTTTGGGGAAGCTTCGACCTGGCATCAACGAGATTCTCAGGCCGCCGTGCTCCCGAACGTGCGGGAGCGGATCTCATTACTCGCGAGGCATACTCCCATGAAGTGATCAGCGCAGGCTTCTGGCCGGGTGGAGGCGAGGTGAAGGGCGCGGCTTTTTATGCCTATGCCGCACCAGAGCCGAACGGCTTCAAAGATGCATCGGTGCGCCCTGCAAAAGCGTTCTATTCGCCCTTAGGTGAATTTCTGTTGATGTACGACGACGTTCGCCAGTCGGCAAATCCAGAGCTAACCCTTCTGGAGTTTCTTCAGAGCACGTATGAGGCGGGGGCAAATCTGGGAACGTGGCCTCGCAAGGAGTTGGAGCGAGCGGCCTGAAACTTTAGGAACTTTTCTGTGTCGACTTCATGCGGGACAAGGCGTCTTCGTAGGCCTTCCGAGGATCGCAGCCAGTTACTTCTTTGTACCAGGCAGGATGAAACGTCCAGGCCCAGGCTTCGCTCACTGCTCCACGAGTCATGGACTGGAACGTTCCAGGCTCGCCGATTGTGCTGAGATAGATGTGAATGAAAATTCCGCCCAACATGATCAGGGCCGAGATGTCGTGCAGCACGTAGCTGACGGCCACTATAAGTCGTCCGAACGTGTGGGCACCGAACCACAAGATGATCCCCGTGACCAGGTACACGGCGCAGCCGGCCACGATCTCCCAGAATTGCACCTTCTGTCCTGCATTGAAGAATCCCGTGTCGGGCGGCTCCAGTTTCTCGCTTCCCGAAACGACGCCGCCAATGTTGCGAATCCATCGCGAATCCGCAGGCGTCCACCGCATGGGCTTAAGCCAATTCAGCATCTGCAGGGCAAAAAAGAAAACGAAGGCCAGCCCAAACCACGGATGCAGTTCCCGGCTTAAGGCACCTCCACCAAAAATAGGAGTAAACCATCGGAACAGCCAGGGCAGATAGATTCCGAAGCCCGAGAACAGTGCTAGGAAGAAGAACAGGGCCACCATCCAATGGAGGAATCGCGTGTACACCCGGTGGCGAAGCAGTTCGCCTGGATACACCTCGTTTCGGCCGATCCGATCGAACGTCCGGCGCGCCCCTTCATCAAAGCGCTCAACCGCGGTTCCCATCGATGCCCTCCTCCTGCGGGTCAGGTTGCGGACGGCGCGGGCCTACCATCACATAGTGCAAGCCGACGCCGAGCAATCCGAATAGCGCAAATGTTCCCAGCACAGGCTTAGCGAGCCACTTCCAGATGGTGTAACTCCACGGAATTTGCGGGTTCTTCGGCAACCCGCCATAGCGCTCGGGATCAGTCGCATCGTGGAGCACGTAGATCACGTGCGTCCCGCCAATCGATTGCGGGTCGTACACGCCGGCATTTTGGAATCCGAAGTTTTCGCGCAGCTGCCTGGAGCGCTCTCCGGCGATGAATTTCATGTCGTCTTTCGATCCGAACTTTAGACAGCCCGTCGGACATGCCTTGATGCAAGCCGGTTCCAGGCCCTGCCCAACCCGGTCCGAACACAACGTGCACTTGTAGACCTTCTTTGAGAACTTATTGAACTTGGGAATGTCGAACGGACATCCCGAAACACAGAACTCGCAACCGATGCAGTTCTCTTGCTGGAAGTCGACGATGCCGTTGGTGTATTGCACGATCGCACCGTCCGCTGGACAGGCGCGCAAGCATCCGGGATCGGCGCAGTGCATGCACTGATCCTTTCGCATGAGCCACTGAATGGTACCGTCTTCGCGCTGGTGTTCATTGAACTTGATAAGGTTCCAGAAGTTCCAGCGCGTCTCCGGCATGGTCTGGTACGTGTTGTCGAAGGTGGTCGCCGCAAACGGCATGTCGTTCCACTCGACGCACGCCACCTCGCAGGCTTTGCAACCGATACAGGTAGTGGTATCGACCAGCTTGCAGACATCGTAGTTGCGCTGCGCTTCTTGCCCGGGCAAGCCGCCCGGAATAGGGCCGGGGTGGGCCGACATCTGTTTGATCTGCAGCGTTCTTCGATCGCTCATCTGTCGTCCTTGTTATGCCTTCTCTAACTTCACCATGAAGCCCTTGAACTCGGGTGTGAATGCGTTGGGATCGATCACCGTCGGGGTCAACTGGTTGGTCAGAGTCTTCGCCGTCTTCCCTTCATCTTCGGCGATTCCGCGAAAGCCCCAGTGAATGGGAATCCCGATCTGGAAAGTTTCTTTGCCGTCGATCTTCATCGGCCGAATTCGCCGCGTGACCATGGCCTTGGCTATGTAGTGGCTACGGATGCTGCTCACCTTCACCTTGTCGCCACCGCGAATTCCCATGCGATCCGCGAGCTCGACCGGAATTTCCACAAATGGTTCCGGCACCAGCTGGACGTTCATCGGATTGTTTTTCGTCCAATAGTGATAATGCTCGGTGAGGCGGTAGGTGGTGCACACCAGGTTGTATTCCTGGCCGGGCGCGGCGTACTTGTCAAAATCACTTTTATATCGCTTCACGACAGGATTGTTCGATTGACTCGGATGGAGGGGATTTGCGATCGGGCTCTCGATGGGTTCGTAGTATTCAGGGAATGGTCCGTCAGCCATCGCGCCCAGTGGGACAAACAGCCGCCCGACGCCCTCGGGATTCATGATGAATGGACCCATGTGATCCTTGGGCGCGGAATCTACCTTGAAGTCGGGCACGTCGTTACCCAGCCACGACTGCTTGCCTTCGTCCCACCACACTTGTCGCCGCTGGGGATCCCACGGTTTGCCATCACCGTCGCACGAGGCGCGGTTGTACATTACGCGGCGGTTCGCCGGCCAGGACCACGCCCAATTGGGATAAATGCCCAGGCCTGACGGATCTTCGGTGCCACGACGCTGGATCATGGCACCTGCTTCCGTCCATGATCCGCAATACAGCCAGTTCGCTGACAACGTTGTGCCGTCATCTTTCAACCAGGCGAAACCCGGGAGTTGCTGTCCTGCCTTGATGGTCTGGTTCGTCTTCGGATCCGTGATATCCGCAAGAGCTTTGCCGTTGATCTCCTTGGCAACCTCCGCGAGTGAAGGGTTATAGGGATCGGTGTAGGAGAACCACGCATTTAGAACTGGATCCGGGAACTTGCCTCCCTCTTTTTTGTATAGGTCGCGCACCTTCAGAAAGATGGTCGCGAGAATCTCCTGGTCCACTTTTGCTTGGCCGGGCGGCGGTACGGCGACATTCTTCCATTGCAGCCAGCGGGCAGAATTTACGAACGTGCCGTCCTTCTCCGCGAAACCCGCGCCCGGCAGGCGATAAACCGTCGTGTTGATCTTCTTCCTCTCATCTTGCGAGATGCCGGGCGCTCGCCAGAACTCGCTCGTCTCGTCGGGATAGATCTCGCACACAACCAGCCAGTCTGCCTTCTTTAGCGCTTCGATATTCTTGTTCGAATCAGGACCGATCATGACGCCGTTCATGCCGAAGGCGAAGATGCCTTTGACCTTGCCCTCATACATATCGTTCCAGATGTTGACCCAGGAATAGTTGCGGTCGATCTTGGGCAGATAATGGAAGGCCCAGTCATTTTCTTTCGTAGCTGCCGGGCCGTACATCGCCTTGAGAAACGAAACGGCGAACTTCGGAGTGTTCGACCAGTAATTGTAAGATTCCCAAGGATCCGGCTTGGAGGCTGGAGGCGTGATGCGCTTGATGTAAGTCGCGAAATCCCTGTCGGCCGGGTTTGGCATCTTTAAATAACCCGGGAGGATGTCGAAGATGCCCGCCATGTCGGTCGCGCCTTGAATGTTGGAGTGGCCGCGCAATGCATTGACGCCGCCTCCGGAGCGCCCAACGTTGCCCATCAATAACTGCAGCATGGCGGCGGTGCGAATAATCTGCGTGCCGAAACTGTGCTGCGTCCACCCGACCGCGTAAATGATGGTCGCCACCTTCTTCATGTCGCCGTCTTTGCGGACGGAGGTAAAGAGATCGGCGGCTTTCAGAAATTGATCTTTCGGGATGCCCGTGATGCGTTCGACCATCTCCGGCGTGTAGCGTTCGTATTGTTTCGTTAGAAGTTGGTACACGCAGCGCGGATGCTGCAGAGAAAGATCGAACGCAACTTTTGGTGGGAGTGCTGGGACAGGTGTCCCGGTCCCCCCAGCCTTCGCGCCAGCGGGACTCGCAGCTTGATGCCCTTGCCCTTCGCCCGTGTCGCTGCCTTGCGCCTGGTGTGCTGCTTGCGCGGCGTTGCCTGGCGAACTCGTCGCAGGCGCAGGCTTCCCCGTCAGGTCGCCGCCCTCTTCATAGTTCCACGTTGACTTGTCATAAGCCTGCTTGGCGGGATCGAAGCCGGAGTAGAGGCCGTCGTCCGGAAGCTTGAAACCTTCTTTAATAACGAAAGCGGCGTTCGTGTAGTTGAGGAGATAGTCCTTTGCGACGCGGTTGTTCTCGATAGCATAGTGAATCAACCCGCCCAGGAATGCGATGTCGGCACCTGCGCGAATTTGCAGATAGAGATCGGCTGTGGCGGCAGTCCGTGTCAAGCGTGGATCGACCACGATGGTCTTCGCGTTGCGACGAACTTTGGCTTCGATCGCCCACTTGAAGCCACAAGGATGGTTTTCGGCCGGGTTCCCACCCATGATCAACATCATGTCGGTGTTCTTGATGTCGATCCAGCCGTTGGTCATTGCCCCGCGTCCGAATGTTGGCCCCAAACTGGAGACCGTGGGGCCGTGTCAAACACGAGCCTGGTTTTCCAGGTAGCAGACCCCCAGGCTGCGCATGGTCTTGACGACCAGATAATTAAACTCATTCGTGTCCGTGCATCCGCCGGTGAACGCCATTCCCTCACAGCGGTTCACGGTGCGATCCTGCGCGTCTTTTTCCAGGAAGGTTTCGTCGCGCGTCTTCTTCACCTTCTGCGCGATTTCGGTGTAAGCCTGCTCCCAGGAAATATCTTCCCAATCAGTCGCGCCCGGACGCCGCACCTGCGGTTTCAGCAGGCGGCGGTCATTCAAAATGTCCTGCTCAAGCGACGATCCCTTCGGGCACAATGTGCCACGATTGATCGGATGATCGGGATCGCCTTCAACGTGCACAACTTGAGGAATGGCGTTCTTCGCTTTGTCGCCCAACGTGTAGATGATGACGCCGCAGCTCACCGAGCAGTACGGGCAGGTGCTGCGAGTTTCAGTCGCGCGCGAAATCTTGAGACTTTGGGTTTGGGCGTAAGCGGGAGCTAGATCAAAACCGAGGGCCGAGATTCCGACTCCTCCCACAAGCGTGCTCTTGAGGAACGTCCGCCGGGAGAACTCCATTCACGACCTCCATGTCGTGTTATGACTGCGAGACGGTGAATGTCAAGTCGCGGAAACAGGCCGGACTCGCGAAATTCGAGGAATGTTACTCCCGCTGTCTTTGAGGAGTCAATCGGGCGAAATCCTCCCGTTCGTTTGCGAACGCGACTACCTGCATCGATAATGACGTTGTGACGCGACCACCCTGGCGAGAGCGGATCGAAAGAGCCGAAGAACTCGCCACGACGCACGAGTTCGCAGCTGATGTTCTGCGCCTTTATGTAAGAATCGCCGACTTCCAGCAGGAGCTTTACGGCCATATCCAGGCTTCCTGTACAAAATTGTCAACTGTTGCCGCTGCCGCCGAGTTGTCAGACGTCCTTAAAAGTTACCCGGCGTTCCTGCGGGTGCTTGCGGAACATGCGCCGCAAACCCTGCGCCGCTTTGCGGCTGCGCAACTTGAGCACGACTCCATCGCGCACAGCGATCTTCTGAATACATTCTGGATCGAGGGCGCAGGCTTGAACGATCTGGAAGAATTTTGCGCTCGAGCTTTTCTTCAGCCGTACGCTGAGTTCGTAAGATCAAACAGCGAGTCAAGTTGGCAAGCCTACAATCAGGGGCCATGCCCCTTTTGCGGCCGCAAACCGGCGTTCGGCGTGCTGCGCCAGCAAGGCGATGGTGGAAGCCGTTCGCTGGTTTGTTCTTTTTGCATGGCGGAATGGCAGTTCCGGCGAGTCTTGTGCGCTGGCTGCGGCGAAGAAGATCACAAGAAGCTTCCGGTGTTCACCGCCGACGGCCTGGCTCATGTGCGAGTGGAGTGCTGCGACACGTGCAGCTCGTACCTGAAGACAGTGGACCTTACCAAGAATGGTCTCGCCGTTCCGGTTGTTGATGAAATCGCAGCCATACCGCTAGATCTGTGGGCGCAGGGTCGCGGTTATCGCAAACTGCAGGTGAACCTGATGCAGGCGTAGTGCGAACACCTTAGGACAATACTGCCCCACCGTGAATTGCGGATTGGCGGCTATGTTGCCGGAGGGTATACTGTCCGCGTTTCTGCCACTGAAGTTTCAGGTGAGGACTGTTTATGGACTTCTATCACCGCAAGCCGCAACGAAGTGAACAGTCAACCGGCCGCGATTGTCAGTTCTGCGCGGCATTCGACCCGAATTTCGGAAATCGCAACCCCGTGGATCGTTGGGTTCACGGCACACCCTACGACTCGGCAAATTCTCATCTCTCTGAAAACGGCCACGTCCTGCACTTGATCTCGGAGCTTGCCCTCAAGCGAGCAGAGCGGCGTTCCGGAGAATCAGCAACCTTGTTGAAGACGGCCTAACAATTCCATTCCAGTCTGCTCAGATTCGCAGTGATTTGCGTCCGTCGCTTCTGTGGCTGGTCACATCTGTGCCGTGCGTAATAGGTGTGACATGAGACCGTGAAACACTGGATCTGTCAACTGTTGGCTCTGCTCCGACTGCATCCTGCAGACTGCCCACGCGCCCGCGAAGCCCGCGGGGCTGATGTCAAAACTCGGCTTCAGAAACTGCGCTGATTTTGCGGACAAACTCCGGCACGGTCGTACCTGCTGACGATCGGCCTCGTTGCCTTGGCAGTGGCTCGCTAAGCTCAACCCCTCTCGGAGCCCTCCCTGGCTAATCAGTCGGCTGCGAGGGCCTAGTCTTTCGTAAAGCTGCCTCCCGGCCGAGCACCCACGGCTTATAGCACATTAGCGCCCTGTCGATTCGAAGACCTCGGCGAACTCTTGTTAATCCTTGAGTGTGGGGTTCGGCCGCCCTGCCGCTACTCCTTTCGTAATGCCGTCGGACGCTTTGTGGAAGGCCATTTGCCGATCTGGTGTTGATAGGCACTCCATATATGCCGGCACCCTGCTTAGGAACCAGTGCGTCGCCCGAACTCCAGGGCCTGCGCGAGTCGATCGAGCAACCGGTATGCTTCGTCGATCCGCAAGGGCGAATTGCATTCGGCAATCGCGCATTCTCTCTGACTTTCGGCGATGGAGTTTGCGAAACAACCGGCCGAAATTTTGTCGACTTGATTAATCCCACATCCGGCCCTTCCTGTCCCCTTTCGGATGTCTGCTCGACATCCTCCCGCCAACTCCCCGCCCACAACTTTCGACGGAAAGACGGGACGGTCTTCAGAGCCGGGTGCTGGTCGCACCCTTTTAAGCTCGCGGACGGGGCTAGCGGGAACCTCATCGTTTTCGATGGCGTCTCGGTTGACCGCGATCCCGTCGAATCCGGTCGAACTGGCAGCGAACTGCTCCGCCAAATCGGCAACAACCTTGACTACATGTTTTACCTGCTGGACCGCACGGCAACGAGGTTCGTGAACGTAAGCCCGGCCTGCGAGGTCTTTACCGGGCGCCGCCAAAGAGGTTGGGAGGGGCACGGGTCAGGGGCTGGCTCTGGCGCACAACGTAGTCGTCAAGAAAATGGGCGGCCGAATCTGGTTCGAGACGGAAGTAGGGCGCGGCACCACCTTCTTTACCCACTTGCCAGTCAACGCGGTCGATTGAGGGCGGATCATGGCGAAGCGATGGTGCTGGAGGGACTGCGGTGGTCGCTACACGGAATGTCGGGCGAGTGGGAGATGCGGTTTGAGAAGAGCGCGGCCGATGCCTTGCAGGCCATGGCTAGCGCACGCTTCGATGCCATTATCACCGACATGCGGATGCCTGCCATGGACGGGGCTGAGTTGCTGGAGGTAGTAAAGCGACGCTATCCCGGCATGGTGCGGTTTGTTCTTTCCGGACAGGCGAACAAAGATGCCGTACTGCGCTCCGTGGCACCAGCCCACCAGTTCCTTTCGAAACCCTGCGATCCCGTCGAACTAAAAAGTCGTTTGACGCAAGCCTTTGCCATGCGCGACCTGTTGTCCAACGATTTGCTGCAGGGTACGGTCTCAAGGTTGCGCAATCTGCCCAGCCTTCCCGCCTTGTATGGAGAACTCACGGCCGAATTGCAATCCGAAGACTGTTCAGTCTTTGCGTTGTGGCCTACTTTCGGCGCCGTACTCGACTGAGAATCCTGCGGATTTTTTTGGGCGACATCGACAAACGCGTCGCTACGCGCGAAACCTTACGCTCTTCCCGCTCCCACACTTTGGGAATAATCAATTCTGCAAACTCCTCGGTGATCTGCTGGAACGTCTTTTCTCCTAAAGAGCCTTGCGACCACGCGCGCAGCAACGGGTTCACGCGACCCGCTCGCAGCACACGAGCCTTCAGCGTTTCAAGATCTTCCCACGTACCGTCGGCATGAACTCCTTTGGATAGCGCGATCGCCTGATCATAGGAGTGGCGCGCCGAGTCGGGGTCGTCGAAAAAACGATTGCAAAAAGTGAGGCCCTGCCAGATATAGGAGTCCGCCAGTAGCCGACGATTCTGGGTATGGCGTGCGAGTTCGATGGCTTCCTGCGCGCAATCCTGCGCCTGGTGGGCGTGGCTGCCGGGTTCAGCGCTTTCGCCGATCTCTTCCTCCACGCGGGCGTTCTCGATCATGCAGTCCAGCAACCTCGCGCGGGCCATAAGAATATGATCGCCCTTTTCCTCGCCCAGACGATATGCCGTTTTGGCTTCCGCATCCGCATCTTCGAGATCGCCGTTATCCAGGTGAAGATAGCCGTAATTCAGGTGCACGCTGCCCAGTCCATGGTGATTGCGGTATTCCTGATAAATTGCTGCGGCTTCCTCAAGTTCGGCCAGCGCTTCACTGCGCAATTGTTCGAGTCGGCTGCGGTTTTGAAGCTTGGCCCCGTCTTCGTTGGTGCGGCCTCGCTTGGCAGCCTTCCGGCGGCGGGCTGCATCGGCGTCGATTTTACGAAGGAGCTGCAGTGCGATGAGTCGCTTGGAAGAAGCGAGGTTGGTCAGCGTACGCGCTACGTTGCGATGCCGCGAGTCCCGTTGCCGGTATTGCTTTATGGCCGCCGTGAAGTGTTCGATCGCATGCTGGTAGCGGCCCTGACGGCGAGCGATCCGTCCATAGGAAGAATGAATATTTCCGATCGTCAGAAAGTCGTCCGTCTTCTTGAGTACGGCTTCGGCTTCCTGCAGGATTTGCAGAGCCTGCCTGGTATTGCCTTTCTGAAAGCAGAGCCAACTTTCCAGCACGCGCATGACGGCCGCCATCGGTTCGTGCCCAAGTTCGGTAGCCAGTTCCCTTCCTTTGACGGCGAAGGCCAGGGCGGGGTCGTATTCGCCCTTCATGCGCAGGCAACGGCCTTTCCAGAAGTTAGCGATCGAGAGCAGTTCCTTGTCATCGATTTGTTCTTCAAGGCTCAGCACAAAATCCAGGTGGCGAAATGCTTCCTCGGTTGCCTCTGCGGCCATTGCGATCATGCCTTCGGCAAGCCGCAGGTAGAGATAGTCCTGCAAAGGCAAGCGCGAACGAGTGGATTTGGTGAAGCGGGAAACGATCTCCTTGACGACCGCGGGACGCTGAAATCCGATATCGACCCATTGAGCCAGAAATCCCGCGAAGCGAGCGGCGTTCTTTTGTTCTGGGGCGAACGAAGTGAAAAGCTCCTGGCGGGCCTGCAAGCGAGTCATGCCACGGCCAACGCGCCGGCACACCAAGTCTTCTTTCAGCTGCGCAAGAAACTCGTCAGTGATTTCACGAGACTCGGGGCTCATGGTCCGAGCGGACGGTGCGACACGTCTCAGTCGATGTAATCATAAGCGACCAGAGTCAGGAATTCTGCGAAATCGGCGTCCGTCATCATGCGATCGAAGATGGCGGCAGCCTCATCGATACGTGGCGCCTTGCTTTTCTTCTTTTGTTCCAAAATGAAACTTCGCACCATTTCCTGCGTAATTGTCCGCCCGTCGTCGCTCAACCGGGCACTGTGCTTCACCCACTGCCACACCTGAGCGCGGGAGATTTCGGCGGTGGCCGCATCTTCCATCAGGTTGTAGATGGGAACGCAACCGTTTCCCCGAAGCCACGACTCGAGGTATTGCAAGCCGACGTCGATGTTCCACTTCAGGCCTTGCTCGGTGATTTTTCCCTGAGTAACCGCGAGCAAATCCTCAGGAGTGATGCGCACATCTTTCAGGGGACGTCCGATCTGGTTCGGCTCTTTCATATGCTCGTCGAATATCTTTTTCGCGATCGGCACGAGGCCAGGATGCGCCACCCATGTCCCATCGTGGCCGGCGCGGACCTCGCGCAGCTTGTCCTGACGAACCTTTTCGATTGCTTGATCATTCGCGGCCGGATCGTTCTTGATCGGGATCTGCGCGGCCATTCCGCCCATCGCATGGATACCGCGGCGATGACAGGTATGAATCAACAACTCGACATAGGACTTGAGGAAATGCTTGTCCATGGTGAGAGTTGAACGATCGGGCAGAACGAAGTCGGGACGGTTCCGGAATTTCTTGATGAAGCTGAAAATGTAGTCCCAGCGCCCGCAGTTGAGGCCTGCAGAGTGGTCACGCAGTTCGTAGAGAATCTCGTCCATCTCGAAGGCCGCGAGGATTGTCTCGATCAGGACGGTTGCCCGGATGGTGCCTCGAGGTATGCCAAGTCGGTCCTGCGCAAACTTGAAAACGTCATTCCAAAGTCGCGCTTCCAGATGGCTTTCCATTTTGGGTAAATAGAAATAGGGTCCAGTGCCTCTGCGGATTAGTTCCTCTGCGTTGTGAAAGAAGTACAGGCCGAAATCGAAGAGAGATCCGGAAATGGGCTTTCCGTCAACCTGAAAATGTCTTTCATCCAGATGCCATCCACGAGGGCGCACCAGCAGGGTGGCGACCGTGGCATTCAGTGCGTAGCGCTTGCCTTCGGGGCTAACGAAGCTGATAGTTCTGCGGACCGCGTCGCGCAGGTTGGCTTGCCCCTCGATGTTGTTCTGCCAAGTCGGGGAATTGGAATCTTCGAAATCCGCCATAAAGACGTTCGCGCCGGAATTCAGCGCGTTGATGATCATCTTGCGCTCGACGGGACCAGTGATCTCCACGCGCCGGTCGAGCAGGTCTTTCGGAATCGGCGCCACCTTCCAGTCACCTTGGCGAATCTGGGCAGTCTCGGGAAGAAAATCGGGTAACTGGCCGGCATCGATTTCCTGCTGGCGAACACGGCGGCGCGCAAGAAGTTCATGGCGGCGCTTCTCGAAATTTCTCGCCAGGTCCGTGAGAAACGAACGGGCTGCGGGGTTCAGAATCTGAGATTCCACTTCAACTGAGGGTAATGCGACAGTCGTCATGACGCTATCCTAAACGCCACTGGCCAGCCGAAATAAGGCACTAGGTCAAAACGGACGAGTTGCCCGAGCCGGACCAGCGAGGTTGTTCCTGTTCCGCGAAAGTCGTCTACTCACCCTCGGGATCTGAGCCCGGGAGGCAACTGCAACATGTCTGTGTTAAACGCATCTGAAATTGAGAAACAATGGCAAACCGAAACGCGCTGGAACGGCGTACAGCGCCCCTACAACGGCGACGACGTGCTGAAGCTGAGGGGCTCGATCCACGTCGAACACACTCTGGCTCGGCTTGGCGCAGAGCGCCTCTGGTCGCTGCTCCATCAGGAATCGTACGTGGCCGCGCTGGGGGCTCTGACGGGTAACCAGGCGGTCCAGCAAGTACAGGCCGGACTGAAGGCCATTTACCTGAGCGGCTGGCAGGTCGCGGCCGACGCCAACGGGGCCGGCCAGATGTATCCCGACCAAAGCCTTTACCCGGCAGACAGCGTTCCGAACGTGGTGCGCAAGATCAACAACTCGCTCATGCGCGCCGACCAGATCCATCACATGGACGGCAAGAATTCCACCTATTGGTTTGCTCCCATCGTGGCCGACGCGGAAGCGGGCTTTGGTGGCACCCTGAACGCCTTTGAACTCATGAAAGCTATGATCGAGGCGGGCGCCGCTTGCGTTCACTTCGAAGATCAACTTTCTTCCGCGAAGAAGTGCGGTCATCTGGGCGGGAAAGTTCTCGTCCCTACTTCAGAAGCTATCCAGAAACTGGTGGCTGCTCGTTTAGCGGCTGATGTGATGGGTGTTCCGACGCTGATTATGGCGCGCACCGATGCTGACAGTGCTCACCTGCTTACCAGCGACATCGATCCGCGCGATCACGAGTTTGTCACCGGGGAGCGAGCCTCCGAAGGCTTCTTCCGCATTCGCGGCGGCTTGGATTCGGCCATTGCGCGCGGCCTTGCGTACGCGCCCTTTGCCGACCTGATCTGGTGCGAGACCTCCGAACCAAACCTAGAGGAAGCGCGCCGGTTCGCGGACGCGATCCACGCGCAATACCCCGACAAACTACTGGCTTATAACTGCTCGCCTTCCTTCAACTGGAAGAAGAAGCTCGATCAGACCACCATCGCCAAATTCCAGCCTGAGATCGCGAAGATGGGATACAAATTCCAGTTCGTGACGCTGGCTGGCTTCCACGCGCTCAACCTAAGCATGTTCGAGTTGGCGCGTGGCTACAAGGATGCCGGGATGACCGCCTACTCGCGCTTGCAGGAAAAGGAATTCGCACGCGAAGCGGAGTATGGGTATCAGGCTGCGAAGCACCAGCGCTTCGTGGGCACAGGCTACTTCGACGCGCTCACGCAAGTAATCGCTGGTGGACTCTCTTCTACGACAGCCTTGGAAGGCTCAACCGAGCAGGCACAGTTCACTGACATCAAGCCGCACATGCGTCCAAAGCATGGCCCGGATGCGGGCTGCCAGCCGATCTTGGGCGAGTGTCCGTCACTGATTTCAGAAATCATGCCCAACGACGAGGCGCTCTTACCTTCGGGGGACTAGGCCAGACAAGATCCATTTTCCCTCTCACTCGGAGGTAGGCTCGTCGTAGCCTGCCTCCTTTTTTTCCCACGTCAAAACTGATTCGAAAAATGGTCAGACGCCCCACAGATAATCTTCCTGCTGTTCTCCTTCGTGCTCGCGCCCAAACGTAGGAGTAGCTCGATCCAGGTGTGCCGCCCCACCTTTGGCAAGGTAAGCGGGCGGAAACTGACTGGCGAGTGATTCGTGGTCCCCATGTCGGCCGCTCTCGTTCAATGCGTGCGGTACCGCAGTCGAAATGTCGGGCCCCTTCTTCTCTCTAGCTTTCGCGATGAGTTCCAGAATCTCGTGGTCCGCAATTATTTTGTGACGATCCGCCAGAGCAAGAAATTGCCGGTAGATCACATCAAGTTCGCGTCGCTCCAGTTGAAATCCCAATTGCTCACAGCGCAAACCCAGCGCGTGGCGGCCGGAATGCTTGCCCAACACCAGGCTGGTCCCCGCTACCCCCACTGACTCGGGTGTCATGATCTCGTAGCTCAGTGCATTCTTGATCATGCCATCCTGATGAATCCCGGCCTCGTGCGCGAAAGCGTTCCGCCCTACGATTGCCTTATTGGCTTGCACGTTCGCCCCGGTGATTTCACTCAACAGCTGGCTCGTCGGATAGAGTTGCTGAGTGACGACACCCGTCTCAACTGAATAACGATCTGCGCGCACTCGGACCGCCATCACGAACTCTTCTAACGAAGTGTTCCCCGCGCGCTCCCCGATCCCATTCACAGTACATTCCACCTGGCGCGCACCCGCACTCACTGCGGCCAGCGAATTGGCGACGGCCAGCCCGAGGTCGTCGTGGCAGTGGGCCGAGATTACGACCCGTCCTATCCCGCGGACCTGCTGGCGGATTCTCGTGATCAATTCGGCGAACTCGGAAGGAACGGTGTAGCCCACCGTATCGGGAATGTTGATGGTGGTTGCGCCGGCCTCGACGACAGCTTCCAACACTTCGCAGAGGAAGGTGACGTCTGATCGCGTCGCATCCTCCGGAGAAAATTCCACATCCCTACAGAACGACTTCGCGAAGCTCACCGCATCGCGAGCCTGCTCCAGACATTCGCGGCGCGAAATCCTCAGTTTGTGCTGGAGATGAATGTCAGAGGTGGCAAGAAACGCGTGAATGCGAGGACGGGCTGTACCGTCCAGCGCCTGCCAAGCTCGCTCGATATCCTCTCGCTTGCAGCGCGCCAATGCAGCGATTACCGGTCGCCGAACATCGCGAGCCACCGATTGCACAGCATGGAAGTCGCCATCAGAAGAGATCGGGAATCCGGCTTCGATTGCATCCACGCCCAGCCGGTCGAGTTGATGCGCCATGCGAACCTTTTCGTCCGCGGTCATGCTGCACCCCGGCGATTGCTCCCCGTCTCGTAAAGTCGTGTCGAAGACTGTTACCCGCTCGCGGTCCGGCAAGCTGTCCTCCCTGAGTGATCGCTTTGTAACTTGCTGAAAAATCTGGCCCGAAAATCAAAAGAGCCATTACCCGGTTTCGGATAATGGCCCTCTTTGGAAAGTCTTGAGTTTGCTGGCTACATCATCCGCTGAATCCTAGGGGTGCAAGCACCAGGCCAAGAATGGCCACGCTAAGGGCGAGTAGACGCAGTCGCGCCTCCCTTCCGATCCGGTTCGCGTTGGGTGCCGATGGGTTCATATCAGCGAAGAACAGCCTCTACAGAAAGTGAGTTGTACTGTAGAGGATCAGGAACGGCGGGTCAATGGCGAAGGGCCGCCGGCGCCATTGAAATTAGCGCTGGACGTTATCAGGATTTCCGATGACGGCGAGCGTTGTCTTTTTCAACAACGATCTAGGCTACTCTTCCGGGCTTGCCCGCGTGAATCTGCGTCTCGAAGGTCGGCATTTTCTCTTGCATGTCAGTACTGGCTTGCTTGAAGAGCCGTTCTTCTTCTGGGATGTATCCGAAAAACATGTGATAGAGGACGACCAGAATGTTACAGACGACGGCTACAGCGACGATGGCCGACATGATGAAAATGCTCCAGGCAATCGCGGGCCACAAGAAATGGCGCAGACCCGGCTGGAGTGCATAGATCGCGGCCAATCCAACGACCGCTATTGCAACTCCGAAGTTACGGTACCTGCTCATACGCAGAGCGTAACGCCGACTCGCGCTCGCGTCGTCGTTAAATTGACCAGCGCTTCTCGCTGATTCCCAAAATGAAACTCAAAGAAGCGATCCGAGATCTTTCTCCTTCCCGACTTTTCATGCCTCCCGTCCACCTCTAAGCAGTATGATTTTTGCGAAGCAGAGGTCCATCTGCCGTCCCTGTGAAGACTCTCAACGAAGCTTTTTCCACGCGCTCCACCCGTCGTCGCTACGAAGCATGGTTCCTGCGGCTCGGGCTGGCGGATGGCAGTGGTGCTTGGTGGTTTCGGTATTTGCTGATGAGTCCCGCGCGCGCAAGTTGCCCGGGAAATCCCAAAGGCATGCCCGTGCAGGTGTGGGCCACGTGGTTTCCAGCGCAGGGCAAACCGCAAAGCTTCATTCAAGGATTTCCGTTACAAGGCCTGCAACTCAGCGCGAAAGCCAGCACCCCTTTTCACTTTCAGATCGCGGACAACGTAATCGACGATGCTTCCTGCCAGGGCTCTTTGCACGTCGATGGGCACACTGTTTCCTGGGACCTGCACTACAGTTCGACATTCCGCACGACGCTCAGTTCAAAGGGCTGGATCGGCTTCTCTCGAACGCCACATTCCGATGCAACTTTCTGCGGCGAGATCACGCTCGACGGTAGAAGCTTTGCCGGAAGCCCTCTCGGCTTTGGAGTCCAGGGACACAACTGCGGATATCGTCATCGCAAGTTCTGGACTTGGACGCACGCGTATTTTCCTCGGCCTGGCGCATCGGCGAGCACCCTGGAGGCTCTGGTTTATGAAATGCCGCTGGGGCTTGTCTTTCGCAAAGCAGTGCTTTGGCACGAAGGCATCCAGCATGTGTTTCGCAATTTGCGCGACAAGCACGACGCTGATGAGGCGTTTGCCTGGTGTTTCCACTGCTCTGCCGACGACGGTCTGGAATTGGAAGCGGCGATCGACGGGTCTGGACCAGGCATTCATGTCTTGCCCTATCTCAAGACCGACTGCTCAGGCACCTTCGACGTGACCAACAACAGCTTCGCAAAAGCGCACGTCCGCCTTCAAGAACGAGGCGGTGCCGTCGCAATTCTGGAAACCGATTCAAATGCGGTTTTGGAAAAAACGGGGGGAGCTACTCGGACGCGCGAACTCTCGCCAGGCGATCTGCCACGATCGCGTACGCTGACGCGTTAAAGGCCATTCCGATGTGCGTACCCGGAACCTCAAAATCATTTTCTTCATTTCGGGTCATGCAGTACCGCCAATCAACAATTCCATCGTGGCGCGTATAAATCGCGGTTTCCATCACGGAGTCCGGAATATCACGGCTAAGAGAATTGATGAAATTGCATGTGCAGCGTCCCGTATAGCAATCGGGAAGAACACCGCGGCCGTGCTCCTGGAGGATGCGCAACCGGACAGCGTCCGCCGCCTGGAGAACCGTCTTGCTGGTTACGGTCCCGCGGAAAGGCGCCGCCAGCGTGATCACCGACGCGACATCTTTTGGCCGCTGATGCGCCACCGATCGCGCAATCACACCACCCAGGCTGTGGCCTATGAGATGAATCTTCCGCCCGGTCTGCGCTCGCGCCCGCGCGATC
>DASRDJ010000012.1:0-17922 GCA_035652655.1 Terriglobales bacterium
CGTCGCTGAGAAGACCGGCTATCCCGTCGACATGCTGGACTTGGATCTTGACCTGGAAGCTGACCTGGGCGTCGACACCGTGAAACAGGCGGAAGTCTTCGCCAGCATCCGTGAGGCTTACCACATCCCTCGCGATGAGAACCGCAAATTGCGAGACTATCCAACTCTGGCGCATGTGATTCGCTTCGTGTATGAGAAGCGGCCGGACTTGGCCGCCACCCCGCCGCCTTTAACGAAGCCGGCGGAAACGACGCCTCCCTTAGCACAAGTGCAGCCTGTGGTCGCGCCTGTCAAAGTAACCAGCGATGACGTGAAAGAGCGGGTGCTCGCCCTGGTGGTCGAAAAGACCGGCTATCCCCAGGACATGCTGGATCTCGATCTTGACCTCGAGGCTGATCTCGGCGTGGATACCGTGAAACAGGCCGAGATGTTCGCCGCCATCCGCGAAATCTACAGCATCCCTCGCGAGGAAAACCGGAAGCTGCGCGACTATCCCACGCTAGCCCATGTCATTCGGTTCGTGTTTGAAAAGCGCCCTGACTTGGCTGGCGCAACCGCATCCACGCCGATTGTCGTTACAGCAACCAGCAAGGAAGAGACTAAGACAGCAATAAGTAAGAAGGAGTTCAAGCCCAGCACATCTGGGGAAGCCCCCTCAAGTGCGACCGCGAGCGAGTCCGTGAAGGAACGCATCCTCGCCCTGGTCGTCGAGAAGACCGGCTACCCCAAAGACATGCTCGGCCTCGACCTCGATCTTGAGGCCGATCTCGGCGTCGATACGGTGAAGCAGGCGGAAATGTTTGCTGCAATCCGCGAGATCTATCACATCCCGCGGGACGAAAATCGCAAGCTGCGCGATTACCCGACACTGGCGCACGTGATCCGATTCGTCTTCGAGAAGCGTCCCGACCTGGCCGCGAGTTCTGCATCAGCGCCGGCCACCAATGAGTCACCGGCGCCGGAGCCAGCAATGCTCCCCGCTCAAACTGCGACGAATGACTCCATCAAGGAAAAAGTGCTGGAGATCGTCGCCGAGAAGACCGGTTATCCGAAGGAGATGTTGGATCTCGATCTTGATCTGGAGGCCGACCTCGGCATTGATACCGTGAAGCAAGCGGAGATGTTCGTCGCCATCCGTGCGGCATACAGCATTCCTCGCGACGAGAAAATGAAGCTGCGCGATTTTCCGACCCTGGCACATGTGATTCAGTTCGCTCAGGACCGGTCGAATTTGCCACGACTCCCTGCGGCCGAAGAGCAGCCAGCGGCGAAGAAACCCGTCGCTTCGACCGCAACCGCTCTCTCACCCGCGCTCGTGCCAAAGCCACGGCCCAATCTCGCGAGCCTCGACGCTGCAAATCGCATTCCGCGCCGGGTACCAATTCCAGTCTTGCGCCCACCGCTGTCCATCTGCAAGTCAACGGGAGTCGCGCTCGGCAAAGGCGACCGCGTAGTCCTGATGCCCGACCAGGCAGGAGTGGCCGATGCCCTGACTCATCTCCTTCAGGCAAAGGGCGTGGAAGTACTCCGCATTGAGGGTTCCCTCGAGCCCGACGCACTGATCAATCGCCTCAAAACATTCTTGGCCGCAGGCCCAGCAGACGGAGTCTATTGGCTTCCGGCACTCGATCCTGAAGGCGACTTGCGCGGCATGAACCCCGTGGCCTGGCACGAAGCAGGCCGCCTCCGTCTGAAGTCGCTCTACAACTGCATGCGCACTCTCTACGAGCCGATCTCGAAGCCCGGAACGTTTCTTATTTGTGCAACTCGTCTGGGCGGACAGCACGGCTATGACGACGGGGGAGCAATCGCTCCACTGGGCGGCGCGGTTACAGGGTTCACCAAAACCTACAAGCGGGAACGTCCGGAGACAACCGTCAAGGCCGTCGACTTTGAACTCGGGTGCAGCCCCACGGACCTGGCGCAACTTCTGCTGGATGAAACTGTGCGCGATCCCGGAGCCATCGAAATCGGGTACAAGGATGGCCTGCGCTGGACGATCGGACTGGAGGAGCAATCTGCCGCCGACAGCCGACCGGCGTTGACATTGGATGAAAACACGGTCTTTCTGATTACCGGCGCTGCCGGAAGTATCGTTTCTGCAATTACTGCCGACCTGGCCGCTGCCTCCGGCGGAACCTTCTACTTGCTCGACCTCGTGCCCAAACCTGACCCGAACAATCCCGACCTAAAGCGCTTCGTGTCCGACAAGGAAGGGTTGAAGAGAGAACTGTTCTCGCGCATTCAGGCGCGCGGAGAGCGAGCGACTCCCGCTCTGGTGGAAAAGGAATTGTCTGCTCTCGAGCGCGCTCACGCAGCCCAAAGCGCCATTGACGCTGTGAGCGCGGCCGGTGGGACACCACATTACTTCAGCGTCAACCTCACCGACACGAAAGCCGTGACCGATGTGATTGAACAGGTGCGTCAGCGCAGCGGCCGCATCGATGTTCTGTTGCATGCCGCAGGCCTCGACCGGAGTCGTTCTCTCGTCGACAAAGATCCCCGCGAGTTCGATCTGGTATTCGATGTCAAGTGCGATGGCTTCTTCAATCTGCTCCACGCCCTCGGCGACATGCCTCTCGCTGCGACAGTGGCGTTCAGTTCGATTGCAGGCCGCTTCGGCAATCCCGGACAAACCGACTACAGCGCCGCCAACGACCTGCTCTGCAAAATCACTTCCAGCTTCCGCACGACCCGCCCTGACACGCGCGCCATTGCCATTGACTGGACAGCGTGGGGCGGAATTGGCATGGCCACCCGAGGTTCCATCCCCAGGATAATGGAACTGGCCGGCATCGACATGCTGCCGCCCGAGGCCGGCGTTCCTTTGATACGCCGGGAGTTGACCGCAGGAGGCACACGCGGCGAGGTTGTGATCGGCCAGCGTCTGGGTGTGTTGCTGAAGGAGTGGGATGAGACGGGCGGAGTGGACACCTCGCTCCTCGACAAAACAGGTGCGCAGCTACCAGGTCCCATGATCGGCAAGATCGCGAACATGGGCCTCTACAACGGCCTCACGATCGAGGCAACACTTGACCCGAAAGCACAACCCTTCTTGCACGATCATCAAATCGACGGCACGCCAGTGTTGCCCGGCGTGATGGGTATCGAAGCCTTCGCAGAAGCGGCTCTGAGCGTCCTTCCTGGATGGCATGTCAAGGCCATCGAAGATGTGAACTTCCTGGCACCCTTCAAGTTCTATCGTCATGAAAGGCGAACCGTTACGGTCGAAGCTACCCTGCGTTCACAAGACCACGAAATGGTGGCCGACTGCCGAATGGTTGGCCGCAGGGCGCTTCCAAATCAATCAGAGCCGCAGATCACGACGCATTTCACGGCGCTTGTACGGCTCTCGAAACTTGCACCCGGATCAACAGTTTCCGCGGGACCAAATTCGCAAATCGAACCCCTCATCGAAGCGGCTGATGTTTATCGACTCTATTTTCACGGACCCGCTTACCAGGTCATTGAAAAGGCTTGGTGGGATGGCAAGCGGATGATTGGGCTCCTCGCGAAAAATCTTCCGGACAACCACCGGCCGTCGAACTTGCCGACTCTCATGGCTCCGCGCCTCATCGAGTTGTGCTTTCAGACCGCAGGGCTCTGGGAAATGGGAGTGCAGGCTCGCATGGGTTTACCGCAACACCTGGATCAAGTCTCGTACTGGCCGATGACCGAGACGCTTGATACCAGGCTGTACGCACTGGTTACGCCTGGTCCAGGAGGCACCTTCGATGCTGACGTGGTCGATGCCAAGGGCAATCTGTATGTTCGCCTCAGCGGATACCGAACGATCGCGATGCCTGGTGCGGTCAATGCTGATTACGTGAAAGTACTGCAGAGAATGCTGCGCCCGTCGCCCGTCGCAGCCTGATCGTGGACATAAATGCTAATCCGCCGATCGGAGACGTTATGAACCTGGAATTCCAGCGCGTAGCGATTGTCAACCGAGGCGAAGCCGCCATGCGCTTCATTCGCGCGGTTCGCGAGTACAACTATGAACACGGCACGACCTTTCGCACGATCGCGCTCTTCACGGATCCCGATCGCAATGCCATGTTCGTTCGCGAAGCCGACGAGAGGGTGTGCCTCGGTTCGGCGCAGGCCCTGGACCTGAACACCGGACAATTCAAAAGTCGCTACGTGGACTATGAGAGTCTAGCTCAGGCGTTGACGTCCGCGCGTGCCGAAGCAGTTTGGGTGGGATGGGGCTTTGTCGCGGAGCACGCCGCCTTTGCAGAGCTCTGTCACGACATGGGTATAGTATTCATCGGCCCCTCTGCCGAAACGATGCGCCGCATGGGCGACAAGATTGCCTCGAAACGTCTGGCCGAACTGGCGCAGATTCCGGTTGTTCCCTGGAGCCATGGATCGGTCGAGGACCTTCCCGAGGCGATCCGGCAAACGGCGCGGCTGAAGTATCCACTCCTCATCAAGGCCACCGCTGGCGGCGGGGGCCGAGGGATTCGAGAAGTACGTTCGCCGGATGAACTGCCCAGAGCGTTTGATGCTGCGCGATCCGAAGCTTTCAAGGCTTTCGGAGATCCGACCATCTTTCTAGAACAACAGGTGACCGGATCGCATCACGTTGAGGTTCAGGTCATAGCCGATCACTTCGGTACCACCTGGGCCGTAGGTGTTCGCGATTGCACAGTTCAACGGCGTCACCAGAAGATTCTCGAGGAGGCCCCCTCGCCGGTTCTCTCTTCACTCAAGGATGAGAGCTTGCGTGCTGCAGCTGTGCGCCTCTGTAAGGCGGGGGGATATCAAAACGCGGGCACCGTGGAATTCCTGTTCGATCCGGCGTCCGACGATTTCTGGTTCATGGAAATGAACACCCGCTTGCAGGTCGAACATCCGGTCACGGAATGCACCACCGGGATCGATCTGGTCAAGCTTCAAATTCATATAGCAAAAGGCGGCCGACTTGAAGGAGATCCCCCGCGCAGCACTGGGCATGCCATAGAAGTTCGCCTGAACGCCGAAGATCCCGACAACGGTTTTGCTCCGTCGCCCGGCATCATTCAACGCTTCAGGATACAGACTGGGCCGGGCGTGCGCATCGACACCGGTGTGGGTGAAGGGGATTCCATTGCGCCCGACTTCGACTCGATGATTGCAAAGATCATCGCTTATGGTCAGAACCGGAAAGAAGCGTTGTCCCGGCTCCATCGAGCACTGCAGGAAAGCATCGTTGTTATCGAGGGCGGAACGACCAACAAGTCTTTCCTGTCACACCTCCTCAGCCAGCCGGAGTTGCAGGCAGGGCAAGTACACACCGGATGGCTCGACGGACTGGCAGTGAACGGAAATCACCTTCCCCGTCAACACGCGGATGTGGCTCTGGTCCAGGCGGCCATCGAAGCCTACGGCGCCGAGATGGCGGTCGAGCGAGCGCAATTCTATGCGTCCGCCGCGCGCGGCCGGCCGCAAGCTCGAAGCGAGATTGCGCACACCGTCGCCTTGCGCTATCGAGGAAATTTATACCCCACCAAGACCTATCGTCTGGGCCCCAACCGCTACCGCGTGGAAGTGAGTGGGGCTCGCATCGACGTGGCAGTGGATCGCATGGGTGACTTTGAATACTGGCTGACTGCATTCGGAGAGCGATTCCAGGTGCTCTCTGTTGCAGAGGGCCGCAGCTACCGGATCGAGGTCAATGGCATTTCGCACCGCGTGGAACGGGACGACGGAGGCATCGTCCACTCGCCCTCTCCCGCCGTAGTGGTATCCATCGCAGTGCAGCCGGGAGATAAGGTTTCTCGCGGCGACCGGCTGGCCGTGCTTGAGGCCATGAAGATGGAAATGCAGGTGGTCGCTCCATTTTCAGGAAAAGTGCGCCAAGTGCTGACGATGCCGAACGTGCAAGTGGAAACGGGCGCGCCTCTCGTGCAGTTGGAACCTGATTGCGCCGATTGCACCACAGCGACGGACGATCAGCTGGAGTTTGGTAACTCCAAGAACTCGGACGATGCGCCAGAGATGCACGAGCTTTGCCGTCAAAGCCTCGACCAACTACACCAACTGATGCTCGGTTTCGATGTCGAGCCGAAAAACAGCACCGAACTGCTTTCCAAATGGGGTCAGACCTGCCCGGTGGACAGTGACGAAATCCGGCAAGCGGAAGACGAGATACTCAGCATCTTCGCTGACATCTGCTCATTGTTCCAGCGCGATCCCGAGGTGAACCATCGAGCCTCCGGCGAGGAACCTAGTGCTGAAGCCTACTTCTTCGCGTACCTGCGAATGCTGGATACCTGCGGCGAGGGTCTGCCGCCGGCTTTCGTCAATTCCCTGAAGCAAGCGGTCGCTCACTACGGGCTCCAGAGTTTGGAACGCTCACCTCAACTAGAAGAATGCCTGCTCTGGATCTGCAAGTCGCACCAGCGGGTGGAGCAGCAAATCGCGCCCGTGCTCGGCATCCTTGAACGGCGACTGCACCGCGTGGACGCCCTGGCCGCGCACGCTGAGGAGTCCTTCCGCACACTTCTGGATCGCATGATTTCCATCACGAATGGAAACTTTGCGGCACTCAGTGACCTCGCTCGAGAAGTGCGATATCGCTGCTTTGACCAGCCTCTCTTCGAGCGAGCGAGAAGGCATATCTACAACCAGGTGGACGATCAACTCGCTTACCTGTCCGCCCATCCCAACCCGCCGGATCGACACGAGCGACTGCGGGCCTTGGTAGATTGCCCGCAACCACTAGTCACTCATCTGTCGGCTCACTTCGACTCCGCGACAACCGCCCTCAAGAATCTGATGCTGGAAGCGATCACCTGGCGCTTCTACCGAATCCGAACCCTCACGGGCCTGCGCTCTTTCGAACTCGATGGCCGCTGTTATGCCTCGGTCGAGTATGAGCATGACGGGAAGCAGATCCACGTCTTCGCCACCTGCGCCGAATATTCCCAACTGGCCGCAGCGGTGCAAGCGATGTCTCCGCTAATCGCGGAAGTGCCGGCCGACCACGACGTCGTCCTGGACTTCTATACATCGCACAGTGGCGCCTCGGACGACGCGGAGGGTAAGCAGCAGCAAATTCATAGGACTTTGAACGAGGCATGCTTCCCACGCGCAATACGGCGCATTGTCGTGGCGCTGGTAGGTCGGGGCTCGCGCGAGGGCATTAATCGGATGCTCCAATTCACTTACCGCCCGAGCGCCGAGGGCTACAAAGAAGAGAAGTTTTACCGGGGACTCCATCCGATGATGGGCAAACGCCT
The DNA here is from genome assembly GCA_035652655.1 of Terriglobales bacterium. GTDB lineage: Bacteria > Acidobacteriota > Terriglobia > Terriglobales > Acidobacteriaceae > Gp1-AA133. The sequence goes on from DASRDJ010000012.1 coordinate 7,227, forward strand.
TCAACTGTGGCGCCTGAGCAATTTCAATATTCAGCGGTTGCCATCCGTCGAAGACGTGTACCTATTGCACGCTGTAGCGCGCGACAATCCAAAAGACGAACGGCTATTTGCCTGCGCTGAGGTTCGAGACGTTACGCCTGTTCGGAATGAAGCCGGACGCATTGTGGGATTGCCTCATCTGGAACGTATGCTGGCCGAGGCTCTCGCAGGCATACGCCTGTTCCAGTCACGCCGTCGACCCCAGGAGCGCCTGCATTGGAATCGAATTTTTCTGTACGTCTGGCAACCACTCAGCTTAGGCCGGGCCGAATTGCAGGACATCGTTAAACGGCTGTCGCCTTCGACCGAAGACCTTGGCTTGGAGCAAGTCGTCGTACGCACACGTATTCCGAATCCGACCACTGGGGAGTTGCGCGAAATGGTGGTGCGCATCTCCACTCCAGGACACACCGGAATGCTAATTACTTTCCGACCGGCCGACAAACTGCAACCGATCAAGCCGCTGGCAGAATACGACCAGAAAGTTGTGCGCATGCGCCAGCGCGGTCTGATTTACCCCTACGAAATCATCCGGATGCTCACGCCGGCTCCCACCGAAACGAGGGCGGAGTTTCCTCCAGGGGATTTCGTGGAGCACGATCTGGACGCGGACAATCGCCTCGTCCCGATCATTCGTCCTTACGGCAACAATAAGGCCAACATCATTGTCGGCGTGATTCGCAACTTCACCGACAAGTATCCAGATGGAATGACGCGCGTTTTGCTGCTTGGCGATCCCAGCAAGGATCTGGGCGCCATCGCCGAACCCGAATGCCGCCGCATCCTGGCGGCTTTGGATCTGGCGCAAAGCAAGGGCGTGCCGCTCGAGTGGTTCCCCGTTTCTGCCGGAGCCAAGATCTCTATGCAAAGCGGCGTGGAAAACATGGATTGGATCGCCCGCGTCCTGCGTCGTCTGATTACGTTCACCCAGGCGGGATGCGAGGTGAATCTGATCGTGAACGGCATCAACGTCGGAGCGCAGCCCTACTGGAACGCGGAAGCGACCATGCTTATGCATACCCGCGGCATCCTGGTGATGACACCGAAAGCCGCAATGGTACTGACCGGGAAGCGTGCCCTGGACTACTCCGGCAGCGTATCCGCAGAAGACAACCAGGGCATTGGCGGTTACGACCGCATCATGGGGATCAATGGCCAAGCCCAGTACTGGGCGCATGATATCGATGAGGCCTGCCATATTCTGCTGCGGCACTACGACCACACCTACATTGTTCCGGGCGAGCGATTCCCTCGCCAGGCAGTCACGTCCGATCCGATCAATCGCGACGTTCGCAGTTATCCCCACGGCCCGGATGGTGAAAACAATTTTGCTAAAATCGGCGACATTTTGTCCGACGAAAGTAATCCCGGCAGAAAAAAGCCCTTCGACATTCGCAAGGTGATGATGGCAGTCGCTGACCAGGACCATGCTCCGCTGGAACGCTGGGCGGGGATGCGCGCGGCTGAAACAACGGTCGTCTGGGATGCGCATCTGGGCGGCTATCCGGTTTGCCTCATCGGTATCGAATCCCGACCGGTACCCCGGTTCGGATTTGTGCCTGCAGATGGACCAGATCAGTGGACCGCCGGAACACTGTTCCCACAATCCTCCAAGAAAGTCGCGCGCGCCATCAATGCGGCCAGCAACAATCGTCCACTGGTCGTCTTGGCCAACTTGTCGGGATTTGACGGCTCACCCGAATCGATGCGCCGGCTTCAACTGGAATATGGCGCTGAGATCGGCCGCGCAGTCGTGAACTTCAAAGGGCCGATCGTTTTCTGCGTCGTCTCTCGTTATCACGGAGGCGCGTACGTGGTGTTCTCGCGCGCTCTGAACGAGCAGATTGAAGTCGCCGCCCTGGAGGGCACCTATGCCTCCGTGATTGGCGGAGCACCTGCCGCGGCGGTGGTTTTCGCTGGCGAAGTCGAGGCTCGCGCCAAGAAAGACCCACGCCTCCAAGCTCTGACCCAGGCGATAGCCAAGGCCGAGGGCGCTGAGCGAGCCCGCCTGCGCACGCAATGGGAAGATCTCTTCAAGGTCGTCCATTCGGAAAAAGTGGGAGAGATGGCGGCCGAATTTGACCGCGTTCACAGCGTGCAACGTGCTCTCGAGGTGGGGGCGCTGGATCGCATTCTTCCGCCGTCCGATTTACGGCCCTATCTCATCGACGCCGTGAGGCGCGGCATCGCTAAGGAAGAGGAACCAATCTTCGCAAAGCCGGAAGAGAAGGTTGCCTAGGAACGAGGTTGCCGAATGCACATCTACTGGCTGGAGCAGTCCGCGAGAGACGTGCCCGCGGACGACAACTGGCTATGCCCGAACGAACTTGCTTGTTTGAAGAATTTGCGTTTCGCCAAGCGCCGCGCCGATTGGCGGCTCGGACGATGGACGGCAAAGCGCACGGTCTCTGCCTGTCTTGACTGGCCTGCCTACTCTCAAATACTCGCGAAGATCGAAATTCGCGCCACTTCTTCTGGCGCACCAGAAGCCGTCATCGCAAGTCTCGGCACGCCCATGGTGATCTCTATTACCCATCGGGCCGGCAATGCCATGTGCACGGTCTCGGGCGCGACAGTCATGCTGGGATGCGATCTGGAAGTTGTCGAACCGCGCAGTCACGATTTTGTCACGGACTACTTCAGTGCAGAAGAGCAATCCTGGGTAGCGCGGACGCCCCCGACCGAACAGGCAGAAATTGTAACCCTGCTATGGAGTGCGAAAGAAAGCGCGCTTAAGGCTCTGCAACATGGATTGCGGCTCGATACCCGAAGCGTCATGGTCACGCCGATGGCAGGGTCTCCCGATCTCGATGGCTGGAGCCCCCTTCGCATTGGATGCGTTCACGACCGCGCCTTCCAGGGATGGTGGCGAACCTCTGATGGCGTTGTGCGGACCGTGGCAACGGACTCGGCTGCAGGTAGTCCCATCCACCTGACGCTTCCCGAAACTTCGTTCCGCGCCGCGCAGGCGCTCGATCTGGGCGTGCCAAACTGGAACGAAACTCGACTGCTGACAGCTTCATAGGGCACGTATGCCGTTCCAGAACAAATTCGATTTCGACTTTATCGTGATCGGCTCCGGCTTCGGCGGAAGCGTGGCAGCGCATCGCCTGGTCGACAAAGGCTACAAAGTCGCCGTGATGGAAATGGGACGGCGCTGGACGCCCGAGTCCCTGCCGCATAGCAGTTGGTCAATCCATCGCTGGTTCTGGCGTCCCAAACTCGGCTTGCGGGGCTTCTTCAACATGCGCTTCTTCCGGCACGCGACCATTTTCCATGGCTGTGCTGTCGGTGGCGGATCCATCACCTATGCCTGCACTCTGCTCACCCCACCCAACAAAGTATGGGATACGGGATCCTGGACCGGCCTCGCCAACTGGAAAACCGAAATGCCAGAGCACTACGCAACCGCCTCTCGCATGCTAGGCGCCACCGAGAACAGTATCCTCGGCCCTGCCGATCATCTTCTCAAGCGAGCGGCCATCGCAACCGGGGCCGGAGACACCTTCTACTGCACCAAGGTTGGGATCTTTCAACCGGCCGCAGGCGAACCAGGTAACCAAACTGTTCCCGATCCATTCTTTGGAGGAGAAGGTCCCGCTCGAACCACCTGTGTAGGTTGTGGCGGCTGCATGATGGGTTGCCGTTACGGCGCGAAGAACACTCTTGACCTCGGCTACCTGTACTTGGCAGAAAAGCATGGAGCATCGATCTATCCAGAAACGCAGGTGATCGACGTGCGCCCTTTGTCAGCGACGAGCGACGGCGCCACTGGATACGAAGTCTCCACGGTGAAATCTACCACGTGGATCGGGCGCCATTCCCGGAAGTTCACCTGCCGTGGAATCGTGTTCTCCGCATCATCCCTTGGCACGATGGAGTTGCTTTTCCGCTTGAAGGAAAAGGACTCGTTGCCCGCGATTAGTCCACAGCTTGGCAAGCATGTGCGCACCAATTCCGAATCGCTGATCGGTGCTCGCATGCCCGGCTATCACGAGGATTTGTCGCTAGGCATTGCGATCGGCTCCGGAGTCTACATCGACGAACATACCCACATTGAAGCGGTGCGTTACCCCGGGGGATCCGACGCCATGGGGCTGTTGACCACCATCCTTACCAATGGCCGGCCCGGACCGAATCGTATTTTTCTCTGGCTCGCAAACATCTTCAAATCGTTGCTCAGGCACCCGCTCCACACCGTGCGCGTTCTGCAGCCGTGGGGATGGGCCCGAGAGTTCGTGATCCTGCTCTGCATGCAGGCGCTCGACAACCAGATCGAAATGCGCTGGCAGCGCCCCTGGTTCTGGCCCTTCCGCAAGTTTCTCGTCAGCTGGGGTAACAAGGTTCCCACCTACATTCCGAAAGCCAACGAGTTCGCTGAAAAATTCGCCCAACTCACGGGCGGGTTCCCGATGAGCATGCTGCCCGAAATCCTGTTCGATATCCCCGGCACAGCCCACTGCATTGGCGGTTGCGTGATTGCCGAGTCTTCCAGCAACGGGGTCGTCGATGGTCGCCACCGCGTATTCGGGTACAAGAACATGTACATCTGCGATGGCTCAGTGGTCGCCGCCAATCTTGGCGTCAACCCCAGTCTGACCATCACCGCTCTCGCAGAGAGGGCGATGAGTTTCATTCCCCCCGCCGACGCCACTGCATGGGATGATGCGCCCGCTGCCAACTCTTAGCGGCACGCGGGCATAAGTTCTTGGAGATGGTTAGACGGGATTCGGCGCTACTGAACCCGCTGGCAACAGGCGATCGAGGATGGTCTGTTCGCAGCGCATCCATAAGCGAGTCGTATAGAGCAAAGCACTGCACTGCAGCGTAACCCAATCCTTGGCTTGCAACGGAGAACGGAAGGCACGGCGATCCTTTCGCCAATGCTGAGCAAGTTGTCCGACTATGGCAAGGCTGCTGCCGCCCTCCGGCCCGCTGATATCGCGCAGAATCCCTTCCAGCGTAAACAACACCTTGGACAGCATGATGAGCGATCCCGGGAATCTCACGCCTCTCATGGCGAGTTCCTCCAAAAGCCGCATGACATCCACCATACTCGGCATGTGCGTCACAGGAAGGGCATCCACAAATTCCTTGACTATCTGAGAGACCATCCTTCCGCGCTCGGAGGTGCTACCGATGTGGTGCTGGCTAAGCGCCAAAACTTCAGTGCACGCTCCGACCGGGTCCCGCAGACCGACCATGCCGAACAGAAGCGCCAGATGCCGGCGATGCTCGCGGCTCAATCGCTCCCGGAGGGCCCAATCGATCAAGATCAGTTCGCCCGTACCATTGTTGTAGAGAAGATTGCCGGCATGCGGGTCGCCATGAAATATGACTCCCTCTTCGGATGAGAGCAGCGGCAGTGCTACCAGGGCTTCGATGAGTTGCTCGGCGATTTTGCGTCGTCGCGCCGGAGACAACCGCACGGCTGCATTCGTCACTTTGATTCCCTGCTCTTCCGTAAGCGCCGTGATTCTGTGCGAGCAAAGAGGTTGAATGAGTCTCGGCACCCGCACTCCTTTCACATTGCGATACAGGTGGAAAGCCTCGCGCAGGGTCTTCTGTTCTCGCTTAAAGTTGACTTCATGCTGCAGCAGCCTTCGCACCTTCTTGAAGGTGTCGGGAATCAGGTGCGCAGGAAATCCGTATGTGTGATGGCGATCGCCGAAATATTCTGCGAGTCCCTGCAGGTAGTCCATGTCTTCCGCAAAATACTCGGGAATGTGCGGCTTCAGAACCTTGAAAACGCCGCGTTCGCGACGCCCGCTCGCAGGATCGAGCCAGGTGAAGCGAACGACCGCGCTGACACTCGCTTCCGACAGTATGGCCGGCGCGATTTTGATCGCAAAGGTTTTCAGCCGTGGTCCCAGGTCCTGTTCGATGATGCTCCGGATTTCTGTCGACTTCACATCGCGGATCCCGTTTTCCAGCCGCGCCAGCGCGTTGCGCAGCGCCGGGCGTAGATTCTGATTCCTCGCGATCACCTGCCCGAGCTTTTGCAGGCCGGGCACTTTCGCAATCAGCCGGAGCAGGCGCGTCTCGGCGGGCGTGTTCTCGGGCAGTTCGAATTGTTCCAGGAGTTTGGGTGCGAGGCGCGCAGCCGACAGTCGAGCCACCACAAACATCATGGCGTCTCGCACTGGTGGACGCCATTTTACGTACGCTTCCGGCACCAACCGGCTTACCGGCACAATTCCGTCGACGATCCACGCTGCCATGGCCTCGCGTAAGGATTGCCCTATCCCGCTGCGCAGAGCGCTTTCGATCGCGCCGATTTTCTCAGTGTGCGTACCACCCTTAGGCAGCCAGCCGGCAGCGGCCGTGCGCAATTCTTCTGTCGAGAGTTGGCGAAAACCGACGGGAGGCATTTCCAGCATGAAGACCCATCCCTTTGCTGACTATAGCCTTTCCCAGCGGTAAGCGCTGTGACTGGAGTCACGCGGCTGCGGATTGCATTCATTTCGGCAGACGTATAATAACGACGGCATCTTCACATGATCTCCACAGCACCAATCGCGGTCGTGCTGGTCATTGCATTTTTGCTCGGTGTCAAATTTAGCGTCGATCTCGTTAAGCACAGGCGCCGCAAGGTCAAGCTAGGGTTGGGCGATATCCGTCCCCGGGGCGGAACTCAAGAACACCAAGCCCTGAGCAAGCGACTATGGAGGTAAATTTCCGCCATTTCTTCTTCCGGCATCAATACCCTACCCTTCTGCTTCTCCAAAAAGCCGCATCGAGAGTCTTGCATTGACAACTGCAGTCTGGTGTTGCCTCCCAAGATGTCCTGACTCCGCACCCTTCCAACTCCACGAAGATCAGAAGGAATGCCTCTCGACGCAAATATCCATTGCCAAAGTAGATCGATAACGCTTCAAACTTCACGTCGTTGCGTATTTCGAGTGACAAGGCGCTAAAATCAGAAACCCACATGAAAGAAGCGACAAGAACTCAGAAATGCGATTCTCGGTCGTAATACCCACCTACAATCGGGCAAACGAACTTCGCGAGACGCTCTCCAGCATTGCTAAGCTGCAGGTTTCCGACCCTTGGGAGATCATTGCTGTAGATAACAACTCCACCGACACCACGCGCGAAACCATCCTGAATGCCGCCAAAGATTTTCCGGCCCCACTCCATTATGTGTTCGAGCCCGACGCAGGTCGCAGTGCTGCCCTCAACGCTGGAATTAAACTGGCCACGGGCCAAATCATCGCTACCACCGATGATGACGTTCGAGTAGAGCCTGATTGGCTGGACCAGGCAGCTGCTGGCCTCGATCGCGAAGCCTGCGACTTTGTGGGCGGCAAGGTACTTCCCATATGGGGTGGCGAAAAGCCGGAATGGCTGGCAAATCAGGGCGGACGCCACTGGTCGGTGATCGCTTTGCAAGATTATGGTTCGAAGCCAGTCGAGTTTGGCAGCCGTTATGCGCCTTTGGGGGTTAACCTTGCTTTCAAAAGGGAAGCTCTCGAGCTCGTTGGTCTTTGGGATACCCGAATCGGGCGCAAAGCCGGAACTCTGCTGGGGCAGGAAGTTCGCGAGTGGCTCTTGCGTGCGCGGGCAGCCGGAGTGAAAGGCATGTACATTCCGGAGATGATCGTTCATCACGTGATTCCCCAGGATCGTCTGAACAAACGATACTTTCGCCGCTGGTTCTACTGGAACGGAATCAGCCGGGCCATGCTCTACCAGCAATCTCCCGTTGATATGCTTGCGCCCGAGGAAACCACTCTCGACTTTTCGAAAGTTCCCCATATTATTGGGGTGCCGCGCTATCTGTATCGAGCAGTCTTGCGGACCGCGGCTGGGATGTTGAAGTCCAAGTTTGCTGGGCAGGAAGCAGCAAGCTTCGATCACGAACTGTGGCTATGCTTTTTCCTCGGAGTATGGCGGCAACGCTGGAGGGATCGCCACAAGCCATTGGGTGTCATGAAAGATGTTCAGGTGCATTTGAATCGCGAAGCAGCCATCCAAAACTCGGACGAAAATCAGCAGCGCAATCCTCAAGGGGGGCGATGAAAGCAATCATACTCGCAGCCGGTAAAGGCTCGCGCCTCGATCAATCTGGAGAAACGGTCAAGTGCCTTTTGAAATTCGGATCTTCGACCCTCGTAGAACTGCAATGCAACTCTCTGCGGGAGTGCGGAATCAACGAAATCAGTGTAGTCGTCGGTTTCGAAGCAGAACGAGTAAGACGGACTTGCGGTACCGGGATCGAATACATCGAAAATCCAATCTACGAGAAAACCAACAGTCTCTATTCACTCTGGTTGGCTCGACACTGTTTTTCAGACGGATTTGTGGTCATAAATTCGGACGTGCTGTTCCATCCCCAACTCCTTTCAGACCTGCTCACCGCGCGGCGCGAAGATGCTCTCTTGGTTTCCTATCGCGAAGAAACCGAATACGGCGATGAGGAGATGAAGGTTAAAGTCCGGGCCGGACGGGTCCTCGACATCTCCAAGGATATGGATCCCGCGGAGGCCGATGGCGAAAACGTTGGCATAGTAAAGTTCGGGCCAACTGGAGCAAAGCTTCTCCAGGAGCAGATGGCTCCGTTGGTTGAGAATGGGGTTTTGCGCAGTTGGGCTCCTCGGGCCTTTCTGGAGTTTGCCAAGCGGCGCCCTCTGCATGTCGTTGGCACTCGCGGATTTCCGTGGACTGAAATTGATTTCCCGCAGGATTACCGGCGTGCTCAAGAGGAAATTTTCCCACAAATTATAGCCGGTCCAGACGCAACGCCCTGCTCGATCATTCCAAATGGCGAGGGCAGCCTCCCGTGATTCGCCTTGGACGACGCGCCAGGTTGAATTCCACATCATGATTTTCAACCGTGCTGTACATTGGACGCGCACTCTCGATACCAGTTGGCAACGTACATGGAATCCAGAACGTCGGCGCATGCTGATTAACGCCGCGCTGCCGATGGAATACGCCATGATCGAGCCGGTGTATAAGCGGATGCGCGGGGATAGCCGGGTCCAGTTTTATTTCACGTCCACCACTCATCCCGACGAAATGAATCACATTTTTGCGGATATCGACGGAAGCGTTCGAACCATTCCCCCGGCACAAACCAAATGGATGAAATTCGATGCGTATTTAGCTGCCGACTACATCTGGGCGGCTCTTCTCCGCGGCACTCGGCGGGTTCAGTTTTTTCACGGCGTCGCGGGCAAATACGCTGAACGTTACGATCGTCCGCAGCGTTCAATGCGGGAGTGGGATCGTTTCTTCTTCATCAATCGAAAGCGTATGAACAACTTTGTCACCTCTGGGGCAATCGAACCCGACAGTCCGGCGGCACGCCTCGTCGGCATGCCGAAGGTAGATCGCTTGGTGGATGGGTCTCTCAAGCGGGACGTCGTCCTCGAAACCTTGGGTTTGGATCCTGCCTTGCCAACCGTGCTCTACGCTCCCACCTGGACTCCTTATTCCTCGCTTAATGCTCTGGGCGAGGAGTTGGTCACCGCCCTGGCCAATACTGGCATCAATTTGATCGTGAAACTCCACGACAACTCGCTTGACGTTGGTGATGTGCGCAATTCCGGAGGCATCGACTGGGCTGCGCGCCTCAGCCCAGCCCTGCAGGGACCTCGCGGGCACTTCGCAAAGCGAGGCACCATCGCGCCCTATTTGGTCGCGGCCGACCTTATGATCAGTGATCATAGCTCCGCTGCCTTTGAATATCTGTTGCTCGATCGGCCTCTGATTCGAATCGAGATGCCAGAGTTGATTGCGCGAACGAACATTCCTCCGGATTATGTTGCTCTGATGGTAGAAGCTTCCACGAGCGTTCGGACCGTTGCTCAAATCCTGGAAGGGGTTGAGCGTGGGCTGGCCAACCCGAATTCTCTAGCTAATACGCGTAGGATCGTGGCCGAGGAGTTGTTCTACAAGCCCGGAACGGCTACAGACCGAGCCGCACAAGAGATCTATGAACTGATGGAACTCGCGCCGCCCGCGACCTAAGAATTTTCCACTTTGCTGCAACTTCGTGGTCTTTGACACCCTGTGCGGAACTCCCCCTGTTCCTTAGCCTCGTCAGCCGAATGCGATTAGGAACTTTTGCGTAAGCCGTCTTTTCGTCACCCATTCCCGAACTACATCAATTCCCCTAGCACGATAGTGCCACGGAGCAAACTTGGGAAGGCGTACACTTGCGCTACCGTCTAGATTTAAATGCGTTTATTTCTACCTGCAACAGAGTACTCTCGAACCGCATCTAAGCGTTCGGGGTAGTTCATTCCACCTATGCCCGAATTGGAACGTGCAGTCATCTCCTTGGAAATGAAAGTGCAACTCTGAGCCTGGCTTCGACTGATACTAGACCCTGGGTACCTCCCCGCCTCTCCCGGTTCGTGTCAGCCACGTACTTTACGAAGTTCTACGTGAACGGAAAGTGATTATGAGTAAACAGCGTTTCTGCCTGTGTTTTCTTCTAGCTTTTCTATTCTTCGGCATTATTCCAGCCTTTGGAACGGAACGGCTGTGCGATGTATCTTTCGAGGATTGCCGATCCCAGCTTCTGAAATTGATTCAGAACGAGACTGTAGGAATAGACGCCGCTTTCTGGTTCATGGACGACGCCACCCTTTCCAGTGCACTCATCAAGAAATTTCAGTCGGGCGTTCCCGTCCGCGTTCTTATGGAC
>DASRDJ010000013.1:0-36031 GCA_035652655.1 Terriglobales bacterium
CTCCCGGATTCTGCGAGCCGCTTCAAGTCCGTTGAGTGTTGGCAGTCCGATGTCCAACAGAATAAGATCGGGTTGTAGTTGTTGGGCTATCTGAACTGCTTCTAACCCATCTCCGGCCTCACCGATGATCCGCAATTTTGGCTGATTGTTTAATGTCGATGCGACAAAGGCGCGCCAAGGCTCGTAATCATCTACCAGCAGAACCCGAAATGTTGGTCTTTCCAAATCTGCCTCCGCCTAGCAAGAGAACCCAAGCCCGTCCTTGACGGGCGTGCTAGACACAAAGCTAACAGGATGACAGATGGTAGCGATTCGGTCGTTGCTCGCGAGCAATCTCTTCAGGGCTTGGAAACAGTGTTCCCGATCGAAGTCATTTCGGAAATAGCACCTTTGTGCGTAGGGGGTGGTCTTGGATGTCGAGGCGGCCGCTTACACTAGAATGGCTCTGTCATCGTTCCAAGTTGTATCGAATAGTTCGAGTTTGCGAATGCGTACCCGCTGATGTTGGGGGATTGCCGCATCCCGTTTAGGTAAATTTTCCGGAGGCAAGGCAGCGGGTGAACTGCCACGGGCTACCTTGCCTCCTTTGGCATGCGGGCTAACGCTCCTCATGGGGAGCGTGCTCTCACTGGGGGAGGTGCGCTCTCTCGCACGAACATTTGTACATCATGTTCGTTGGTTGCAATGAAAATGACTGAAATTCTTCGAAAAGCGATATCGGTACGATACCGCCTTGATACCGATTAGCTGTCTCCTCCAGGTTTCTTTCATTGCTCGTCAGCAACGACACAAAATGCATCGGGGCTGTAGAAAGAAACAGTGACGAAGAAGGACAAGCTCAAATCCACAACCGTTCGGTTCACGGACTCTGATCTCGAAATCATCGCCTGTCTGGAACACAAACTGGGACTGCGTATGATTCATGTCATTCGGCTCGCGATTAGGCGTTTGGCTGAACTTGAGAATGTGCTCGCCTCCCCGCTGCCACGCAAAAAAGGCTAAGAATTAGCCATGGGGTTCCGGATAGCACCCTGTCCGCTAAACAATCTCTACAATTTCTTGGATTACAATTCTGACCTCGACCGGAGGGCACGATGGAGTTCAGCCGCCGTGATCTGCTCAGCAAATGTGTAGCGCTGGGAGTCGTGAAATTAGGTGCAGGCTCGACAGTTGCACCTGCGTTCGATTCTTGGCGTCCAAATCAAAGTCACCAAGGTGGCCGGCAGCGTGTACATGATCGAGGGTGAAGGCGGCAACATTGCCGCCTCCGTGGGCGAAGACGGGATCGTAGTCGTCGACGATCAGTATGCTCCCCTCGCCGAGAAAATCCAGGCAGCACTAAAGACCGTCACCGACAAGCCGATTAGCTTTGTCGTTAATACGCATTACCACCTCGACCACACGGGCGCGAACGAATTCTTCCAGAAGCAGGCGCCCATCATCACCCACGACAATGCCCGCAAGCGACGGGAAGGCGGGCGGTTCTGCAGGCAATCTAGGATCGATCAAGTTTGACTCGGCGCCTCCGCCCGAGCCCGCATTGCCAATCCTCACCTTGACCACGACGTGGCCAAAAGGTCGTTCCTGGGCACGGCGTGGTTTCGAACCGACGACGTTCGCGCCTACGTTAAAATGTTGAAAGAGACTCTGGCCGTCGTCGAACTCGGTGTGAAACAGGGAAAGACCGTGGAACAACTGAAGCACGAAAAAGGTGCTGGAACCATGGAAGGAGTGGTCGGGCGAGTTCATCTCCTCCGACGCCTTTGTCGAGACTCTGTATAACGACCTGACCGGCAAGCCCGGTAAGTTCATCAAGCACAATTGAAAATCGCAGCGAGTTTCACGACAATGATCGAGAGCGTGAAAGCAACGGTGATGGCGAGCACAACGAGCAGGTAGCACGTCACACTCTGCCCTACATTATCCGGCGCTGGAAATCCGTCTCCGACGGCTCGGCTTTGGCTTTGACGCTACTTGAAAGCGGCAACCGCTTTTTCCTGTTCCTGAAACACTTCGAAAAGGTTGAGCAGCCCTATCATCTTCAGGGTTTGAAGCGCAAACTTTGTCGGATTCAGCAGCTTCAGATCTCCTCCGTGCTGCTTGGCGGTGGTCATATATCGCATCAGCAGCCCGATGCCGCTGGAATCGATCATCCCGACATCCGCCAGGTCGAGAACCAAGCGATTCGAACCGTTGGCCAACAAGTCTTCTAGTGTGTTGCGCAGGCGGTCTACACCCGCTCCTAGAGTGATTCGGCCCGTTATTTTCAACAGCTTGACGTTCCCCAAACTTCGAGACTCGATGTCCACGGTGTGTTTTGTCCGATGTCCGGATTGACCATAACACGAAGTGTCAGGTTGTGTTGACTCTCGTTCAAGCGTCTGATAAAGTGCCCGCTCAACTTAGAGGAAGCCCGGCGTTTTTGCAACTCGCGAATCTCTCCTACCCCCGGCCGGCGCACTTGGCAACCTTGCACCACCATGAAATTCCAGGGTTCTGAGCTCGAACTCAACATCGCCGGTTTTGCTGCCCGATTACTCGAAGTTCCCGAGACGGCAGGACGTGCGCGAGCGACGGCTCAGGCCATCCTGAATCAGTTCCCGGGCGTCACCACCATTATTTATGTCCTGGAAGAGGATCCCGACGGCCCCTTCTGGTCCGTGCGCGCAACCCTGGGCGAGAGCGTGGAGCCCGATCCAACCGTTGCAGCCGATGCAGGGACTCTGGGCGGCATTTTCAATGATCCACGGACCATCGTCGTGGAAGGAAAAACTCTGGTCCGCGAGGATTTTGCTCACCTGAACGTCCGACGAACGGTCAAGGGCCTCGCCTGCGTGCCCCTGATGTATGGCGAGATTCTGACGGGCGCGATCGAGATCCTGAGTTTCGATGCACCTTTGCGCACGCCCCTGTTGGAGGGACTTCAGCCCCTCTTCGAAGTCGCAGCGTCGGCCCTTGCCGCAGGGCAAGCCTACGAAAGGGAACGCAACAATTCTCTGAATTCACTCACCCGCCTGACCCAGTTTTATGACATTGAAAAAGTCTTCAGCTCGACTCTGGAGATGGATGAGTTGTTGCCCATCATCGGCGGCAAGGTGCGGGAGATGCTGGAATGCCAGGCCGTGAACGTGTGGTTGGTTCAGGGGGATGGGAGTATTTGCCTCATGCACCAGTCTGGAGCGGATCCTGGCACGCATGAGGGCATGGTCCAGAAGGGCGGCGAGGGAATCGCCGGAGACGTATCCGACAATGGCGAAGCAGTCTTGATCGATGATCCGGCGGATGACCGGCTCGTCCGACGCAATCAAAACACGGAGGGCGATGCGATTCGGTCCATCATTGTGGCTTCTCTAATGGACAAGGAGTCGCTGGTTGGTGTAGTGGAAGCCGTCAACCGGCTCGACGACGCACCCTTCGATGAAGACGATCTCTTTGTCCTCACGAGCTTGAACGAATCAGCAGCGATTGCGCTCCACAACGCAAGTCTCCTGCTGGCGGAACGCAAAGTGGAGGTCCTCGAAACCCTGGTGCGAGTCAGCCAGGAGATCACCGCCACTCTCAACCTGGATCGCGTTTTACAAACGATCGTCAATGCGCCCCAAGCGGTCATTCCCTATGAGCGCGCGGCGATTGCGCTGGAACAGAATGGTAAGTACAAGCTGGCCTCGGTGACGGGGCTGGCGCAGGTCGATCCCGACGCTCCCGACATTGCTCCTCTGAACGATGTTCTGCGTTGGGTCATGCTGTCCGACGAAAAAGTGCACATCCGGCAGCATGGCGACGACATTGACGTAGAGCGGGAAGAGACTCGAACAAAATTTCGCAGCTACTTCGAACTTTCCGGGATGCGCGGCTTCTACGCGCTTCCGCTGAGCGATGACACGGGTCGGGTCGGAGTGTTGGGGCTGGAAAGCGCCGACCCGGATTTTCTTTCTGCGGCTCACCTCGAGATTCTGCAGGTGCTGGCGGGCCAGGCTACCGTCGCCCTGCGCAATGCGCAGATGTACAAGGAAGTGCCGTTTATTTCAGTGCTCGAGCCTGTGCTCGCGCAAAAAAGAAAATTTATGGCCTTGGGAAAGCGGCGCCGAAGCCTCCTGGTTGGGGCCGCGGTCTGCTTCACTATTTTTCTCGCGGCCTTCCCCTGGCCGCTCCGCGTAGAAGGAGACGCTGTGGTGGCTCCGTTACATTCGGCCCATTTGCAGCCTGAACTCGAGGGGATCATCAGCAAGGTCTATGTTCGCGAGGGGGAGCGGGTCTCAAGAGGCCAGGTTCTGGCGGAACTTGCTGACTGGGACGCTCGCGCGAGGCTGGCGCAAGCTCAAGCCAAATACCAGGCAACGATGCTCCAGATGAATCGCGCTCTGGCAACCAACGACGGCGCGGAAGCAGGGATCCAGCGAGTGCAGGCCGACTACTGGAAGTCGGAGGTCGAACGGAGCCAGGAGTTGCTCGACCGCACTCGTTTGCGCTCTCCCATAGACGGGATCGTAGCTACGCCTCAAGTGGAGAACATGGTGGGCCGGCGTCTGGAGTTTGGAGACGTCTTCGCCGAAGTAGTGGACACCTCTCGCGCCATCGTGGATGTGGCTATCGACAATGCCGAGGCCAGCCTGCTGCGCACCGGAGAGAAAGCGTCAGTCAAGCTCAACAGCTTTCCAACGCGGCTCTTCCGGGGAGATGTCATGGTTGTCAGTCCCAAGGCAACTCTGCAAGGAGAGGACCGCGTCTTCTTTGCCCGCGTGGTTGTATCGAATTCTGACGGGGCCATCCTTGCCGGCATGGAAGGTCGCGGCAAGGTGCGCGCAGGTTGGTATCCGGCCGGGTATGCGCTGTTCCGACGGCCCCTGCTGTGGCTCTATTCGAGAATCTGGACGTGGTTTGGTCTATGAGAAGAATCGCGATAAGCAAAGTGAATCTGTCCCTTATGTCTCTGTTATTAGTCGCGGTGGGGATGTTAGACGCGTGTACCAACACGGGTACGTCGACCGTGGCCGCAGCTCCTGTCCCTTCGCCGTCGCCGTCTCCTCTCTCCCCAGATTCCAACACCAGACCCGCTGCCGATGTTCTTACTGTCTCCGGCCCGCTGATCGTGGAACACCAGCTCGATGTGCTCGCGCAACGCGACGGCATTGTTACCAAACTCTTTTCCGACACCGGAGGCCGCGTTCGAACCGGAGATCTTCTGGCGCAGCTTGACGATCGCCAGCTGGACGCCGATCTCCAGGCAGCCCGAGCGAAGACGCGCAGCACCGACGCTGATCTCAAAAACTGGCAGGCGGAAGCGCGCGTCCTGGAAGCTGACTTCAGTCGCGCTCAGAAAATGTACGACGCCCAACTCATCACACGTGAACAATGGGAACACGTGAAATTCAAGGCCGAGGCTGACCAGTGGGATGTGCAACGCGTTGAACAGTTGCTGATCAACTACAAGGAAGTGGAGCATTCCCTGGAACTTGAACTGGAAAAAACCCGCATTCGCGCGCCTTTCTCGGGAATTATTGCGCGTCGTTACGTGCGAGAGGGCCAGCAGGTCGCTAAGGGAGACCGATTGTTTTGGGTTACCGCCGAGGCGCCCTTGCGCATGCGTTTCACGCTCCCCGAAAAATATCTAGAGACTCTTAAACATGGCCAGCAGCTTTCCCTCACGATTCCCGATTTTCCCACTGAGCCACACACCGCCAAAGTTGTTGAACTCAGCCCGGTCGTTGATCCTACCAGCGGTACTTTTGACGGCCTGGTTGAGGTCACCGGTGCCGTCGGACGCTTGCGCCCGGGGATGAGTGCACTTCTTCGCATTGATACGCATCCATGAACCTCACCCAGGCGCTGAATGTCGTTCTGCCGGAGATCCCGGCACGTCTGGTCGCGCAGCGCTGCCCACGCCTGCATCCGGAGGTCGTTCACCAGGAGCACATCGTTGACGGCCGCCCTGCCGTGCGAATATACGTGCCCGGTGTCGATGCATTTTTTACTCTGGCCCCTCAGACTTGGAATCTGGTGCGTTTTTTCAATGGCCAGCGAAGCTACGAAGAGGTTGCGGAAGCCTATCTCCAGGAGACTGGGACTCCAGTTTCTCAGGATGAATTGCATGAAGTCGCAGACAGCCTGGAGGCAGCCGAATTCTGGTATAAGACGCCGCAGGAAAAAAACATTGCCCGTCTGATGCAGTCTGCCAAGGAACGGCGAGACGCTCTTAAGAAGAAAAGCAAATGGACCGACTTGGGGTTCATCAAGTTTCCGGCGTTCGATCCCGACAAGTTCCTGATATGGCTGGACGGTAAGATTGGATTCATCTTTACGTGGTGGTTCACTCTCCTGACGCTGTGTGCATTTGCTGTAACCCTCGCCATCTTTGTGCTGCACTGGGGCGAGGTAGGCCGTGACACGGTGCAGTTTTTCAATTTCGCCGACAAGACATGGTTGGACCTCGCCGCCTTCTGGGCAATCACGTTTGTTCTCGCTGCCATTCATGAAACAGCGCACGGAGTGACTTGCAGGCACTTCGGAGCACCCGTGAACCAAATGGGTTTCGCCCTGGTTTACCTGACCCCCGCTTTTTTCACCGACACCACTCAGGGCGTCGTGCGTTGCCCGCCATGGGAACGCGTGCTGATCACGATCGCGGGAGTATGGTCCGAACTTTACTTGTGCGCAATCGCTACCGTTGTGTGGTGGGGCACTCAACCGGGAACCGCAATTCATGATTTTTCATACGTACTCGTGTTGATGACGGGGATCGCCACCCTGTTACTGAACTGGAATCCGCTGATGAAACTAGACGGATACCATATTCTTTGCGACGTGATTGGCATCCTGGATCTGAAAGAGAACTCCACGGCATACGTGTCCGCATGGGTCAAGAAGCACATCTGGCGCCTGCCGGTAGAAGTGCCCTATGTCCCAAAACGGAGGCGACTGTTTTTTGCTTTTTACGCTTTGGCTTCAGGCTTATATAGCTACACTGTGCTCTATATCTTGGCGCGATTCGTGGGAAACGTCTTTCGCAACTTCAATCCGGAATGGTCATTCGTCCCCGAATTGGCCACCGGCGCCCTCATTTTCCGTTCGCGGATTCGATCTCTGGTGAATTTCATGAAATTTCTCTACTTGGACAAGAAAGATCGCATTCGTTCGTGGTTCCGATCACGGCGGTGGCGATGGGTAGCTGTTGCTTTCGCGACCTTTCTAGTCCTCCCGCTTTGGCGCGATTCAATTGCAGGCCGATTCATTCTCGAGGCTTCAAACCACTCTGCGATTCGAACTCAGGTACCAGGAAGGATTTCCAATATTTACGTGGACGAAGGTCAGACAGTGACCGAAGGGTCACCCGTGGCGCAGCTCCGCAACCTGGTACTCGCTTCCAAGCAAGCTCAGACTGAGGCTGACTTTCGACGCTCTTCGGCCGAACTGAAATCTGCGGAATCGCGCTACATACACACGGGAGCGTCTCTAACGTCGCGTGACCAGTTGGAGCAACAAGTCCATTTGCTGAATGACGAAGTCGCGCAACTGGAACTGAAGGCCCCGATCACTGGCATCGTGATGACGCCGCGAGTCACAGATCAACTGGGGAGCTTTGTGAAAGAGGGTACAGAACTGGCTGAAGTCGCCGATATTCGGATGATGCGAGCGCGCATCTACATATCTGAGTATGATTTGCATAAGTATCGGCAGAACTCAAGCGGCCGCCTGCAGATCGACGGCATTGTGGGCAGATGGAAAGCCCAGCGAGTGTTGGTTTCTCCCACATCTACCGAGATTCTTCCTGGGTTGATCGATTTGTCAAAATTTAAGGGAATGCGCTCGCCAACCTTCTACGAGATGGACATGTGGGTGAATAATCCTGACGGCAGGCTCAAGCCGGGCATGGTCGGAACCGGGCGGGTGTACGGCAGGCGCCAAAGCGTAGCGACTTTTTGTTTTCACGGAATCGCCGAGTTCCTCAGCCGCAAAGTCTGGTGAGAAAAGAAAGGCTGCGGCAATTCCGCAGCCTCTCCCAGGAAACCCGGCTCCTTAAACCTGACCTACCCCTTCGCGCTACGGGGCGTGGCACGCGCTACGCTGCGGGGCGTGGCACGCGCTACGCTGCGAGGCGTGGCACGCGCTACGCTGCGAGGCGTGGCACGAGCTACGCTGCGAGGCGTGGCACGCGCTACACTACGCGATGAGCTGCGAGCGTTGGAACGGCCTTCGCTTGCCGAAACTGGTGGCTGAACCGGTGTGCTGGCCACGATTGCCCTCTTGGTGGTGTTCAGGGTGCTGATCAGAGATTTCTTCTGGATAGTCACGTTGGTCTCCTTTGTGTTTCTTAGAAGTGCTGAACGCTCCTTCTAGAGCACGAGCCTTACCAAACTCCACGGCAAGTTGGAAGGACCCCCTATGGTAATGAATTCGCGAGTCTTAGCTGCTGCAGCCTTGCTGTCGAGCCATTCGATTCGAAAGTCAAGAATCAATTATGATTAATAATTCACCCATTGTCGGTTAATTATTAACCTTTCCACAGTCGCAAGGCTACAGCTTTAGCTTCCGGCACAGGTACTTCATCCGCTGCGGATCCATGCGGAGGAGAGTCGCGGCCGCCGTCTTCCGGCCATTGGTTCGGCGAAGGGCAGCACTGAGGTAGGCTACCTCGATCCGTTGCATCTCTGCGTCAAAATCCACACCGTCTTCCGGGATCAGGATTGCCTCCTGGCTGGCGGCGCTCGAGGAAAGCAGTTGCTGGGGCAAATGATGAGCCGCGATTACGAGCCCGTCGCTCATGATTACCAGGCGTTGTATTACGTTCTCCAACTCCCGAACGTTGCCCGGCCAGGAATAGGCCTCAAAGATCTCCATGATTTCTGGCTGCAGCTGCTTGAGAGGTTTCTTGTTGGCCGTGCAGTACAGCCTCAAGAAGTGCTCGACCAGCAAGGGAATATCGCCGTCTCGCTCGCGCAACGCCGGCACCATAATTGGCACCACGTTAATCCGATAGTAGAGGTCTTCCCGGAAGCGCCCCATGCGCACCATGGCTTCAAGATCGTCATTGGTGGCTGTGATCAGCCGGAAGTCAATCTTCTTGGCGCTCCTTCCACCTAGCCTTTGAACAGTTCGCTCCTGGATGGCCCGCAGCAGTTTGCTTTGCAAACCGGGGTTCAAAGTCGAGATCTCGTCCAAAAAGAGGGTGCCCGAGTGGGCCATCTCGATCATCCCCGGCTTGGCAGTGTCCGCGCCTGTAAACGCACCCTTTTCATAGCCGAACAGCTCCGATTCGATCAATGTTTCCGGGAGAGCGGAGCAGTTCAGACAGACGTATGGCTGGTCGTGCCTTTCTCCGCTTTGCACGATGGCTCGCGAGACCAACTCCTTTCCAACCCCGCTTTCGCCGCGAATCACCACACTGGCGTTTGAACCAGCGACGGCTTCAATCGCCCGGTAGACTCTGCGCATGGCTTTGCTGCCACCAATCAGCCTGAAGAAGGCAGATCGATTCTCCACCTGCTCAAGGAGCCATTTTCCTTCGTATTGCAGCGCTCTCTTTTCGATGGTTTGCAGCAGAAGAGTTCGCAGTTGCTCACCGTCAACCGGCTTAAGGAAGAAGTGATCGGCGCCGGCCTGTGTGGCCAGCAGGGGCAGCTCAGTGCTGATGGACTCAGTGATTGCCACGAGAATCAGATCGTCCCGCAGTCGGCGTATCTCTTGGAGGACCTCAATCGCATCGGAAGGACCTTCGCCGATGCTTTCCAGGTCGAGAACAATCGCGTGGACATTGGGATTATCGATCAGCGACTTGATTTGTTCTTCGCTCGAGGCTCGCGCGACCTGAAAGGCCGGCATCAGCGGGCGGCGCATCTCGCGAAACATCTCCTCCGCCAGCGTAATGATTGCGATCGAGTACCGATCAGCTTCCGGAAAGTGGTTTTCGCCAGTGGGCATGAACCTGGATTGCGGCAATTGGCCCGGATTATACGGCAACGTCCAACCGAACATGTCCACCACTGCCGTGCCATACAGCCACAGGTGGCTACAACCCAATCGCATTTTCCGGCTTGATGGGTAGTCACGACAACTGACATGAGGAATGCAAAATTGCTTCTCAGTCGGACAAACAATCCCTGCCTTCTCCCGTGTTTCGGCCTATTCCCACTGTCTTTTTAGGTGATTCCTAGTAAGCGGGCTGTGGGAGCATCGCCACAATGCCTAATACTCAGGTTTTCGGAAGTTCAGGAATTCCTCGGGTGGGCTGATTCGGCTCTCATTCCAGTAGTCACCAGCCAAATGAGGGCAGCCGCCCGTCGGATCAGTCGGACTTTTGCCACGCTTAACCTGATAGAGGTCCCTAACCAGAGCGGTTTGTGAGCCTGATCACAGACATAGTGACGTGCTTCTCAGATAATTCGACCCCATCTGTGGGATGGTCGTTTCGTGAAACAAACGCGAATCATCGTCACCCATTACGGCGGGCCTGAAGCATTGCAGGTTGTTGAGGAGGAGTGCCCCGAGCCGAAGGTTGGTGAAGTGCGGGTGAGAGTGCTGGCCGCGGGCGTGAGCTTGCCTGACGTACTAGCGCGCGAGGGGATCCATCCGGAGACACCGCGCTTGCCCTATACGCCCGGTTGGGACCTGGTCGGCATGGTGGACGAGATCGGCGTAAGCGTCTCTGGTTTCGAAGTGGGCCAGATGGTTGCGGCCATGCCGATCAGCGGCTGTTACGCACAATACGTTTGCTTGCCGCAACGCCAGTTTATTCCAGTGCCCGCAAGTTCGGACCCTGCAGAAGCTGTTGCGGTCGTCTTGAACTACATCACGGCAGACCAGATGCTGCATCGTTCGGCGAAGGTAAAGCCCGGGCAGCGCGTGCTGATTCATGGCGCCTCAGGCGGGGTCGGCACTGCGTTCCTGCAACTGGGGCGGCTCGCGGGCGTGGAAATGTACGGAACGTGTTCGGCGCAGGCGCAAGAGGTTGTTAAGGAGTTGGGCGCTACCCCCATCGACTACCGCAATTCTGACTTCGTCCAGGAAATCCACCGCCTCACCGGTGACGGTGTGGATGCTGTTTTCGACGGCATCGGTGGAGACAATCTATGGCGCTCGCGCGAAGTGGTCCGCGAAGGCGGCCGCGTGGTGGTCTATGGATTCCAGGCCAAGCTGCACGGAGGAAGGGTGGCTCCGGGAGCGCCGAGCGGGCGGCACCCGATTCGCGAGTCCGCAATCTTGGGGTGGTACATCCTCCGCAACCGGTTTCTGCCGGGCCGCAAGAGCATGGTGCCTTACAGTATCCAGTGGCTGATGCGGCTGAAACCCGCGTGGTTTCGCGACGACCTGCTCACACTGTTCGACCTACTGCAGCAGAAGAAGATCAAGCCGCTGATCGCACAACGTTTGCCTCTCTGCCAAGCGCGGCACGCACACGAATTACTGGGAAGCGGAGGCGTGATCGGTAAGATCGTGCTGATCCCGAACGGGTAGCGTAGGCAGAAGCTGCTCTGGAGAAGATGTGAGAAGGCGACTAAGGCAAGCGGTATTAGTCGGCATTTTACTTTACGTCCTCAAACGCATGGATCTCAGATCTGCCGGAACACAACGGACCTGCGAGTGTTTTGCAGCCTCCTGGTTTGTGAACACCTCGTCGCAGATTAGACACCTGCGCATTCCGGCCTGGAGCACGATGAACAATTTCCCCACTCGATCGGTTCTGACGCTCATTGACATCTTTCCGCCCGACTCTTTGCCAGGTATCTGCGGATCTCCTTTGACTCTCAATGGTGTTACTGGCTTGCGCAAGACTTTGAGCAACGCGCCTAGAGTGTAAGGTTTGCGCAAAAGGGCACAGGGCGCGTTAACGCCAGGTTCGGACGTTTGTATCGCCATAGGCTGCTCTGGACATACAGCCCTTATGGCCTGCACCAGCTCCAATCCGTTCCTAATCTTTTCTCCACGGAAAAAGTAAAGATCAGACAGGACGAAGTCCCACGGGCCGTGATTCAGGTAGGCTGCCAGGGCCTCGTCGCCCTGGGATTCCTCCCAAACCCGAAACCCTCTCGGCTCGAGTTGCGTGCATAGCCAACGACGCAAAACGTCGTCATCGTCGACAACGAGAATCCGAAGCTTCAGGACTGCTGCTGTCTGTTGTTTCATCAGATTTTGTAGATCCCCACCCTGATCATCATGAACATAAGTATTCCGGTGGACAGGAAGACCAAGAATTGGTGGAACCACCGCGAGCGGCGATGCGTCACAATCCGGTGCACCAGAATGAACCACATAATGCTGGAAAACGGCATCAAGCAGGGAAATAGAGTGCGGAGGAGCCACGAAACGAACCCAAGCGCCTGACCTCGGGCGGGGACGTGACTGCCGTTTGAACGCTGTGATAACGTAGCCGTTCACCAGCAAGTACTCCGACGAACCAGCAATGGCAAACTCCAACTTTCGGAGACGACGCGCGTGACCCTGGCGGGCTTTCTCCTCGTCTTGTTGACGGCCACCTGTATGGCGCTCGCCAACGTCCTCATGAAGAATGGCATCGCGCACGCCGGTGGTTTCTCTCCATCAGTCTCAGCCCTGTTCTCGCTGCTGCGTCAACCGGCCTTCGTCGGCGGATTTCTTCTCTCCGGCATCGCCGCCCTCATGTGGTTCCGCATCCTCGCGACGCAAAAACTCTCCACCTGCTACCCGCTGTTCGTGAGCCTCACGTATGCGCTCATCACCATTGGCGCGTTCTACTTCCTGCACGAAAAAGTTTCCGCGCAAAAGCTCTTCGGGCTGCTGATCATCATCGTCGGCATCACCACGGTCGCACGTGGATAGCGCGTCATGACCCCGCTCCCGCAAAGTCTCGGCTCACCTACGAGCCGTGGCCCCCGCGAGCACACGCCCGGAATCTCCGTGGTCGTCCCGGTCTACCGCAGCGAAGCGATCCTGCCCGAACTCGTCCGCCGCCTGGGCGAAGTACTCCCCACTCTCGCAGAGAGCTACGAACTCATCCTCGTCAACGACAACAGTCCCGACAATAGTTGGGACGTCATCACCCGCCTCGCCGCGCAGCACCCTTGGATTCACGCCATCAACTTGATGCGCAACTACGGCCAGCATAACGCGCTGCTCTGCGGAATCCGCGCCACCCGGTACGCCATCATCGTCACCATGGACGACGACCTCCAGCACCCGCCCGAAGAAATTCCAAAACTGCTAGCGGTCGTCGATCAGGGATACGACGTCGTCTACGGCACGCCATCGCAGGAACAGCACGGCTTCCTGCGCGACCTCGCGTCGCTCACCACCAAGCTTGCTCTACAAAACGTCATGGGCGCGCAGATCGCCCGCCAGGTAAGTGCCTTCCGCATCTTCCGCGCAGAAGTTGCAAACGCCTTCAATCATTACGACGGCGCGTTCGTCTCGATCGACGTCCTGCTCACCTGGGGCACGAACCGATTCGGCGCAACACCGGTCCGCCACGAGCCGCGCAGCCAGGGCACTTCCGGATACAACTTCCGCAAGCTGGTGACGCACGCCATGAACATGATGACCGGCTTCAGCACCAAGCCCCTGCAGATCGCCAGCCTGGTCGGCTTTTTCTTTACGCTGTTCGGATTCGGCGTCCTCGTCTATGTGCTGGTGCGTTACTTCCTGCACGGCACACCGGTCCCGGGCTTCCCATTCCTCGCGTCAATCGTCGCGTTATTCTCCGGCGCGCAACTATTCGCGCTGGGGATCATTGGCGAGTACCTCGCACGCATGCACTTCCGCATGATGCAGCGCCCGAGTTACGTAGTTCGTCCCACCGCCAGAAGCGGGGACCCGGGGGAGGGATCTCGGGCTGGTCGGAGCTGACAGCCCGGTCCGCCAGCACGAATGCAATCGAATCCTCAGGAGCGCAGATGACCGCAAGTCCGGAACCAACCGTAGCGTTTTCCGAAATCGACAGCGATCGCTTCGGGGTTCGCATCGCGAGGGCGCATCTGGATTCGGGCAGTCTGCCGCGCGTATTGCAGTTCTGCAACTCCGAAAAAATTGATCTGCTGATCGCCCGCTGCCTCACCACTGAATTTGAAGCCGTTCACAAAATGGGTGAGGCCGGCTTCCTGCTCATGGACACGTTGGTCTATTACACCTTCGATCTCTCGAAGCGCCCCATCCCCGACGAGGCCCCCAAAGTCCAGATCCGCACCTTTCGCCCCGAAGACAAAGCGCAAGTACAGGAAGTCGCCGCCGCTTCCTTCAAAGGCTATTTTGGCCACTATCACGCCGACCCCAGGCTCGATCGCAAAAAGTCCGACAAGGGATACATGTCCTGGGCGGTTCGATCCTGCGTCTCGAAAGAAGTCGCCAACGAGGTCCTCATCGCGGAACGAGACGGCCGGATCGTCGGATTCGCAACCCTTCGCATTAACTCCCCACAGGAAGGGGAAGGCGTGCTCTTCGGCGTCGCTCCCGAGGCGCAGGGTCTTGGGATCTACCGCTCCTTCATGCTGAGCGGAATGAAATGGTGCAAGCAACAAGGTGTGCAGCGCATGGTGGTCTCCACGCAAATCACCAACTTCGCCGTACAAAAAGTCTGGTGCCGGGTCGGCTTCGAGCCCAGTCACTCGTACTACACTTTCCACAAATGGTTCACCGCAGGGGGAGTTGATGATGCCAGCGGCACGCTCTAGCTTCACAATCGGTGAGGAGGCGGCCTTCAGCAAGACCTTCACCCAGGACGATGTGGAACTCTTCAGCCGCTTGTCTGGCGACACCAACCCCGTGCATCTCGACGAAGCCTATGCCGGCCAGATGCGCTTCGGCGGAAGAATCATCCACGGCATGTTGGTGGCGTCTTTGATTTCGACGGTGCTTGGTACCGAACTCCCAGGCGCGGGTTCGATTTATCTCGGCCAGCAACTTTCATTTCGTGCTCCGGCGAAGGTAGGGGAGCGCCTCATCGCCAAAGTGCGCGTGACAGATTGGGATGGTCTGAAAGGCCGCATCGTTCTGGCGACCGAAGTGATAAAAGATGACGGCACTCAACTCATCGTCGGAGAGGCCAAGCTAGTCCTGGCGTCCTTCCTGAAATGACTTACTCCATCCCTTTCAACCGCCCGTGCCTCGCAGGCAACGAGTACAAATACATTGCCGAGGCGATCGCCAACGGCCATGCTTCCGGCGACGGCCCGTTCACGCGCCGCTGTCACGACTTGCTCGAGAGGGAACTGGGCGTCCCCAAAGCTCTTCTGACCACCTCCTGCACTCACGCGCTTGAGATGGCGGCTCTCTTGCTCGACTGCGGACCCGGAGACGAAGTCATCGTTCCGTCGTTCACCTTTGTCTCCACCGCGAACGCCTTTGCCTTGCGCGGAGCGAAGATCGTCTTCTCCGACATTCGCCCCGACACTCTGAACCTCGACGAGGGCCGTCTGGAATCGCTGATCACGTCTCGCACCAAGGCGATCGTTCCCGTGCACTATGCAGGCGTAGCGTGCGAAATGGATGCGATCAGTTCCACTGCGAGTCGCCATGGTGTGCACATTATCGAAGACAACGCCCACGCGCTCTTCGCTCGCTATAAAGGCAGATATACCGGGACCTTCGGATCGCTGGCCACGCAAAGCTTTCACGAAACAAAAAACGTTACCTGTGGCGAAGGCGGGGCTCTCCTGGTGAATGATCCCGACCTGATCGAGCGGGCGCTCGTCATCCGCGAGAAGGGAACCAACCGCAGCCTGTTCTTCCGCGGCCAGGTCGACAAATACACCTGGGTCGATCTTGGTTCCAGTTACCTGCCATCCGATCTTCTGGCCGCTTTTCTTCTCGCCCAGCTCGAAGGTCGTGAAGAGATCCAGGACAAGCGGCAACGCATCTGGGATCTCTACTTCCAGCACCTGGCCGGTTGGGCCACCCAGCACGGCGTCCGCCTTCCCATCGTGCCCGCGGAGTGCGAGCAAGCCTGGCACATGTTCTATCTGATCCTGCCGTCGCTCGAAATCCGCCAGTCCCTGATCGCCCACTTGAAGGCCCAAGGAATCCTTAGCGTATTCCACTACGTCCCCCTGCATCTTTCGGAGATGGGACAAAAATGCGCAGCACGGACAGCCAACTGCCCAGTCACCGAAGACCTCAGCCAGCGTCTGCTGCGCCTGCCCTTCTACAACGACCTGACCGAAGCCGAGCAACTGCGCGTAGTGAGCGCCTTAAAGTCGTTTCAAGGCTTCTGACCCTCTTCAGCCACGCCCAGAGCGTCCAAATCAAAAGCGAGCTTTCGGACCCTGAGATAGGCGAGCGGCCGATGCCCCTCCATCCGCAATACCTTCCGCCCAAGATGCGGAGTACAATACTTATGTCCTCATTTGCCTTCATACCAGCACCCGCATTTATTACCCGCATAATTTAGGAGCGCCTTACCCGCTCGCTCAGTCACTCGAGGAGGATCCATGTCGATCCATGCGCGTCGTTTGTTCGCCACAGCCTTCAGCTTGCTCATCGCGACGTCCGTCTTTGCCCAGGCCGGAGCCCCCAAGTACGACTTAACCGCCGAAGCGAAATTCAAAGTCACCGTGCAGGATCTGAAGCTCCCAGCCAAAGGAGATGTAAAAGACGTCGCGCACCTCTTGGTTAAAAACGGCGACGACACCATCGACATTTACCTCTGCCCGAAGGCGTTTCTCGACGACATGGGCGCCACCTTCGCCAAGGGCGACGAAGTGACCGTGACGGGATCAAAAATCAAGCAGGACGGCTCTGACCTGGTGCTTGCCCGCCAGGTCGTGAAGGGCACCGATACGCTCATGTTGCGCGACGACAAGGGCAAGCCGGTGTGGAACTGGCACAAATGAAAATGGAGCGACGGGCATCCCCGCCCGTCGACTTTAACCGACACGCCTCAAAACTCTGTCACGTTGAGCGAACTGAGGCGCCCCGCCGAACGCAGTCGAAACACCCCTGCCCTACCTGGAGCATTCCTGCCACCAAAGATCTTTCTCTGATGAACTTCAAAGGTCTACCAACATTCCCCTAGCCGTCCGTTACGAACGCTTTCAGCATGAGCAAGTCTCACACGGAATTTGCACTCCGAGGAAAATCGCCCTCGCAGACTCCGTAGGACTCCCGCGCAGTCCAACCGCTAGCCCCGCACGCTCATCTCAACTTCGTTCAAATGTCTAGGGGGAATCAAATGGAATCGAAGTTACGTACAGCAGGAGAAGCAGAAGGCCGTCTCACCGGCGCGATCGAATCGCAGACCGCAAAAATACCTTCATCCGGATATCTCGCAGCGGCGATCGCGTCCATCGCCACATCAGCCGTGTTCAAGTTGATGGGCCGAGACCAATGGGCCATGTTCGTCGGACAATGGGCACCCACCTTCCTCATCCTCGGCGTCTACAACAAAATGGTGAAGCAGCACGGCACCGACCACTACAGCCGCGCCGCCTGATAACCAGCTCCCTTTACCATCCCGATGATGCCCCACGTTCGCGCGTCCTGTGCGCTAACGTGGGACTACCACCACCGTCCGCACTCTCTGCAATGATCCAGACTGCGTACCGGCGAAAGTGCCGCAGGGACGTCAGAAGAAAGCCCCGCACGTAAGTGCGGGGAGGAGTCGTACGAATCAAGGAGTCCTTTCAGGGACGACACTCCGATATCCATTCACTCCACCACCGGCAGCTCCACATACGACGCCATCCCCGGTGAGCAATACACCCGCTGCGTCGCCTTCACAAAATCCGATGCGCCAGCCTTGTAAATGCTGGGCACAAACTTCTGCGGATTGCGATCGATAATCGGAAACCACGTCGACTGGATCTGCACCATAATCCGATGCCCCTTCCGAAACACGTGATCATGATCGCGCAGTGGCACCTTCCACTCTGTCGGCTTGTTGGGCACGAGCGCATGCGGCTTCTCATAGTTCGTCAGGTACCGCCCGCGCCGCACCTCCATCGCCACCGGCAACTGGTACCCATTCGCCGACTGCGCATACTCTCCCGGCTTGGGTCCCTCTTCCGCATCCCACGTATTCTTCTGCGCGTTCTCCGGATACACATCGATCACCTTCACCACGAAGTCGCTGTCCGTCCCTGACGTCGATGCGATCAGCGTTGCCGACAGTTGCCCGGTCACGGTCACATCATGATCGAGCGGCTCGCTCACGAACGACAGCACATCCGGCCGGTGATCCACGAAGCGCTGGTCAGCCATCTCCCACGTCCGCCAATCCCCACCCGGATACGTCGGCGAGATCGGCCGCGTGCGGTACGGCACCGGGTTCGCCGGATCCGATACATATTCCCGATACGTCTTGCCGCCAGGCGCCGGAGCCTTAAACGACAGGGTCCCATCCGCATGCAGATACAGCTTCGTCGGCTTCGCCTCCTTCGGCGGCCATGCTGCGTACGTCCGCCACTGGTTCGATCCGCTCTGAAACATCGTCGCCTGCCACTGCGGCTTCTCTCCCTTGCCATGCAGGTAGTAGCGGAAGAACGGGGCCTCCAGGTTCTCGCGGAATTCGCGCGCCGTCTCGTGCCCGCCAAACGGAATCAATCCGATCTTCTCGCCTTTTGGCGTTTGCCATTGCCCATGAAACCACGGCCCCGCCACCATCAGGCTGGTGTGCTCCGGATCGCTCTCCAGCGAATGCCGGAAAATCTGCCACGGCCCCCACGGATCCTCCTGGTCCCAGAACCCCGCCACATTCAAATTCGGCACCGTCGAAGCATGCAGTTGCTGCACCCACGCTTCCTTCTTCCAGAATTCGTCATAGTCCGGATGTTCCACATTCGAATTCCAGTAAGGAATTGACCCGTGAAGATACTTGTCGTTGATATTCGATACCGGCCCCAGATCGAGGTACCACTGGTACGTGTCGTACGTCTCGAATTCGAAGTTCGTGTTCTTGTTCTTGTCCGCTTGCTCCATCACGTCGTACTCGAAGTTGTAACTCTCGCGCAGCGCGCCATAACGATGATCGTCGTCGTTCATCCACTGATCGACCGGCGAAGCCTGCTCGCTGATCGCCTTCAGCGCCGGATGCGGATGGAGCAGCGTCAGCCCGGTCGTCAATCCGTCATACGACACGCCCCACATCCCCACCTTCCCATTGTTGTTGGGAACATTCTTCACCAGCCACTCAATCGAGTCATAGGCGTCGGTCGTCTCGTTGGTCGCCTTCGGATCCTTCAGGTCTACCCACGACGAGAGCAGGAACGTGCCCTCCGACTTGAACCGCCCACGCAGGTTCTGGATCACCAGGATGTACCCATCCCCCATCAACTCCTTCAGGTTCGATGGCATCTTGGCATACGGCTTGTCCGGAACTCCATAAGGCGTCCGCCTAAAAAGGATCGGCAAAGGCCCGGTCTGATTCACCGGAGTAAGAATCGCGGTCTGCAGATGTACCCCATCACGCACCGGAATCATGACTTCCTGCAGGGTGAACAAGGGCTGCTCGACAGTGATCGACTGCGCTGGGCTCTCGCCCGATGAAGGAGAAGGCAGCGGCGGTTGCGCCCTCAAGCTCTCACTGACCAATGCCAAAACAAGAACAACCAGGACCCGACCTGTCGCAACCCGACACAAATTCTGCCATGAACGATCCCAAGATGGCCGCACCAACCCTCCAAAGGCTCCCGCCTTGTACACATGCACAAGATTTGACGCTACTCCCGAAGCCCGCGAATCTTACGGGCCCGTAAAACCGAAGTCAAACTCAGCCACGTTAGCCAAGTGCGGCCCGCAGCCTCGCCTTAGGTCCAAACACCAACGACCGAAGGCTCGGGCATCCTCATAACTACGGTATTGCCAAACTTTCGAAATCAGGGTAGAGTTCCCGCCCACTGCAAGCGGATCGCGCCTTCCGCGTCAAGTTTCGTAAGGAGTACCACATGACTTACCTCCGTCTGGCCGCGGTTTCCCTTCTCCTCCTCTGCGCTCAACTCACCTTCGCCGACAGTATCAAGACTTACTCAATCACTTCGATCTCGATGCAGCTCTCCCCCAATGACGGGTCGGGTGACGACCTCGTCTTCACTTTCTCCGGCCCCCACATCCAATTTGGCGGAATCGGTGGCGTCGAGTGCACCGAGTGCTTTACCGATCCCATCTACGGAACTCCCTCTTTCGATCCCTCCTACACGTCCATCTCCTTGTTTGGCAGTTTCGTGATCGATGGAGTCACCTATTCCGGCGACGGGGCTGGGTTTGAGGGTTCCGGACTTTTCAATGATCACGGCGGTGTGAACCCATTCGTGACCGGCGCCATGGCCACGAACGACGGCTTTTTTGAGTTCAACCTCAAAATGCCGGCCAATGGAAGCTGGAACGCAAGTTACACGTACTATCCACCTGCCGGCGACCAACCAGGCTATTGGCTATTCAATGGTGCAAGCTTCAACGCCAGCGCCGCCGTTCCCGAACCCGGCACCATCGCCCTGACCCTCACCGGCCTGACCGGAATCGCAGGCCTCATCAAAAAGAAACATCTCCGCCGCTGATGCCGGATTCTTCGTGCAGCGAATGAACTGAGAAAGAAATGAAAAGCGGGTGCCCCACGTTTGCGCGTCCTGGGCGGGGGATCACCACGAACGCCCGCAAGGAAGGCACTTCCAGAATCGCAGTCCTGGAGTGCACGCAAGAGGCCCGCAGGAGCGCCAGAAGTAAGCCCCGCACGTAAGTGCGGGGTATGAGGACGAAATCTAACAAGAATCCCTTCAGGGACGGCACCACCGCCGAGGACGCGAGTCCGAGGCCCACCCCTACGCCTTCGTCCCCACCTCGATCAGTTTCTTCGTCATCAGCACCAACCCGAGAATCTGCGTCCATTCGGAAACAACGTTCCCCACCACCTGACCCCACTTGCTTTGCGGATCCATGGCCCCGAACGCCACCACCCATCCAATCCCGGTGATCACGAGAAAAATCGTCAGCGAGTGCTCGCGCAAAATCTCCAGCACTTTGTCGGGCAAGATCCCTTTAGGCTGCTTGCTCTCCTTGGAGCCTTTTTCGTAAAGGAACTTCGTTAGCACGATGGTCACAAACACACCGGTCCAATCCGCGATCGCGTTTCCAAAAAATGACCCTACGTGAGTCTGCGGATTGGCGCGGCTGTAAAGAACAATCAAGAGAAGCACCACACCCAGTGCTCCCAGACTCAACGAATGCTGATGCAGAAAACCTTTCTTCTTGCCCGATGGCGTCATGACCCTACTGTACCGGATACATTCGTCTGCCGTTCTGTGGGGCTAGTGATTCCCCTAGTTCTAGAATCCGAGGAGGAAGCACGAACGGGAAGAACGCGAGCGGGAAGGGCACGAACGGGAAGGGCACGGCTTCAGCCGTGCCGAAAGCCTCGCCGCGACAACGGCTTTAGCCGCTGAGATCCGCGTTTGAACGCTAATCTAATTCTCCGTAACGTTCCCGCCTCTCGCTGCACCATTCAACCGAACAATACAGGAGACATCGCATGCTCCCCGCCTACGGAGTTGTGATCGGTCAATTCACCAACTACACGACCAACCAGGGCAAGTGGATGCACGTCGACCTCAACATCAATGCCTCGGGCACGACCTATCAGTCCGCGGTCGACGTCAACGAGCCAAACGGACTCTTTCAATACCAGGTCTTCGACAAACTCGACCTCGGACTGTTCGCGCCCATCCTCGCCCTGCCCGACGGCTGGAACGCGCTTCTACGCAACCCGACTTCCGGCGCCATAGACTACGCGCGCAGCCCGATCCTGCAGCGCCCGCTGGGCTGCCTCGCGGCGCTCTACGCATTGCTGAACGCGATTTTCAAAACCAACACCCAGACCTGGACCAACGTCACGGGCAACGAAGCGGGCGACGCTCTGGTCGCTATGGTCACAGGCTCCGCGAAAGTCTTTGCCTTTGGTGCCCCCTACACGCAGGGCAACGGCGTGCACGACGTGCACTGCAATCAAGGAGACCCTCCCGGTCAGTTTCGTCCGCTCGACGGCATCTGGCAGGACGGCTGTGTCTTCGTAAAAAAATCCGACGGCACCCTCTCTGCCTACCTGGGCAAGTTCTCCACCCAATCGCTGAACACCGACAA
The DNA here is from genome assembly GCA_035652655.1 of Terriglobales bacterium. GTDB lineage: Bacteria > Acidobacteriota > Terriglobia > Terriglobales > Acidobacteriaceae > Gp1-AA133. Next base: position 22,024 of record DASRDJ010000013.1, read on the forward strand.
CAACGGCATCCCGATCTGACGTTGGTCAGACTCCGAGAACAGGTCCGTATCAGGGCGCGTGGCTTTACCCACTGCAAAGTGTCGCTGCGCTGCCCAACGAATCTTCATCGACCCGCGGGCGATCGCATCGGCCAAGTCGGGGCGACCGCGCAGCGATGATCTCCGCGATCTACTATTGACATCATTGGTGCAATGGCGATTTTTCGCCAACTTGGTCTTCTCCGCGCCGTTCGCCTAGACTCACATAATGCAACGTGCCCCCGACCGACGCCATTCCAAGTACAGGCATGTATACCCGATTATTAGGATCGACAAGCCGCTTGCGAGGTCAGGACTTTAACTACAGAAAAGGTGTTCACGCGATTTATCAACAGTTGTTCGGCTCAAGAGAAAAGCCGTTCATTTCCAACCAAGTAGAAAACCAGCGGTAATCACAATTGCAAACATCAGCAACACGACGAGCAGTCCGCAACCCACGAGTTGCACTGCATCTTTGACTCGTTTCCAACCCTGTAACGGAAGGGTGAGCCCTGCAATCTCACACCGAACTTCCTCAGCAAGCGCCACAACATTCGGATACCTTGAATCGCCTGCCCATTCCAATGAATTGGCAAAACTCTTAGGGTCGCCTTCAAATTCAGCCCAAGGTTCTGCTTCGTATATCCGCGCAATCAACCCTTTCGCACGGTGTCGTAGATCGTCGGTCATAGACTCAAGGTTGTCCTGGGCAAGAATCTCCTTTTCCAGAGCGGTCAGGGAAGTTCCAGCTTCATCCGCTTCGCGGGAGAGCAATTCCACGACGTGCTTCACTGGGTCTTCGTCGCGACCGAAGGGGCTTTTGCTGATGAACCAACTCATGGTTGCCCAGCTAGTGTACCCACGGATATGGGCATGAGCGATAGTTGACGAAAACACGCGTTCTCACCAATGTGCGTCGTTTGTTCGCCCAACCTCGCAGCAGTAATTCTTGAAAACCCACGGTCGGCCAAGAGTGCACCGCAGGTAAGTGAAAGAGATACAAATCACCGAAGGCGCGCTTCAGGGACAAGGTCCGACGACACATGAAAAGCAATGGACGCGGCCATGAAGGCCGCGCCCGAAAAGTTTTGCAAGAAAGCCACCAGCTACAAGCCACTAGCCATCAGCGGCCAACTACGCCACTCCCTCCCTAGCCATCCACCGCGTCGAAGAATTCTTCGGCAGAATGTCCAGATAAATCACCGCGTACCGGAAAGCCATCACGGCCGCCGTCAGCACCATCAACGTCGCCGCGAATTCCGTCCACTTCGGAACGTAATAAATCCCTGAGCTGGCTTGCAGCCCGGTGATGGAGACATTTAGCCGGTTCGCCATAAATCCCATCACCACCAGGCTGCACGTCCAGTACAAACGCTGCGGATTGTTCCGCACCTTGTCCATGTTCAACAGCACCAACGGTGCCACCACGAACAACCCAAACTCCAGCCAGAACGAGAACGACTCTTCCCGCCACCGGAACAGATAGGGCAGCGCGTTCCGCGAGAACAGATCGACCAGCCGGAACATCCCATACAACCCGAGCATGGGCGCGATCACCCGGCTCAGTTCACTCAGGATCGCCGTATCCAGCTTCACGTTCAGCGAGCGCACGCACAGGTACAGCGCAATCACTGTCACGGCCAGCCCCGCCGGAATCGCCGAGAGGTAGAACAGCGTGGTCAGGTACGGTGTGTACCACAGCGGATCAAGCTTGCCCTTGGTCAGCAGATACAGCCCGCCCAGGAATGACTGGTGGAGCGACGACAGCACGCATCCCACCAGCACCAACCCGATCAGGATCCGATGCTGCTGCTTCAGGTACCAATCGCGCAAGCGCTTCCATGGAATCTTCTCGACCAGCGCCGGCGAGAACTCCAGCGACAGCACCGTCGAATACAGCATCACGCACCATGACACTTCAAACAGCATCGAGTGCCGGTTCCACATAAAAATGGGATGCCAGATTCTCCAGGGCAATCCAAGCTCGTACATCATGCCTGCGATCACACTCATGTATCCAAGAAACGACACCAGCACCGCCGTGCGCAATACCGGACGATAACGTTCGAAGCCAAGCAGGTACACGGCAGCCGCGATCCCGAATCCGCCGGCCGAGAGTCCCACGCCGCACAGCGTTCCCAAGCCGACCCACAATCCCCAGGGCTGCGGATCGGTTAAATGAGTCGACTGGGCGAAGCCCAGCGCGAACCTCGCATAGGTGGCGTACAACCCCGCCGCAAAAATCACCGCCACAATCACCCGCCACAGCGTGATCTTAGGAACTCGTGTGCTAGTCATAACTCAACTCCTTCCCGCTCTGCCAAAGGACAACGAAGTTCGGCGTCGCAGACCTGTCGGCCGAGACACTCCGCCCAAAGACATCTAGGGCGTCTGAAAGCCCCGCAGGGGCGCCATTCATTAGCCCAGCGTAAGCGCTGGGTGCAGACGTGATTTCCCCGAAGCCCCGGAGGGGCGACAGCTCCAACTCGTCTCTCCGTCACGGCCGCTCCTTCTTCTGCTCACTTCTCTCGATCGCTGCCACTTCATTCCGCCGCTCGGTAATCCAATACAACCCGGCCAGCAATGATCCACCCACCAACACCACGGTCGGCACATCGCCCAACGCGGCCGCACTCAACGGCGGCATGGCCAGCTGTGGAGGCGCCGGGAATCCCAACTTCTCGAACGGCACATCCGAGATGAAGAACACCGACGTCCCGCCCGCTTCCTCGCTGCCGTAAATATGCTTCACATACTTCGCATCGTTAAGCACGGTGCGTTGTGCCAACTCGAGAATCTCGTCGCGCCATCCCACCATCGACGCGCCCGTCGGGCACGCTTCCACGCACGCTGGCGGTTGGCCCTGTGCCTGGCGCGCCGCGCACATGTCGCACTTCTTCACGTACGGAACCAGCTTCGTCCACTCGTAGCGCGGCACGCTGAACGGGCAAGCCACCAGGCAGTACCGGCACCCAATGCATTTCCCGCTGTCATATGTGACGGGCCCGGCCGCCGTCTTCTTGAGCGCGCCCACCAGGCACGCCGACGCGCACGCCGGATCCTGACAGTGCATACACATCCGCCGCACGTACTTGTCGCCGTGCTCTTCGATCACCGTGAAAGCCGTCGTCGACAACTTCGCTTCCGTCTCTTTCGGAAACCCGTGCAGTTCCTTGCAAGCTTGCTCGCAGCTCCGGCATCCGATGCACTTCGTGATGTCCACCAGGATGGCTCTCGTGCGTTCCATAACGTTCTCCTTCGTTCCTTGTAGCGCGGGCGCCCTCGCCCGCGTACCGCCAACTTCCACTGCGTCTCTATCGAGGGGGTGCCCCGTCCAAGCTCTGCTTGGGCGGGGATTTTCCTCGGCCCCTACTCCTAGGCCAAAAAGAATTCCCGTGCTACTTGCTCGCGCAGTTCCGGCGTGAGCCGCATCAACAGTCCCGGCAATGGCACGCCGCCATCGGCTGCCATAGTCGGCGACAGTTGTGCCACCATGCCGTTCAGCCGCGTCACGTTGTTCTGCAGCCAGGGCGCGACCATTCCGCCCTGCACCAGGTTTTTCTTGTTGAGCGCCAGGTCAGGAGACTTCACCATCGCGATCCATCCGTTCTGATACGGATCACCCGCCAGCAAGGTTGGGTCGGCGATGACGTCCTTATTCACCGCCATCACCACGCCTTCCACCGGTGAGACCAGCTCAAACCTCTGGTCACCGCTGATCAGCGTGACCAGCTTTTGTCCCTGGCGCACCCAACGACTCAAGCCCAATACCTCGATTCGATCAATCTTCCCGATCAGATTGGCGGCGAACGTATCCACACCCACGCGCGCATTCTCGCCGTCTTCCTTCAGTACCCAGGTGTGTCCGGGATGGAAGGCATAGCCCTCGGGGATCGAGAAACCATATTCCCGCTGCAGGCGAGGCGCAGGCGGCCCGGCCCAGACTTCAGGCTGCACGGCCGCTTCGCTACCCCGGCGGAAGTAGCTGATCGACATCACCAGTAGAAACATCAGCAGAACAAACAGAATCGACATGACATCCTCCACGCCATCACGAGGTCGACGCCGCAAACAGCGCGTCCAGCGACCTGCATAACAAGGAAGTGCACGTCAGTGGCAAAACAAGGAAAGAAGCTGGACACCTGAAAACAAGCTAGTTACGAGAAGGGAAGAAAGAGACGAAAGTCCCGGCCGCCACTGCGTTTTGCAGGGGTCACTGCGTTTTGCAGGAGGTGAGTCTTGCAAGATAAGGATCGACGATGGAAGGTCGACGAACTACTTACTGTTCATTCTCTGGTAGTGCCTGCGCGCCTTCACGCGGTTGCCGCAGGTTTTCATGTCGCACCAGCGGCGGCGGTGGTTTTTGGTTCTGTCGATGAAGAGCCACGCGCACTCGTCGGAAGCGCACATACGTACGTTCTCGAGTTCGTCGGAGAGCAGCAGGTCGGCTGCGGCGCGCGCTACCGGCCAGAGCGCGGACTCGAGATGAATGTTCATCGACGTCCACTCCCACGCGAAGAGATGTCCGTTGTGCACCAGGCGTCCATTGGCCATCCCTTCCTGCAGAATGAGCGTGAGTTGCTGGAGCGCATTTCCTGGAATGGCTCGGTGTTCTACGACTGCCGAGAAGATCGCGAACAGCGCTTCGCGAAACTGGATCGCCTTGAGCAACGCATTCTTCGCCATGCCGGGCAAACGTCCAGCGCGGATGTAAAGGTCGTTGACCATGGCGTGTGGATAGAGGTTCGATTCCAGTCCAAAGAAGACGAGATGGTTGTAGTCGGTCAGGCGCTCGATGGGTTCGGCGGCGGGGCGATTGCTCACCGTGTTGACAAAATCGAGGGCGAGATTTCCACCGCTCAGATCGAAATGTGACTTGCTTGAGGGCTGCGACATCAAAGAAGCTGTAACCCGCTAAATCTAACCATCAAAATCGACTTGACTGGTTATGGAGGGTGAACTATCCTTCCATGTAACCGGTTAAACCGCGTTCGATGGTTAGAATATCATGCCTGACGAAATTTCGGAAATGCGCTCTTTGCTCCGCAGCGGGGAACCTCTTGAGATCGGCGGAGGTCGCCGAATTCCGCAGACCATCCGTCCGACGACTGCGTCGCTGCTCGCTGCGTTCGCAGCAATCTACCTCATCTGGGGCTCGACGTATTTAGCAATCCGATACGCGATTGAAACATTGCCGCCGCTTTTGATGATGGGCATGCGGCATCTCTCGGCGGGCGCGGCCTTGTATGCGTGGACGCGGTGGCGCGGGACGCCCGCGCCGAGGCTGCGCGAGTGGGTGCAGCCTGCGTTGATTGGAGCACTGCTGTTTCTGGGCGGGCATGGAAGTTTGGCGTGGGCGGAGCAGCGCGTGCCTTCCGGGATCGCGGCGTTGCTGGTGGCGACCTTGCCGATGTGGATCGTCGTGCTGGCCCGGGCGAAGGGAACCGAGCGCAAGTTCACTGGCCGCGCGCTCGCCGGATTGGCATTGGGGTTCGTTGGCGTCGCGGTTCTGTTTGGTCCGGATATTCTCCGGCACGGCGGGGAAGTGAATCTGCTCGGGGCGTTCGCGGTTCTGTTCGGAACATTCATTTGGGCGGCGGGCACGATCTGGATGCGGAGCGTGAAGATGCCGGATTCGCCGGTAATCTCGTCGGCGATGCAGATGCTCGGTGGCGGAGTGGCGCTGATGATTGCCGCGACGCTGACGCGCGAGACCGCAGGATTTCATTTGAGTGCAGTGTCAGAGAGGTCGTGGATGGCGCTGGCGTACCTGGCGGTGTTTGGATCGATCATCGCGTTCACGGCATACAGCTGGCTACACATGGTGGCGTCGCCTTCGCGGGTGGCGACGTATGCGTATGTGAATCCTGTCGTGGCGGTGTTGCTGGGTTGGTTGTTGGCGAGCGAGCCGATGGGAGTGTTCACGATTCTCGCGATGCTGATCATTCTGGCTGGGGTAGCGCTGGTGAATGCGGGGCAGCGTGATGAGCACGAGCCGGAGGCGAATGGAGATAGGGAGGAAGATGAAGTGGCGGCTTAGGAGTTGCGGGCTGCGAGCTTTGAGCTTCGAGCGAACGTTCTTGTTGTGATTTCGGAATCGTCCTCGTCTGTGACCCTCAGGGGCTGAAGCCCCTGTCATATTTGACCCTTATGGCACGACTGAAGTGGTGCCCTTCCCGTTCGCAGCAAACTCGCGGTTTCTGCACAGTGACTGTCAGGGGTGGCGGGGTACCGTGCACTCACGCTGTGTTGTGCGTTTTAGTGACCATCCTGACGATAAGACATTTGGGCCGATGTCTCCCACCCTTCGAAAAACGCGAAGGGTGGGGCAGCCATTAAGTTCGGCTATGGCACGACTGAAGTCGTGCCCTTCCCCTTCACAGCGAACTCGCGGTTTCTGCACAGTGACTGCCAGGGGTGGCGGGGTACCGTGCACTCACGCTGTGTTGTGCGTTTTAGTGACCGTCCTGACGATAAGACATTTGGGGCCGATGCCTCCCACCCTTCGAAAACCACGAAGGGTGGGGCAGCCATTCAAGTTGGGCTATGGCACGACTGAAGTCGTGTTCTTCCCGTTCGCGGCAGCCATTCAAGCTTGGCTTTTGGCCACTTGTATCGCGAGGTCCGACGCGGGTGGAAATGCGGTTCGCTGGAAATAGAAAGCCACGTTCACGAGCGCGATCATGACCGGGACTTCCACCAGCGGGCCGATCACTGCTGCGAACGCGGCTCCTGAGTTGATGCCGAAGACCGAGACCGCCACGGCGATCGCGAGTTCAAAGTTGTTGGAGGCTGCCGTAAAAGCCAACGTCGTGGTCTTCGAGTAATCCGCACCGACCTTCCTGCCCATATAGAAAGACACCAAAAACATCACTACGAAGTAGATCAGCAGTGGCACGGTGATTCTCAGCACATCCAGCGGGAGCCGGACGATGTATCCGCCTTTCAGGGAGAACATCACCACGATCGTGAACAGCAAAGCGACAAGTGTGAGTGGGCTTACCCGCGGGATGAAGGTGTGCTCGTACCATTCGCGGCCTTTTGCGCGCAGCAGAAGGGTGCGGGTTGCGAAGCCGGCCAGAAACGGGATTCCGAGGTAGATGAAAACACTCTGTGCAATCTGGGCGATCGAAACATTTACCACCGCCCCGCGCAGGCCGAGCATGCGGGGCAATACGGTGATGAACACCCATGCATACACCGAGTAGAAGAAGATCTGGAAGAGCGAGTTGAAGGCGACGAGGCCGGCGGCGTACTGCGTGTCGCCCTTGGCTAGTTCGTTCCAGACAATGACCATGGCGATGCAGCGGGCCACGCCGATCATGATGAGTCCCGCCATGTACTCCGGATAAGAGTGCAGGAACACGATGGCCAATACGAACATCAGGATTGGACCGACGACCCAGTTCTGCAGAAGCGAGAGACCCAGGATGCGTTTGTTGCGGAAGACTTCGTGCAACTCCTCGTAGCGAACTTTGACGAAGGGCGGGTACATCATGAGGATCAGGCCAATCGCAATCGGCACTGACGTTGTGCCCACGCTGAAACGATTGAGGAAGGGTACGGTTCCCGGCACCAGCCAGCCCAGCAGAACGCCAGCGGCCATGGCGGCGAAGATCCAGCCGGTGAGATAACGATCGAGAAAGCGGAGACGGTGGCTTGTGTTCACGTTGGTTTTGACCTCGCGAGACGCGGTTGAGATCGAGCCGTGGGCTATTTGTGATGGACGGGCGCCATGGCCTGACCGATGTTGTCGAGTTCGCGCTGGAGGGCGAGACCCTTGAGGCTCTTCAACGGCAGAGACAGGAACAAACTGATCCGGCGATCGAGGAGGAAAAATGCTTCCCGGAACGCGCGCTCGATGTCGGCGGCGCTGCCGTGAACGGCGGCGGGATCGGGTACGCCCCAGTGCGCCGTGATCGGCTGTCCGGGCCACACGGGGCAGAGTTCCTTGGCTGCGTTGTCGCAGACGGTAAAGACGAAGTCGAGTGTCGGAGAGCCGGGCTGCGCGAACTCGTCCCAAGACTTGCTGCGCGGACCGGCGGTGGGGATGTGTGCAATTTCAAGTTGGCGCAAAGCCTCGGGGCGAACTGTGCCGGAAGGATGGCTGCCGGCGCTGTAGGCGGTGAAATTGGGGCGTCCTTTGAAGTTGAGAATGCCTTCGGCCATGATGGAGCGCGCGGAGTTGCCGGTGCATAGAAAGAGGATGTTGTAGCGTGTTGGCATAGCTACTTGCAGCAAGACGCGGTGCAGCATGGTTTTGCTTGCGCCGGCTTCACGGCGCAAATGAAGGCGCTCATGAATTTTTCGTCGGCTTCGCGGGCGAGAGCGTCTACGTCAAGGCCTTGACCGGTGAGGAATTCGCGGGCATCGTCGATGCGGTAGATGCGCGTGGGCTCGATGTCGATCTGTTTGAAGCCAGCCGCTAGCAGTTTCGCGCGATAGTCATTTTCTTCGAGCGCGCCCGCAATGCAGCCTACCCAAAGCAGAATGCTCTCGCGGATCTGCGGCGCAATGTCGCCGCGCGTGACGACGTCGGAGACGGCGAAGCGGCCGCCGGGCTTGAGGACGCGGAAGGCTTCGCGCAGCACGCGGTCTTTGTCGGCCGAAAGATTGATGACGCAATTGGAGAGGATGACGTCGACCGAGTTGTCGGGCAGCGGGATGTTTTCGATCTCGCCCTTCAGGAATTCCACATTAGTGGCGCCGGCTTTCTGCTTGTTGGCGTTGGCGAGGGCAAGCATCTCGTCGGTCATGTCGAGGCCGTAGGCTTTGCCTGTGGGCCCGACACGGCGGGCGGAGAGCAGGACGTCGATGCCGCCACCGGAGCCCAGATCGAGGACGATTTCGCCGGGATGGAGTTGCGCGAGCGCCGTGGGGTTGCCGCAGCCGAGCGAAGCCAGCATGGCTTCTTCCGGAATCTGTTCGGCCTGCGCTTTGTCGTAGAGGTTGGCACTGATCGGATCGCAGCACTCGCGCGCGGGGGCGGCCCCACAGCAAGAACTGCCGCCGGCCTTCACGCGCAGGGCAGCTTGTCCATATTTCTCCTTGACGACTTCCTTCACATTGGCGGGCGTGTCGGTCGATGGCATGGCGGGGTCTCCTATTTCGCTTTCGCGATCTGCACGACGTCGCGCGGACGAACTGCGTGGTTGCGCGTGCAACATTCGGCATAGAGGAACTGCAAGACTTCCTGCAGGGCGTCGGCGTTAGCGGTGTAGCGAAGAAATGTGCTCTCGCGGCTGACGGCGACCAGGTCTTCGTTGCGCAGCTTGTCGAGGTGGTGCGAGAGGGTGGAGTTGGGAATGTTGAGTTCCTGCTGGATCTCGTTGACCACCAAGCCTTCCGGATGCGCCTGCAGGAGGAGTTGCATGATACGCAGACGGGGCTCGGCGCCCATGGCGGCGAACATATCGGCATAGCGCGCGACGTTGGGCGCGGTCGGCATATTTCGATAATTGCAGAAATACAGGATGAGGTCAAGGGGTGAAGCAATTTTTCGCGGTTGTGATTGACCCAGTATGGGAAATTGCGGGCTGCATTGCTTTCCCACGCACTCGCACCGAACGCGATTGAATTATGCACCTCGGCAATGGATGGCGAGAGTCCGGGCGCCTCGGAATTTCCACACGCTGCAGAGCACGACGAAAACCCCCGCCCAAGCCAAGCTTGGAAGGCGCACCCTTGGGTGGTCGGAGCGATAGTTCAGGTATGGGCCACCCTCCGACAATCCGATTTCACCTGCCACCGTAGGAGCGGCATCCGTGCTCAAGAGCAACGACATCGGTGCGCCAACGAACTAGCCTTTCAGACGGCTCGGTCTAGCGCTGCCTGTCAGTGGGGGCCCCTTGTATGTCTGCTCCTGCTGCGGGTCAGCTCGGGCCGAGCCAGCGTTCAGCGTTGCTGTTAAACAATCCAGATTCACCCATTGAAATGGTTTTCAGGGTAGGCCCCTATTACCCGCACCGAACCTTCCGAATCCGCGTGAAGATTCAGGAATGCAAAGGTGTGCTAACTTTTCCAGCCATGCAACGGCCGGCCTTGATCGTCATCGACATGTTGAATGAGTTTCTTGAGAAGTGGGTACCGGCGCGAAGGCAAGAGCTGGTCCGGTCCATCAACGAGCTGGTGGGGCTCATGCGGCAGCTTGGCCGACCGGTCATTTGGGTTCGCCAGGAATTCGAGCCGGATCTTCGAGATGCCTTCCCGGAAATGAAGGACAAGGGGATTCGAATCACGATCAAAGGGACGCCGGGGTGCGAGATTGTTTCGGACCTTGCTGTCGATCCGTCAGACCCGGTTGTGGTCAAGAAGCGGTACAGCGCGTTCTTTGGTACTGAGCTTGAGCAGATGCTTGAGCGATGGAAGCCTGACGCTCTGATTCTGGCCGGGATCAACACGCATGCTTGCGTCCGCATGACGGCGATTGATGCGTATCAGCGAGACTGGAGAGTGGTGCTGGCAGCCGACTGCGTTGATTCCTACGACCGGGAGCACCACGATGTTTCGATGAAATACATGAAGGACAAGATCGCCACGGTCATGACCAATCAGGAACTTCGCTCGGAGCTGGCCGTGAAGTAGATCCAGCGGTTAGCTTTTCATTTGTAGGTTCAGGCTGCACCGGCCTGCTCGGAATTTTAAAAGGTCGCAGACCGCTGAGAAAACCCCCGCCCAAGCGGAGCTTGGACGGGGCACCCGCAGTGCGGCCCTCGCTTCACACTCCTGCTCACGGAAGCACGTTCTTTTCACGCGTGCGATCACGGATATCCCTAACATTCTTCTTTGTGGCTGACATGTCCAGCGCGGATTTGCGACTTGCCCGCGAGCGCACCAAAGAAATAATCCTTTTCCACAGAACGTTACAGTTGCAATCCCTAAAGCCGGGCATATACTTCGCCCGCATCAAAATCCAGCACGCTGAGGCTTTCCCCCAATGAACAAAACAGCTGAGGTCTTGCTGACCGCTCTAGCCCTGGTCGGATTGTTCTGTGCTTTTTCTTCGGAGAACGCTCCCATCAATCTCTCGACACAACATTCCGTCGTAGTCGCGGACGGCAGCGCCCCCATGCCGATTTGCCGCAGGAAGAGGTGCTTTTAGGCTGTACTTATAGCCGGAGCCCCTGGACGTTGAGACGCGTTTAGCCCGCCGCGAAAAAAAGTTGCATGCCCGGTGGAGGGAGAGGTATGCTTCTCGCCTCCGGGGCCTGCCAAGTGATGAATTGGATCATGTATTTGAATTGGGTGGCGGGACCAGTGCTGGAAATCGCCCTTCTGGCTTGCATGGTGCATCGGAAGCTGCACCTGGTTTTTCCCCGGTTCTTTTCCTACATTGCCTTTCAGGCTTTAACGGCAGGTCTTCTTTTCCTCACCTACCGTTTCTACGAAGATAACTACTTTGACGCCTACTGGACAGGGAACGCAATCAGCGTGATCCTGGCGGTTGCCGTCATGGATGAGATGCTGCAGCACGTTTTCAAGGAATACGGGGGCGCCCAGAATCTGGGCTCCGTCATTTTCCGCTGGGCTTGCGGATTGCTGCTGGTGCTGGCCATCGTGACAGCCTTCACCAGTCAGGAAGGCAGCGCGGACCGGGTGGTGGCCGTGGTGCTAACCTTCGACCGCAGTGTTCGGGTGATGCAGTGCGGACTGTTCTGCCTGTTGATGATCCTTTGCCGCCTACTCAAGAATTGCTGGCGGCAGCAGGTGTTCGGGATCGCGCTGGGATTCGGAGTCTTCGCGAGCATTGAGCTGATTCTAGTTAGCGTGGCGATGCGCTACGGAGGGGCCGCCGGTGTGACCATCAGCATGTTGAAAAGCTTTGCGTACAACGCGGTCACGATTCTTTGGATTGGCTATCTCGCCCAGCAGGCTCATTCGATCCCGGCGGTTGAAATGGCGCCGCGTCTCGACCTGGTTCTGGCTGATCCTGCGGCCAGTACGGGGGCCTTCCTCTCCATGGTGGAGCGCGCGGTCGAGGACGTTATTTCCCGCAATCCGTGGCCGAGACCCGGCACGAACGGTCCTAATATTGTTGGGCGCGAGCCCGGCCCAGGAGAGAACAACTAGCACCGCTCCCGTCCGGGAACCCCCAGCATGCAGACCTCGATACAGAGAGTAGACTCCGAAGAGACTTGGCCGCCGAGGGAGGGGGAGATTGTCCACTTCAGCTCCGCGGCCGGGATGAAGTCCGGCGTGCTCAGGGAAGTGCGCTGGGGATTGGTGTGGCGCGACTTTGTTCTGGAGGACGGGCGCGTGATTCCCGAGCACCGGGTGGAGGGCTGCCCGGAGTCTCCGACGTGGCGCAGCGCCGACGAAGTTTCGCAGGAGGAGCGCGAAACCTGGGAAGAACGACTGGTTTCGATGGTGGAGAGCGGAGTCGATCCGCGGAATCGCGAACAAACTTTCTGGGCTGAACTCAACCAGTACCTGGCATACATCTATTTAAAGTTTCAGCGAAGCGAACAAAAGAAGTGAGACCGCGGAGCAGCGGCGGTCGCGCAGCGCTGTTTGATTGAGGCATCGATGGTGGACGAAGAAGATCGGAGTCAGCTAGTGCGCAAGTCGCTGGCTGAGGCTCACCTGGTGGAGATTGCGCCCGACGAATTTCCCGACCGAATTCGGGAAGTGAAGCAAGTTGCGATCGGACACCTCGGCGAACTACTGAAGAACGATACGGGTGGGGTGGAGCACCGATCCGTGGCCCACTCTCTCGGCACCTTACACAGGCTCGAGGCTACGCTGCGGGCAGAAGCCGATTTGCAAAAGGCGGAGCGGGCTGTTGCTTCAACGGAGAAACTCCGAGCTGCGAGCGGGGACAAGTGAGATTGCGGATGTGAACCGGAATGGTTAAGGCGGTCACTTTCTTTTAGGAGAGACCCAATTCCTTCACCTCCTCCTCATTGTGGCCGAGCCAGTGTGCGACCTCATGCCAAACCACTCTTTTCACCTCGGCTCGCAAATCTCCTTTTGAACAGCGCAGGATGGGGCCGCGGAAGACAAAAATCAGGTCGGGAGCCATCCGTAGAACGTTGTTTCGCTGTTCGGTTCTATAAACGCCGCTGTACAACCCCAGCAACTCAGCTTTAGGCCCCCATTTTCGTTTGTTCGCTATGTCCGCGAACACGTCCGCAGGAGGCTCGTCAATCACTTGAATGCCGGGAAAATCTGGCAAGTCCCTTATCTTCTGCGGCAATGTGCTGTAAGCCCACTCCACGATGGCCTCGAAGGTCTCGAGATTGTTGGTGTCAGGCATGAGGGCAACTCTAGCACCAGAAAATGCTTTTTAGGTTCTGGCGGAGACGCCGATCGTAGTGAATGTCATTGTTGCACTCTGACGGGTGGGGCTGCGTGTCGGACTACTTAACTCGTAACCGTAAGGTACAAGTGTAAATGCCTGATTTCGTCAACCATCATCTGTCGCTACGGGCGAGCACTTCGTTGTTTCTGTAAATTCGATATTCGTACCGAAGGCGCCCGAGCCCTAGCGCGACATCGGAAGCGACTTTGCCAAAGTCTTCTTGGGTCAGTTCCGCTGGCACTGTCACCACGATCAACGGTCGGAAGAAGCTTCTGCCTCTCCCAATAAATGCCCGGAATTCTGCTTGCTTCTTGCTGGAAGCGTACTTAACGTAGCCTTCCTCCCGGCTTATCGTGGAGATCGTCACAGAAAAGTCCGCGAATCGTACTGTGCTGCGACTGCCTCGGGCTAGCAGGACGATCAGGACAATCAAGAGTACCAGCAGAGGGATGCACACAAGCAATAGTACTCAAATCGATTCATCCAAGCGGAAGTTGGTGGTCATCACAGACTGGGAGTTTACAGTCCGGCGAGTCGGAAGGCGCAGATAACTGGCGTAACAGTGCGCCGTGAAAGGCGCTGGACTTCAGCGGGTGCAACTCCCGCCCGGGAACTGGTTCGCTCCACCCGGTAGCAATCGAGGCGGCAGCGGAGGCAACAAAGCTGTCGGAGCTCTCGGTGTAAAGGGTC
>DASRDJ010000014.1:0-3489 GCA_035652655.1 Terriglobales bacterium
TTTGACACGTTTCGCGTCGGCATCTGGCCGGATTACTTTCCCGGTGTTCAGTTCTCGAAAGATCCTGAAGCTCTCAACCAATACTTCCGTCAGATGACGCCGAACGTGGGACCGTACGATCCCGAGGTGATCTCCGATGCCTGCGCGGCATTGTTCAACAAGATCGGGCCTGCAGTTTTTGTAACTCATTCGCAAGGTGGCGGCCTTGGATGGGCGACAGTCCTTAAGACCGGCAACGTGCGAGGAATCGTAGCGTACGAGCCGGGTAGTGGCTTCCTATTCCCAGAGGGAGAAGTCCCGGAGGCGCTGCCAAGTTCCGGTGGAACACTCGCGGCCATCGGCGTTCCCATGGCAGAGTTCCTGAAACTTACCAAGATTCCCATCATCATCTTTTATGGTGACTTCATCCCTGAGAAGCCTACCGATAATCCTGGCCAGGATGGGTGGCGAGTTCGGCTGGAGATGGCCAGAAAGTGGCGGGATACAGTTAACCGTCATGGTGGCGACGTGACCGTTGTGCACCTACCGGACGTTGGCGTCCATGGAAATACACACTTCCCGTTCTCCGACTTGAATAACACGCAAGTGGCTGACTTGATGTCGAAGTTTCTCTCGGAAAAGAAGCTGGACTAATCCATTGCCAAAACCCTCGCGGCGCCTTTCGCATGACTTGAAATTGGCAGGGATAGTTTCCCCATCATGGGCAACCCGGAAGTTATCGGTTCGTCTTTCGGGTTAGTACCGACAAACGCTAGCGCTTTACCGGATGCGCGTTTTCGGTGAGGAGTGAGCGGAGGCGGGGGAGTTCTGCGCGCGTCCGGTAAAGCCGTTTGGACGTGGCCGTCCGTGGTTGCGGTGGACGCGGGCTCTATGCAAATTCAATCGTGGGAAGGAGCGGCGTTAAGCCGTGCCGAGACTGTGCTGCAGGGTATGACACATGACACCGTGCGCGCGGGAATTGGCTACGGCGAAAAAGTATCGCGAAGACTGTGGTGGAAGAAGTTAGAAGAAGGGATTGGTTCGACGGCGAGGCACGGAAATGCGGAGCGCCCCGAAGAACGCTGAGTTTTCGAGTTGGAGAGAGTAGTTTCATGCCGCAGCGCTGATCCGTGGTGGAGAACGGAGTTGGATTTCAGCAGCGGTGAGCCTTTCGATGACCTTCATCGGTCCACCGCATTTGGGGCAGCGCCAAAGGTCGGGACAATCTTCGGTGGAAGAGGCGTGTTGTTCGGCTTGCGGCTGTTGTGCCGAACCCAACAACTGAAAGCAGACAGGCAGGAGTGTGGCGCGTTTGCGGTTGGCCAGGAAGCCGAAGTTACGGATGCGCACAAAGCCTTGCGGAAGGATGTGCAGTAAGAAGCGGCACAAGAATTCATTGAGCGATAGGGGCAGCAACTTCTGTTCGTTGTGGTGAGCAGAATCACGCCAGCGAAAAGTGACTTGGCCATCGGTGAGGGAGACCAGGCGATGGTTGGAGATGGCCACACGATGAGTATAGCGGCCCAGATATTGCAGCACGTATTCGGGGCCCCCGAAGGGACGTTTCAAGTAGACCACCCAGTCTTGCCGGTACAGTGGCCGCAACCAGGCGGCAAAGATCTTGGGTTGAGCGAGGAGTTTCAGATCTCCCTCGAAGCGGAGCTGGCCATTCTGGAAAGCCTGCTCGAGAGCGTCGACGAACTTGCCGCGAAAGATTTCACGCAGCACTTCCTTGGGAAGGAAGTAGTTGTCTCGTGAGCGGACCCAGCGGGTGTGATCGGGCGAGAGGCCGCCGGCAGGAACGACACAATGAACGTGCGGATGAATGTTGAGCTTCTGACTCCACGTGTGTAACACGCTGAAGAAGCCAATCTCCGCGCCGAGACGTTTCGGATTGCGTGCCACTTCGAGAAGGGTTTCGGCACTGGTGCGGAACAGGAGACCGTAGAGGACCTTCTTGTTCTGTAGCACTAGTGGAGCCAATCGATGGGGCAGTGTGAAGACCACGTGCAGGTAGCGCGTCGGAAGTAACTCTCGTCGACGCGCAGCGATCCAACGTTCCCGAGCAGCGGTCTGACACTTCGGGCAATGGCGATCGCGGCAGCTGTTATACGAGATGGTGGCACGATACCCGCAACGGGTGCACTCATCGAGATGACCGCCGAGTGCGGCAGTACGACACCGCCGAATGGCCAGCAACACTTTGATGTGCTTCCAACGGAGCCAGTGGCGATTTCGTTCGATGAAGGCATCTCCCGCGGCGCGGACCAGATCGGCCACCTCGAGTGGTGGCCGGGCCATCTAGTGCTCCTGCGGCGAAGGACCTTCGAGCGGCAGTGAATCCAATGGACTCGCGGCCGAATGCAAGTGACGTTGGGAGAGGTGCAGATAGCGGGCCGTCTCTTTCAGATCGTTATGGCCTAACAGGATTTGAATGGTGCGCAGGTCAGCGCCATTTTCGAGTAGATGCGTCGCAAAACAGTGACGAAGCATGTGAGGATGAACATCTTTCTGGAGGCCCGCTCGCTGCCCGGCTTCCTTGCAAGCATTCCAAACCACCTTGGTGGTGATCGGGGTATCACCGCTATGCCAACGGTTGCCTGGAAACAGCCATGCGCTTGGCTTGTGCCGTAATCCGCGCCAGTGCTCACGCAGTACCTCGAGCAGTTTTGGGCTGAGCATCACATCTCGGTCTTTGCGTCCCTTGCCGCCCTGTACGTGAATCACCATGCGTTTGCTATCGATGTCGCTGACTTTCAGGTGTGTCAATTCCGCGCGTCGTACTCCGGTGGCGTAGAGCGTCATCAGCAGAGCGCGATGGAAGGAAGTGCCCGCGGCCTTAATCAATCGTGCGACTTCTTCCTGGCTGAGGATTGCTGGAAGGTGATGGGCCCCTTTCGGATAGGGAGTGTCGGCGATGCTCCAGGCTCTCCTGAGCGTCTTACAGTAAAAGAACCTCAAGGCTGCCAGACGGACCGCGACGCTGCTCGGCGACAACTTGTGCTTCTCGAATAGCTCAGCTTGATATTCGCGAATGTGTCGAGGACCTAAGCGATCCGGGGAACAGTTGAATCGTCGAGCAAAATCTTCGACTGTGCGAATGTAGCAGCGTGTGGTATTTTCAGAATAATTACGACGCTGGAGCTCTTCCAGCATCATTTTTCGCAAGTGGGTCATAGGGAACCTCCTGTGACCCACATTTACCTCACAAACCATAGAGCAACCAACGCTCCTCTACCTCACGCGAAGCGTCCGCCGCCGGGCGGCTACGTCCAAACGCTTTTGTAGCCATTAACTCCCGAATGGTCGTCTGCCTCTATCATTCATTCATTTGACTGAGGTGAGACGCCAGTCGGGACTCGAACCGGAACGCCAGTGCGCCAAGCGGAAGTTGCTGAAGGGAAAAGCCTATCTTGGTTGCGGCGGCTTGCAACCATCGCGAATTTATACTCGGACTTGGGCAAGCATTTATCCGTTTTTTGCAGCAATGCTACGCCTGCGTGCGTTTGC
>DASRDJ010000015.1:0-33889 GCA_035652655.1 Terriglobales bacterium
GTCCATAAGAACGCGGACGGGAACGCCCGACTGAAATTTCTTGATGAGTGCACTGGAAAGGGTGGCGTCGTCCATGAACCAGAAAGCGGCGTCTATTCCTACAGTCTCGTTCTGAATCAATTTCAGAAGCTGGGATCGGCAGTCCTCGAAAGACACATCGCACAAGCGTTCGGCCCCGAAGACAGGGATAATGCCAAGCAATAGGAAACTTAAAAGGAAACAGAGCAGAGAGAAATTCGATTTACTTATATTCACTGTGGAACGTCCTCTCGATTTCAGCTACTACTATTTAGGGACATGAGTGGGCGCAAACATGCGCGTTACCAGACTAGAAGGTGTTGGGTGAATCAGTAACTGTTAGGAGTGACAGAAGCAGCTACAGACCCGGAGGCGGTCTCAGAACCAAGTCAATGAGTGGGAGGCAATTTTTACGTCAATTATCGCTGGCGGTTTGCGGGACCGCGGGTGTTTGTCAAAGCTCGACCTTGAAGGCGCGCATGATGAGTTCTTCCCCAAACCGCCTCACGCATGGAGGTGATATCAGTCACCGCCATCCCTCTTAAGTCTGCTCCTTATTTCGGTTCAAAATGGTTGGGTTTTCTGACCAGCGCGCTCGGAGGATCGGGGTTTGATTCAATACCTCTTAAAGCTCCCCGCTTCAGGTGCTGGGTGAGCTTTCGTAAACACTACAACTCGCGACGGCCTTCCATGGCCTTCAACATCGTAATTTCGTCCGTATACTCAATGTCGCTTCCGACCGGGATCCCCATCGCGATCCGCGTCACCTTCAACCCCTGCCGCTTCAACTGCTGCGACAGATAGGTTGCGGTAGCCTCACCCTCCACCGTCGGATTGGTCGCAATGATCACTTCATCCACATCGCCGGCCTCGACGCGCCGCATCAAGTTGTTCGTCCGCAACTGCTCTGGCCCAACGCCATGCAAGGGAGACAGTGACCCGTGCAGCACGTGATACGCCCCGTTGAAGTGCTTGGTCTTCTCGATGGCCGCGATGTTGGTTGGCTCCTCGACCACACACACCAGTCGCTGGTTGCGCGTGGGACTGCTGCAGTACACGCACGGGTCCACGTCTGTGATGTTGTTGCACACTGAGCACAGGCGCAGGTTCGCCTTCACGTCGCGCACCGCCGTCGCGAGGCCCTCGGCGTCTTCGTCGCTGGAGCGCAAGATATGGAAGGCCAGACGCTGCGCGCTCTTGCTCCCGATGCCGGGCAACTTTTTCAATTCATCAATGAGCCGGGTCATCGGCTCGGCAAATTTCGACATAAGTTTTCAGATTCGTTGTTGAAATCGCGGCCAAAAGCGACAAACGCTGGCCCGTTTCGGGAAGCGCTTGAAAATTTTCTGCGTTTCATGTCACTTTCCACAGAAGGTGTTCCACGTGGAACGTTACGCGCAATTAATTCTTACATTCCGGGAATGCCCATTCCGCCCAGCATTCCGCCCACGCTAGACTGCATGGCCTGATCCACCTGCCGTCCGGCTTCGTTGATTGCTGCCGTGATCAGATCCTGCAGCATCTCGATGTCGCCGGCCTGCACGGCTTCGGGATTGATTTTCAGGCTGAGCAGTTGCTTGCGCCCGTCCATCTTGACGTGGACCGTGCCTCCGCCCGCAGTGGCCTCGACCACGGTCTCCTGCATTTTCTTCTGCAGGTTTTCGTACTGCTGTTTGGCTTGCGACATCAGTGATTGGAGATTGAATCCGCCCATGGCACGCTCGCTACTTTTTGTCGCGCTGATCGATGATGGTTCGAATCTCAGCGCCAAATTTTTCCTGCAGCCGTTTCACGATCGGGTCTTGCTCGGCGCGCGCACGTCCTCCACCGTTGCTCGCTGCGCCGGTGCGCGGTGCAACCGCTTGCGCCGTTCCACCGGGAAGCACTTTCAGTTTCGCCGGCTTGCCCAGCGAGCCGCTAGCGGTTGCGATTGCGAGGCGCTTCGCATCGGCGCCCAGCGACATGTCGATCACCGTCGCCGAGGCCGCGACTTTCACCACGACCTCACTGCCTTCAATGGACCACTCGCCGGTCTCGAGCATCGAGACGAGCATGCGATGACCTGCCTCGCCGAGCGCGTTGAGCACAGCATTGCGGACCGAATCTACATTTACCGCGGCTTGCTTTGGAGGTTCGGTGTGCGGTGGGGGAGCGGTGACCTCCGGTTCAATCGCAGGGTCAGCCACGCGATCGGGCACTGCGCTTCCCATGATGACTGCTGGCGGCGCGGGTGTGTTGGATACGATGCGCGGACCGCTCGGGGACGCGGACTCTGCCGACATCTCCGGCTTGGAAACCTTGCGCGCTGAATCGGCCGCGAAGGGTGAGACGAAGTTACCGCGCGCTTGCGCCGGAGGTGCTGCGCCACGATTCTCGGCGACGATCGATGGCCTGCCTGCTGGGCGTGTCTGCGGTGTCAGGCCAGTAACTCCCGCTTCGCTCAGTAGTTGCTCGATCGGCAGAAGGCGCTGCGCGTGCGCCATCTTCAGGAGCCCAAGCTCGAGATGGAAGCGCTGCTCCTGCCGGTAGCCCAGCTCGCTGAAAGTCCGCAGCATGATTTGCAGGTGCCGGGCCAGGTCTTCTTCGCTGAACAGCTCTGCGATGCGCGCTACCCGGGCTCGCTCGTCCCCTGAAATCTGCAGGAGGGAAGAGTCCTTGCCGGCGACCTTGGCGACCATTGCGTTGCGCAGGAAGCGCACCAGCTGCCGCGCGAAGTGCGCGGGGTTTTGCCCTTCGCTGATCAGGTGGTCGGCCAGGCGAAGCACTTCTTCGCTCGCGCTGCGCGAGACGGCCTGCATCACTTCTTCGAGCACACCCGAGGGTGCGGCTCCTACTAGCTGACGCACCGACTCCGACGTGACGCGCCCGCTGCTCGAAGCGATGGCCTGGTCAAGAATGGAGAGCGCATCGCGCATCGAACCATCGCCTGCTTCGGCCAGCAGGGCGAGCGCGTCGTCGTCAGCTTCGAGCTTCTCCTGGCCGATGAGACTGCGCAGCTGGCCCATGATTTCTTCAAAGCGCACGGCGCGAAAGCTGAAGTGCTGGCAGCGGGAGCGGATGGTCTGCGGAATGTCTTCGGGCGCCGTGGTCGCGAGCATGAAGACGACGTGCCCGGGGGGCTCCTCCAGAGTCTTGAGGAGCGCGTTGAACGCAGCGTCGGTGATTTGGTGAGCTTCGTCGAGGATATAGATTTTGAAGCGGTCGCGCGCCGGGCGGTAGCGGGCAGCCTCGCGCAATTCGCGGATCTCGTCGATGCCGCGATTGGTGGCCGCGTCGATTTCGATGACGTCGACGGCATTGCCGGCGCGAATCTCGGTGCAGGACTCACACACGCCGCAGGGTTCTGGGACCGGATGGTCCGTCGAGCGGCAGTTCAGGGCCATGGCCAGAATGCGGGCGATGGTGGTTTTTCCGATGCCGCGGTGGCCGCTGAAAATATAGCCGTGGGCAGTCCGGCCCTGCTCGATGGCGTTCTTCAGGGTGCGGGTGACGTGGTCCTGTCCGATGACCTCGGAGAACTTCTGCGGACGGTATTTGCGCGCCAGAACCTGATAGCTCATGAAAGAGAAGTGATGATTATACGTGATGCGCGGCCAGCTCAGCCGCTCAGCGGGCGAGACTTCTTGCGCCTGAAAAGGGCAGTAGAATCGCGCCTTCCAGCCCTTGCGCGACCGCGCGGGATGGCGTAGGCTTTTCGGCGGACATTGTTCTGAAACGCGTAAGGAGCGCTTCCCATGCAACTCAAAATTACTACTCGTACGGTTCAGGACATCGTGGTCCTGAATTGTGATGGCCGCATCGTGCTCGGCGAAGAGTCCGCGCAACTGCGCGATACGGTGAAGGAACTGCTCACCCGGACCAAGCAACTGGTCCTGAACCTGGGCGGTGTAGCGTATATCGATTCGGGCGGGCTCGGGACGCTGGTTTCTCTCTACACCACGGCGCACAACTCGGGCGCGTCGATCAAGCTGTCCAACTTGACCCCGCGCGTCGGCGATCTGCTGCAGGTCACGAAGCTGCTGACCATCTTCGAGGTCTACGACACCGAAGAAGAAGCCATCCAGTCGTTTCGAAAGGGCGCAGCGGCGTAGGAGTTTCTGATTCAGGGGCCGAGGCTCTTTGGATTAACCCCCCCAGGGGCTGAAGCCCCATCGTTTATTGGGGCTCGAGTGGCACGGCTGAAGCCGTGCCCTTCCCAAAACCAATTCATGAACCACTCGAGTTAGCTTCCCGATGCTGGGCCGTGCCTAGCTTCCTTTAATGACTTCAAAAATTCTCTTCCTAGCCGGACTGGTGTGCGCGGCCAGCGGATATGTGTCGCCTCCGGTCGCGCTGGCCATGGGCCTGGCCTTCGGTCTTATCTTCACCCACCCGTATGCAAAACAGTCAGCCGCCCTGTCGAAGATCCTGCTGCAGGCCTCGGTGGTCGGCCTGGGCTTCGGTATGAATTTGCACGACGTGATCCGCGCCGGGCGCAGTGGATTTCTGTACACGTTGTTGAGCATCTCGTTCGCCATGGTTGTGGGCGTGTTGCTGGGCAGGGCAATGCGGGTGGAGAAGGAACCCGCGTACCTGATTTCCACAGGCACGGCGATCTGCGGGGGAAGCGCCATCGCGGCGGTCGGTCCGATCATGGGCGCGACCGACGAAGAGATGGCGGTGTCGCTAGGAACGGTGTTTGTGCTCAATTCCGTGGCCCTGCTGACGTTCCCGGCCATCGGGTCGGCGCTGAGGCTGACCCAGACGCAATTTGGACTGTGGGCCGCGCTGGCGATCCACGATACGAGTTCGGTGGTCGGCGCGGCGGCCAAGTACGGCGCGATTGCGTTGCAGGTCGGGACGACCGTGAAACTGGCGCGTGCCTTGTGGATTGTGCCGCTGGCGCTGGGCACCGCGCTGTTGAAACACGCCAAGGCCAAGGTGCAGTGGCCCTGGTTCATCGCGTTCTTTTGCCTGGCGGCGGTGTGCAATACGTATCTGCCCGCGGGTCACGCTGCGTATGCGATGTCGTCGAAGGTTGCGCGCATGGGGCTAACAGCGACGCTGTATCTGATCGGTACGGGTTTGTCGCTGGCAACGCTGAAGCAGGTCGGGCATCGGCCGCTGATTCAGGGAGTGCTGTTGTGGTTGTTGATCTCGGTGGTGTCTCTCGGATTGATTTACCTGGGGTGGATTGCGATTTGAGCCAGAAAGCCCTCGGCACGCCTCGCGGCCGACTAGGCTTCAGAATGTCGTTGAAATTTAGTCCGCCATTGTGACGCTGGGAAGTGGGTGCGATTCTTTCGCTGGCCAGGGTGGCAGGACCTTCACCAGTACCCACAGGATCGCGAACGGTAGTACGGTCAGCACAGTTGCCATCAGTAAGCCTTCCCGTGTAACCAAGCCCATCTTGTACGTCGTATACCCCAGAAAGCTTTTCGAGAATAGCTGTCCTCCAATTACAACGTTCCAGCGCATGGCGAAAATGCCAAGCAGGGTCAGGCATCCGGCGGTGACGTAGGTGCGTTTGCGGAGCACAGCGGACATCTTTACCACCTGGGTTAAAGCCAACAGGGTTATCGGGGCTATGGTTCCAAGAGCTATCTGCACCACAATGTGGGAAAAGTAGAGCTTGGTGTGGACCATAAAATCGAGGGAGCGGAAGGAGTCATCGGCCTCGTAAATCCGGTGAATCAGGTCGAGCATCTCAAGACTGAAATCAATGAGGAAAGTGTAGAACAGGTACCGGGCCACCGTATCTACACATTCCATGTCAATGGTCTGGCGGCGAGCCCACATCATCAGCATGTACAGCAGCATCACCAGGGCGATGCCGGAAACCATCGCAGAGAAGATAAAAACCACCGGCATGAGCGGAGTGGACCACCAGGGATTCGCTTTCACCGAACCGAAGATGAATCCAACATAGCCGTGCAGCAAAAACGCGGAAGGGATACCGATGACCGTGATCAGCCAACCAGTCTTCTCATCGATTGCGAGGGCGCGCTCACTGATGTTCGTGGAGCCCAGGGTCAACACCCGGTACATCGTGCGCTTCCAACCCGCGCTGGACTGGGCTAAGAGGACGATCTCGCGTCGGTAGTCGAGCCAGATTTCCAGAACCAGAACGGCCATCAAGTACCACAGGTACACGAACCCAAACATGGCCATTGCCGACGTGCGATGAGGGGTCAGGTACATCTCGTACGAGCGCTCAGGATGGCCCAGGTGCAACTGCAAAGGCAAAGGTGAAACCAGCAGGAAGGATAAAGCCGTCAGTAGCGCCAATCGGTAGGTAGGCTTCACCGCTTGCACCTGGAACACACGTTCCAGCGACGCCAGAATAAACGCGCCTGCTACCAGTCCTGTGAGAAACGGGTAGAGCACAATCAGCACACTCCACTGCAGTTCCACCTCGTTCGGGTACATGAAGCCGTCAATGCCAGTCATAGCAATTGCTTCCCCTTATCGCACCGAACCATCCATTTCGTTGTAAAAGACCTTGGCATGAGTGGCCATCGAAGGCTTCAAGACATGGACACTGTGGGTCTTCAGAAACTCGTGAATGGGATCCGCAGGATTCTTCAGGTCCGCGAGTTGTCGCGCTCCGGTCGGACAACTCTCGCAACACGCAGTGGTCAAACCCTTGGTAATTCGGTGATAGCAGAGCGTGCATTTTTCGGCGGTATTGGTCCTGGGATTGATGAAGCGGCAGCCATACGGGCAGGCTTGAACACAATAGCGGCAACCCAAGCAATACTCCTTGTCTACCAGCACCACGCCGTCAGGGCTGACAAATGTTGCACCCACGGGACACACTTGCGTGCAGGGTGAATCCGCACAGTGGTTGCACAGTTTTGGAACGAAGAAGTTTTTGCCCCCGGCCTCCTTGACGGGAGTAAAGCCGCTCTTGCCGCCGTCGGGAGAATCCACCTGCGGATTTTCAATGTCGTAGTCCGAGACGTGATAGCGCTCCACCCAGGTCCGGTAGTATCCGTCGGGGACGTCGTTCTCCGCCTGGCAGGCCCTTACACAGTTGCCGCAACCGATGCACTTGGGCAGATCGATCAACATGCCCCACCAGTGCTCGCTGAGTTTGTAATTGGGGGCGGCTTCCGGTGTTCCCGCCAGAATGTATTTCCAGGCCACGCCGGCCGCAGGGAGCAGGAGTAATAAATGACGACGTGTGATGTTCATTTCGCACCGCTCACGCCCATCGCGGGGTTGTGCGGCTGGTGGCAGGTATCACAGGGCAGGCCGGAGGAGTGTTCTGCCGAAGCCACCTGTGGAAACCACTTGGGCTTCGCCGCGTTTGCTTCATGACAGCGAGCGCAGAGTATAGCCGTATCAAGTTTGCCCGGCTTCACGGACCCAGGGTCATCCGCGTGCATGGCCAGAGGTCCATGACACGCCTCGCAATTCACATGCGCATGCTTGCCATCTTTTTTCTTATCGAGGACGTCTGCATGGCAGGCTTCACAGCTCTGGTGGCCAGAGAATTTGACGGGTCGGACTGCAACTTCGGATATCGCGCTGCCGCGATAGTGTCCGTACTGTCCGAAGCTTTTCGGGATCACAGAGTGCCGGATGACTAGAAATAGAAGTAAGCCAGCAACGAAGATGCCGGCCAATCGAAAAAGATGTCCTGCATCCTTGAAGACATTCATGGCATACGTCGGCCAGTCCCTGTGATCCGACCCCTCTAGATAACGGGAACAAGTCTCACCCTGCTGTGCTCCACATCACCGTACCTACGTGACAGAGATCACAAGGTGGGGGGCAGCGCTGGGCTCCGGAGCATGCCATTCACTTTGCGGGTTGGGTATTGCTTTAGGCAGGTCGCCTTGCACTCAGGATGGAGTGTTCGCGGAGAGGAACACGATTTGACTAACTCCGATCCATACCCAGGATTGTCTGCAACAACACATTCGCACCGTTGGCACAATCCGGCCAGCGGCTGAGTTCTTTGGGCGAATGGCTGATGCCGGCCACGCTGGGAATGAAGATCATGCCCATGGGCCCAAGCTTGGCAATCACCTGCGCGTCGTGGCCGGCGCCGCTGGGTAGACGTATAGTTTTCAGCCCTAACGCCTTGGCCGCAGCCTCGATCTGCGACTGGATGGCGGGCGTGGCCACTGCGGGCGGGTCGTGCTCGACTTTCTTCATCGAGATGTCGGTGTTGGTTTCTTGCGCGATTTGCTGGGCGCGTTTCTGAATTTCGTCTCCCAGGCGGGCGATCCGTTCGGGCGAGAGATCGCGCAGTTCGATGGAGTGCTTCACTACGCCGGGCACGACGTTGCGGGCGTTGGGTGAGACTTCCAAGTGTCCCACAGTTCCAACCTGTCGTCCGGGGTCGCGGGTGACGATTTCCTGCACGGCTTCGATCAGCTTAGCGGCGGCCAGCAGGGCGTTGCGGCGTTCGGGCATGGGTGTGGTCCCGGCATGATTGGCGAAGCCGTGAATTTCGACCTCGTACTCGTCAATGCAGACGATGCCTTCGACCACTCCGATGGGGATGCCGGCTTTATCGAGCGTGCCACCCTGCTCGATGTGCAATTCCAGATAGCAATGGATGGAGCCGGGGGTCATACGCGCCTCGCCCAGCTTTGTGGGATCGCCCCCAATCTTGCGCAAGGCATCGGCCAAAGGGATGCCGTTATATAACCTCGCCAAATCCGCCGGCTGCAGGTCGCCGGCGGCAGCACGGCTGCCCATGGTAAGGGATTCCTCGTTCGACCAGATGGCGATCTGAAGCGGATGGCGCGTGGTGATGCCATGTTCCTTCAGGGTGTGCACGACTTCGATGGCGGACATGGAACCCAGGTCGCCGTCGAAGTTGCCGCCGCTAGGGACTGAATCGATATGCGATCCGAAAAGAATCGGCTTGAGCGAGCGGTCGCTGCCCTCGCGCCAGCCCATGATGTTTCCGGCGACATCAATGCGCGGCTCGAGGCCGGCTGCTCGCATCAACTCCATGGCGTATTTGCGGCCGGCGATGTCCGCATCCGAATAAGCCACACGGCTTACGCCGTCGGCGAAGCTGCCGCCAGCGGGGCGTCCGTAGACGCTCAGGCCTTCCAGGCTTTGCTGCAGGCGGGTAGCGTCGATGCGCAACTTGGAAGCATCGCTTTGGGCGAATCCCAGATCAGTTAAAGCAGAAGTGACGGAGGCGGTCGCTAGTCCGGCGAGCAGTTCGCGACGAGTGAGTGGCACGTCGGGGATTGTAAACCACGAGTCGTATCATTCCGCTCGTTCGCGGCGAGTCTGGACGAGGCGAGTCCTCTCGTGCTGGGCGCGATATCGCAATTGCGCCAAGAACCCGTGGAGCCGAAGCGCCCCCGAGGGTTGTTGGTGCAAACGCCTGATTTCAACGGCATATTGAACTTCCGGCTTCAAAAGTCCCGAACCAACATTCCACTACCCAACAAGTAGGTTCAATGTGAGCTGTTCTGTACAGTCTCTTTCACTCTGCACAGGCATTATTCCCTCGCCGGATCACCGACGGTACAAAGGAATTGTTGTTTTGAACCGCGACATTTTCCACTCCTGCAAGACGCCTAACCCTTGAAAGATTTTGGGTTGTTGTAACACTTCTGCCGCGCGGATGCCCGGTCGTGCCGGCGTCCAAAGGAGTATTCCGTGAAACAACGACTATTTCTGTTGATGGCCTGTCTCACCCTGACTTTCATGCTGGTTCCGAACGCGGGGAAGGCCAGTAGTACAGGTGACGACGACGATTTCCGTCTGGCTCCACTGATGAGGGACTGTGATAACCACCCATGCGACCCCATTTCCCGGGGATTCCATAACTTCTTTGCTCGCAGACTGCAGGGCCTCGAGGCCAATGGACGTTCCTGTGCCGATTGCCACACAGCCGTGGACCACTTCCAGCTTTCGCCCGCGGTCGCCGAGTTTCGATTTCAACTGCTGCAATGGCGGCGCCGCCGGAATCCGAACGCAGACGATCCCTTGTTCCGTCCTATCGATGCGGATGACTTTCGCACGAACGGAAACAATGCGAGCGACTTCAGCAATCTTCGGCAAAATGGGCTGATTCGGATCACCTTCACTCTGCCATCGAACATGAAGTTGATTGACCCACTCACGAACCTACCCTCGAGTGAAACATTGGTAGACGTATGGCGCATGGTGCCATCCGTGTTCAATGTGAAGCTTACCGGCTCGGATGGCCAGAACCCGTGGCCTCGCGGACCGAACCCTACCGGCGGCTATCAACTCGACGGGCGCCGGGGCACGTTGCAGGAGCAAGCGCTCGGCGCCCTAATGGCCCACGCGCAGATCCAAAACGCACCCAGTCCGCAGTTTCTCGACGACTTGGCAGCCTTCCAAAATGTGCTTTTTAGTAGCCACGGAGTCCGCGAACTCTCCGAGGCGATCGATGCAGGAACTCTGCTACTGCCGGATCCTGATCCGCAGCTCAACGAATTGGAGCAGCGTGGGAAAGTAGTCTTCGTCCGCGCGTGTTCCCAGTGTCACGGCGGGTCAGGACAGTCCACAGCGCTGGCCGTGCCTCGTCGTTTCCACGACATCAACACCCAGTGTCCCCGGAGAGTCGATACGGTCAGTCCGCCGCGCTGGAATTTCAAACCGTGCCCTCCTAGTCTCGCTCGGAATGCGCGTACTTACCAAATTACTCTGATCGATGGCACGACAGCCCGTCGGACCAGTTCGGATCCGGGGCGCGCGCTGCTTACGGGCTTTGTTGGAGGATCACCGCCGGGGGATGACTGGAACAAGTTCGAGGTCCCTGGTCTTCATGGCATCGCCCAGACCGCGCCGTATTTCCATAACAACAGTGCAACCACTCTGGAAGATGTGGTTGATCACTACATTGAAATGTTCAAGTTCGTTCAGGCGAACGCGGCTCCTGGCGTGGTACCACCGATCTCGACAACCGATGGCGTGCACTTTGACCGCCCGCCCACCCCGGAGGAACGCGCCGCGCTGGTCGCCTACTTGAAGAAGCTATAGACAAGGACGACAGAGATTTAGTCTCACAAGGAAGAACTGGAGACTGTACAGACCGTCGATTTGGCGGTCTTTTTTTTGAGAATAGCTCATGCGGCCCAGCAGGTTGCGACTCTTGTGTACCTAAAACCTGGATAACTATTGAAATATCGCCGTTGCACCAACGCTGCTGATAGTAGTTTGGACCAGAACTGAGGCGCTTAGGCGCTGCGGCATTCTGGCCGATGCCGAGCGCCTGAGGTCGATGAATAAAGCCGCGGCGCTTGTTGGCTTTGCGGCTCGGCTGAAGCCGCGCTTTCCCACAAGCGTTGATGCGTCGGCAACGACTTCTAGTTCAAGTCGTTGAGTTGCACGATGCTGAAAGGACCGCCGCCGAATGAACTATCGACGATCACCAGTGTTCGAATCTGGCCCGCCGTGAGAGTTAAGGAAAAATTAAACAGGCCGTTCAAAATGTTTTGTGTTCCGGCGACCGTCATGGACACGTTGTATGTGCCAGATGCCAATACCTGGTAATTGGTCGCTTGTTGAAAAGCCACGTTCCCAATACTCGGGCTAAAGCCGCTGATGTCGTTCCCGGTCAGGATATAAACGTCGACAGGGTTGGCTGAGAACGAAGAGTGAATGATTCTGACTTTCGCGTTTCCGGTAGTCGGCGCAGTGTTGTCGTCAGTGTAAGGCGACATGACGAAATTGCTGTTGAGAGCGGTGTTCTGCAGAAGGAGCGTGGTGTCTCCGCTGCCCAGGTTCACGCTCTGGCTGACAATGGCGTTCGTGGTGCTGCCGTTGGGGAAGACATCGAACTTGCGGTTGCCGGAACTGCTGCTGTGATAGGTGGCGGTCTGGGCAAACCCGATCGCGGTTTGTACGGACTTGCCGTCGACCTGCAGGTCGACGCTATTGGTGGGCAGCCCGGTGGCGGTTTGCATGAAGCGGTAACGGGCCTTGCTTGAGCCGCAGCCAGCGGCCAGCAATAGAGAACTCAGGCAAATCAATGCAATGACGAACGGGAAAATCGTTGAAAGCTTGCCTCTCATTGCTACGCTCCTGTAAAAAAATCTAAAAAACGCACGCCGACGCCCTATGGACCTCGTTGGATGCGCACTGGCCGGGGCGAGATGCTCCGCCACGGGGCAGTGTGCCTCGACGGTCAACGCGTCACAGGTCGCGCTGACCGGCTGTGCAAGAATATGCCGATTGCACGAGACAGAGTTTCCAGATGAGCAATCGTATCATTGCCGCGATTCAGAAAGTGCCGCGGGGATGGGTGTCGACCTATGGCGCTATTGCCAAGGCAGCCGGATATCCGCGCGGGGCCCGGCTGGTGGCACGAACTCTGCGTGGGGCTGGGGGGCTGAATTGGCATCGGATTCTTGGTGCCGGTGGGGAGATTAAGCTGCGCGGGCATTCGGGGCTGGACCAGCGGTTGCGGCTTGAGATGGAGGGTGTGACATTTCGGGGGCGGCGCGTGAATATGCGTCTGCATGAGTTCAAGTTTGGGGCTGGTCGGAAGAAAAAGACTTTAACCGCTAAGCACGCTAAGAAAGGCCGCAAAGGGCGCTAAGAAACCCTCTACTGTTGCCGTTGTGGAATCCCACACTAGCGCACAGAACGCGCTAGGATGGGGCACCCGTGTGTGAGAACACCCTCGTCCTTTACGGCGTTTTGAATCTTTCGTCGATTTCTACCTGGTAGCCGGACACTACTTTGTTGGTTTCGTTCGCCATGCCAACTACTGCCATCAGCTCTTTGAACATTGCGTCGGTCATGCCTTTGCCGCGGGCTCCGGCGGTGTGGGAGGCAATGCAGTAGCTGCACTGGTTACTGACGCTGACGGCAAGATAGACCAGCTCTTTGGTGAGGGGGTCGAGCGTTCCCGGCGCCATGATCTGTTTGATGTCTTCCCAGGTGCGCTTGAGGGTTGCGGGATCGTGCGCGATGGCTTTCCAGAAATTGTTGACCCAGTCGGTCTTGCGGGTGGCCATGATGTCGTCGTAGACGGCACGGACTTCCGGACTGGCGTCTTTGTATTCGATGAGACCCAAGGTGGACACAGAGTTTCTCCCTTAAAAACGTGAAGGTGGAAACGGCTTCGCAGCGGCGAACTTGCTCGTGCTACGCCTTATTTGAGCGCTGGGAGTTCTCCGTCGAGCAAAGTTCCGATCTGCTCGGCTGGGCAGCGCAAGCCGATGTAGAACTGGCCGAACAGAGCGTACACGGCGCTGACGTGATCGAAGCGCATTTCGTAAATCAGCTTTTTAAAGACCAGCGGGTCGTCGGCGAAAAGGTCGACGCCCCACTCCCAGTCGTCGAAGCCGATGGAGCCGGTGATGATTTGTTTCACTTCTCCGGCGTACCGGCGGCCGACCAGGCCGTGTTCGCCCATCTGGCGCGCGCGTTCTTCAATGGGCAGCGTGTACCAGTTCTTGTCCTCGCCGCGCTTGCGGTCCATGGGATAAAAGCACGCGTAGCGGTTCGGAGGGATAGCCGGGAAGAGGCGCGGGCGCATGGCTTCTTTCTGGCGGTCGAGCGTGTCGCGAATTTCTTGCTTCCACTCCTCCGAGTGCGGTTCGATGCCGCGATCGACGAGTGCCTTGTAGATCTTGGTGGTGGATTCGTAGAGGCCAAGTTCGATGATGGAGAGGTAGGAAGTGGTCGGCTCCCAGTATTGGCTGAGCCGCGTCCGGGACAGCTGCAACTCCGCGCGATTGAGATCGTCGAACGAGTCGCGGAAGTGGATGAACATCAAATCGCCCTTGTGACCGAGCAGAGAATAGAAGGCGGATGGGCTGGCGGCGTTTTTCTCCATGGCGCCCATGACAGGGACGGCTTCGTTAATGATCTCGCTGCGCTCGGCATCGGGGAGTACGCGCCAGGCGCTCCAGCGGAAGCGCATCATCTGGTGGAGGACGCTGTAGCCCTCAACGGTAAGGGGAACTGCGGGGATTTCTGTGGCCGTCGTCGCTGCGGGATGGGCAGGTCTGGTGGTCGTCATTTTCACCCTTTCCACTTTGCGCAGTTATTGTACCTGCGGGGATGCGGGAGTCGCGAGTGTGAGCGTTTACAATACGCGAATAGTTTTTTGGGAACGCACGATATGTGTGTGTGTCGGCTGGAGACTGGCGGTCAAACGCAAAGTCTCTCGACTTCGCTCGGGACGACAATCGTAGATTGACAGGTTTTTTGAAGGGCCTTTTCTGACTATGGCGAAAGCATTTTTGTGGCTGTTGGTGACGGCCAGCCTTCTATGCCCGGCGGTGGCGCAGGGACCGCGGCTGTGGGTGCTGTCTGAGCCGAATTCGGTGATTGAGTATGATCCGGCGACGTTCGCGCGGAAGGACACTGTGAAAGTGCCCGACGAAGTCGCCAAGTCGGCGCGGATTTTCCAGATCAACCACAAGGGCCAGATGTTGTACGCGCCCAATAGCGATGACCCGTCGCCTGATGTTGGCAAGGGCGGGGACAAATTCTGGTTGTGGGACGGGCACGCGGCAAGTTCGCTGGGCCGCGAGACGATCCGCATTTCCTCACAGGCCGGCTCGAATCAGAAAGTGAGTGAGGCCTCGCCGTGGCCGTTTTTGTCGGCGGATGGAACGCACCTATTCTGGTTTTCGAATCTCTACAACAAACTGGAGCGCGAGAATGTCGAGCTCACGGTGACGACCACGTTCCGGGCGTGGCGTTCGGATTTGGCGGGCAAGGACAAGCAAGATCTCCCGACTTTCGATTTTCCGGAATGCCGCTGCGCGACCGGCGCGTGTACCGAGACGTGTCCGGAGGCGCGCTTCTGGGTGCCGGACGGCGGCGCGGAGGATTATTTCTTCCTCACGCGGGTGATCCAGGGGCAGACGGAAACGAAGTATCTAAGCAGCACGCTTTACAAGCAGTCGGATACGACCTGGATCGGCACCGAGTTGGCGCTGCCTCTGCAGCGTGTGCTTGATCTGGCGGACGGCGGCGCGATCGTGATCAGCGCGATTCTCGACGTCGGGTGCTGCGGCTGGGAGAATCAGAGCAACGATCAGACTATTCTCACCAACCATGGCAGGATCGTGACGCTGTTCGACGAACGCGCACAGTTTAAGAATCCGGACTACGATGTCAGCTTTTTCACGGAAAACGCGAAGCTCGCGCCGGGCAATGCGCACGTCGCGATGACCATCGTGTCGAGCGCGAAGTCGAGCGCGCCGAT
This sequence comes from Terriglobales bacterium, assembly GCA_035652655.1. Taxonomy (GTDB): domain Bacteria; phylum Acidobacteriota; class Terriglobia; order Terriglobales; family Acidobacteriaceae; genus Gp1-AA133. The sequence continues at coordinate 15,179 of DASRDJ010000015.1, forward strand.
TCAGCTCGCGGAGCAGGGCCAGGCGAATCCTGGGGAGTCGTCGAGCATTCGCCGGGCCTTGGCGGATATGCCGGTGGTTGAGGTGGTGAGTGCGGCCGATGCCAGCAAGCGATCGGCCTATCTGCCGCATTCGTATTTTGTCGGATGGATCAGCGAGAAGGAAATTTTGCTGGTCGAGAACCATGTGCTGGTGGCTTACAACGTGGCGACGGCGGCCCGGCGGCGGTCGACGATCAAGGTGGCGGATCCTTCGTTTGTGTTTGTTCGTTAAGGATTCCCGCGAAATATCCCGTTAGTCGGACCAGTGGCGCGGTTTGCGGTCCCAGCGGTGCGGCTTCAATGCGGCCAGCAGGGCGGGACTGAGTGGCGGAGCGTCGCTGGCGGCGATGTTGCCACGAACGTGCTCGGGCTTCCGCATTCCGACGATCGTGGTGCTTACTACGGGATTGGCGAGAATGAAGCGCAGCGCCATATCGGGCAGCGTCATGGAGGCCGGCACAACATGCTTGAGCTTCTCCACTCGCGGGATGGTTGACTTCAGGTTTTCCTCACCGAAGTACTTCGCCCTCCAATCACTCTCAGGGAAACGGGTTTCGAGCGTCATCTTGCCGCCGAGGCTACCTTCGTCGAGGGGGACGCGCGCGATGATGCCGATGTTCATTTCCTTGCAGAGCGGGAAGAGCTTGTCCTCGGGCGCCTGATCAAAAATGTTGTAGATGACCTGGATGACGTCGACCAGGCCGGTGCGGATGGCTTTGATTCCGTTCTCGGGCTCCCAGCGGTTGAGGCTTAGGCCGAAAGCGCGGATCACGTTTTCGCTTTTCAGGCCCTCGACGGTAGTACGAAATTCAGACTCGTCGGTCCAGCTATCGTCCCAGACGTGGTACTGAAGGACGTCGATGGTGTCGACGCCGAGTTGCTTGCGGATTTTGTCGGCGTACTTGAAGACGTGGTCGGCGGGGAAGACGTCGGCGTACTTGTATTTGGGGAGCGCGGGCCATTGAAGATTCTTGGGCGGGATCTTGGAGGCGGCGTAGATGCGCTTGCCTTTGTTGTTCTTCATGGCTTCGCCCAGGAAGCCGTCGCTTTGTCCGTTGCCGTAGGCCCAGGCGGTGTCGAAGAAGTTGCAGCCGAGATCGATGGCGAGCTGGAGGGCCTCGTGGGCTTGCTTGGTGTCGGCGTCGCTCCATCCGCTCATGCCCCAGAGGCCGGTGCCGATATCGCTGACTTCGAATCCGGTGCGTCCCAGCGCGCGGTATTTCATTTTCTTGCTCTCCCGAGAATCTATATGGATTATTTCAAACTGAAAATGATCGTGTAAGACTAACAGAGAGGCTTGGGATGTTGTGAGTAGCGCGACGTGTCGACGGGCGAGGACGCCCGTCGCTCCATCGACCAATTTATGACGGGGTCGGGGCTGTTTGCAGTTGTAGTTTCTGGCGGCGGGCGAGGACGCCCTCGCGGCTGCCGGCGAGACGCCGGGGCTACGGTCGGGTTTCAGTGTTTCGTGGGCCAGAGAATGGGCTGCTTGCGGTTCAGGCCGTAGACCAAGGAGAGGATCAGGAAGGAGGCGGCGAGCAGGAGGAGAGACGTTTGTCCCGCGGAGGAGAAGTCGAGGGCTTGCACGTTGTCGTAGATGGAAATGGAGACGGTGCGCGTGGAGCCCGGGATGTTTCCGCCGACCATGAGGACGACACCGAATTCACCGAGCGTGTGGGCGAAGGTGAGGATGAGGCCGGTCAAAAGTCCCGACATGGATAGCGGGAGAACGACCTTAAGGAAAGTGCGTACGCGCGAAGCGCCGAGCACGGCCGACGCAGAGATGAGCTTGGGATCGACGGATGTGAATGCTGCCAAAACGGGCTGCACCATGAAGGGCAGGCTGTAGATGACGGAGGCGACTGCGAGTCCTTCGAAAGTGAAGGGCAGGCCGTGTCCGCGGAGGCGCTCATAGATTTTTCCGAAGGGGCTGTGCGGGCCAAGTGCGAGCAGAATGTAGAAGCCGAGCACCGTCGGCGGCAGCACGAGCGGCAGGGCTACGACGGCCTCGACCAGGAACTTCCAGCGCCACTGCCAGAATGCGAGCCAGAAGGCAAGTGGGACGCCGATCAGCACTAGTAGGGCGCAGACCACCAGATCGAGTTTGAGCGTGAGGATGAGGGCTTGCCAGTCCATGATTGGAGTTCTTGTGTTGCTTGCAGCGTCAGTTGTTTTGAGATGATCGCGCTATCTGGATTTCTATCATGTCCCAGGCGAAGGGACCCTCCTGAATTTTGCGTTGTGCGAGGAAGTTCGCGGTCAGGCCTAGTTTTGCGAGCGAATGGTTCGCGGCCTTGAGGGCTGAACTGGGATCTTCCGTGAGAATCAGAATGCGGCGATCGGTGGGCGGCGCTTTGGGGCCCGGATCGGGGAAGGCCTCGCTTTGCAGGCGGTAGGCCCAGAGGTAGGTGGATGCAACGTCGCGATAGAGTCGACCGAGGCGCGATTCTCCGTCGTACCAGAAGAAGAGATTGCCTTTGGGGTCGAGGGACTGAACGGTGTGGATGCTGTCGACGATGGCGAGCAGCGCGGATTTTTGGGAGGCGTCGTCGTGGGGTAGAGAGCCGTGATTCCATGTCCGAGTGCTGGTGGCGGCGTTGAGGATACCAAGGCCGAGGCCTAGCACCACGATCGCGATGGCGCCGAGGTACCTGATCTGCCTTCCGATTGTTACGAGTGCGATTGCGCCGATGGTGAATGGGAGAAGCATCGGGTGCGCGGTTAGCTGGCGCAGATCCATCCGCGGGACGAATGGTAAGACGCCAGCGAGGAAGACTGCCGCGTAGACGATGGCAATGCCCAGTTTGCTGAGCCTGTTAGTGACGATGGCGATCTGCGAGCCGAGGGCCAGGAAGACCGCCGGCATGAGGTAGCTCGCATAGGTCGGGAGTTGCAAAACGGGCTGGCCGATTAACTGCCAGAAGATCATGATCACAACGTTGAGTATGAGGTATCGTTGCCAGAACAAAAGGAACTCGGCGTTCGGGATCGACAGCAGGCTTCGCCGTCGTGAGACGCACACGATTGCGCCCACTGTGGCGAGTGCGGGGACGATCAGCCACGTTGCCCCTGTAATCCAGCCGTAGGTGGAATCGTTGTAGGGATTGCGATGGATGACAATTTTCGCAGCCATTCCCACTGAGTTGATGAAGAAGAGAAAACGGCCGTTGATGGCCATGTTGAAGAGGCCGTAGAGCACGGTGACGCAAGCGAATCCCCAGGCAAAGGGCTTCCACTCTCCATTGGCCCGGAGATGGCCCATCTGCGGCCGAGCGAAGTAGTAGAAGCCAAAAATTAATGGAGCAAATGAGATCAGGAAGAACTGGCAGTACACCGTCTTCGCGGCGACCGCTCCCGCAGCCACCAGCCACCACTTGGGGTAATCGGAACGGGCGGCAAACGCCAGGCAGGCGAGCGTGAGCAGGACGTACATGTTGCCGGCGCCATCGATGTAAGGCCAGCCGACGCTCCACAAAAAGTAGGAGTGGAACGCCGTCATTGTGGTCGTGAGCAGCGCCGCCGGCCGGCTGACGGTTACTTTCAGGGTCAGATAAAGCGGCAGGATCGATGCGTAGAAAACCAGCAGATGCAGAACATAAGTCGCAACTATCGGGGAGAATAAGTGGTACACAACGGCGCCAGGGACGGTCCAGGTCAGGCGTGTCGTGAAGTAGGCGCCTTTGAAAGTGCGAATGTGCTGCGTGAGGTCGAAAAAGAAGCCGAAATACATCCACGGGTCAATGAATCCGAAGGAACTGGTCGGGTAGGCGAAGAGCCAAGTGGTATCGAAATAGAGGACAACCCAAGGGAGAGCCAGAATCAGGAGCAGGGCAGGATCGAATTTGGCAGTGAGAGTTGCGAGGAGTTCACGCGGATTGTTCGCGGAGGCAATCGTGATTTCGTTCACGTTCATTTGGGATCGGGGATGTCATCCAACGATACGTGGCCCGGGTGTGCGATGCGACTGGTCACGTTAACACATCGGCTTGGGAATCTCGCGTCGTAGAATTGTGGCACGCCCTCGCGGACAAGAGTGTCCGCCCCACACACGCCTTGGCTAAAGATACTGAACTCGACCGACTGCGCGTGGTTCTGGTGGCCACGCGCAATCCGCTGAACATGGGTGCGGCCGCTCGTGCCATGAGCAACTTTGGGTTTCTTAATTTGCGGGTGGTGAATCCGTACGACGTGGCCTTTCGTGACGCGCGGTCTGCCGTGGGAGCCTCTGCAGTGATGAAGGGCGCGGAAGAGTTTCCGGGTCTGGCGGAAGCAGTGGGCGATTGTTCACTCGTTGTGGGCACAACGACGCTGCGCAATCGAGAGCTGCATCAGCCGCTTTACCGGTTGGAGGACGGCGGCCTGCGTATCCGCAAGGCGCTTGCTTCTGCGCGCGTTGCGTTGTTGTTTGGCTCGGAGAAGGTTGGGTTATCGAATGACGATCTCAGTCATTGCCATTGGTTGATGCACATTCCCACGCGGGAAGCGCATCCTTCGATGAATCTGGGGCAGGCGGTGGCGGTGTGTCTTTATGAGTTGATTCGGGGAGGACGCGTTGCATCCGTCGCGGCAAAGCCGAAGTCTGCCAGAGCGATCGAACTGGAGCGCTTGACTGAGATCCTGGTAGAGACACTCCGTGACAGCGGCTATTTGGGAAAGAACGCTTCTGACGCGACGAGAGCAAAGATTCGTCGTTTGGTTCGCAGGTTGAAACTCGACGGTGCGGATGCGGAACTGCTGCTGGGAATGTTACGGCAGATGTGGTGGAAAATTCGCTCCCTGTAGAACTGGCGGATTGATCATTTTCTATGCCGATCGGATCAAGGGCTGCCTTTCGTGCCGAAGTTTAGGTTCGTGCTTCCCACCCTTCGAACACCGCGAAGGGTGGGGCAGCCGTTGTGTCAATTGAAAATCGTGGGCGTCTCACCTCGTACTGTTTTATTCCATGCCTAGTGATGCCGCGATCTTCTTTTTGTATTCCTGAGCTTTGGCAACGGCCTCTGCTTCGTTGACGGTTAGAAGCTTGTGGTCGCGCATTACTGGCTTTCCGCCAATGATGACGGTCGAGACATCACTTCCTTTCAACGCGTACGCGATCTGGGCGTAGACCTCGTACATCGGAACTGCGTTGGGCTTGTCGAGGTCGAGCAGGACAAGGTCGGCTTTCTTGCCGGCTTCGAGCGATCCGATTTCCTTTTCCATGTGCAGGGCGCGGGCGCCATCGATGGTGGCCATTTCGACGGTGGCCTTGGCGTTCAGGGCTAGCGGATCGCCCTTGGTGATTTTCGCGAGCTTAGCAGCCAAATCCATTTCTTCCATGATGTCGAGATCGTTGTTGCTGCCTGCGGGCCCATCTGTGCCGAGGCCAACCGCGACTCCGGCAGCACGCATTTCAGGCACGGGCGAGACACCGCTGGCCAGCATCATGTTGCTGGAGGGATTGTGTACGCAGCCCACGTGGCGGTCGGCGAGCGTCTTGCGGTCGGTGGCGTCGACGAAGATGCAATGAGCCGCGACCACGTCCGGACCGAGCACTCCGACTTTGTCGAGATACTGCACGGGAGACATGCCGTTCTGTTTCTGCGAGTCGTCCCATTCTTTTTTCATTTCAGAAACGTGGATCAGGATCGGCGCGTGATATTTGCGGGCGAGCGCAGAGGTGTCTTCCAGAGTCTTTTTGGAGCAGGTGTAGATCGAGTGCGGCGCGACTGAGGCGTGAATGAGCGGATCGCCTTGCCATTTTTTCAGGAACGCATCGGTGTACGTGAGCATCGCGGCTTCATTCTTGTTGTCAGGGGCGGGGAAGTCAATGAAGGTCTCACCGAGCACGCCGCGCATGCCAGCGGCCTTGGTTTCCTCAGCGACCGCGTCTTCGAAGTAATACATGTCGGCGTAAGTCGTTACGCCGGCACGAATCTGTTCGGCCGCAGCCAGGCGAGTTCCCCAGCGGACGAATTCTTCGGTGACGTTCTTGGCTTCGGCGGGGAATATGTACTTGCGGAGCCAGTCGTCGAGCGTGACGTCGTCGTGGACGCCGCGGAAAAGCGTCATGGGGACGTGCGTGTGGCCGTTGATGAAGCCGGGAAGGACGAGTTTGCCGGATGCGTTTAGAGTGTCGGACGCGGAATATTTTGCTTCGATTTCGGCGCGCGATCCGACCGCCACAATGGAGTCGCCTTTGATGGCCAGGGCGCCATCGTCGAGGATGGTCCGGCCTTCGTTCATGGTGACGACAGTTCCGCCGGTAACGAGCAGGTCGACTTTTTCTTTTGGTGATTGGGACCAAGCCGACGGGATGTTGAGGGACAGAACCAAGATTGCGAGTGGAATCAATTTGGTCGGACGGAAGTTCATGCGGAGGAGATTAATGGGAGGTGAGATGAAATGCAAAGTTTGGACTGTTAGAGAAGCTAAGTACTGAATCGGTGTGCTCGTTTTCGCCGCTGAGGGCGAGACGCCGGCGCTACACAGACTTACTTTTCCATTAGAAGGACTTTTTCTGCGTTATCGATTTCGGTCAGCTTGACTTCGATTACTTCGTTCATCGAGGTTTGCACGACTCGGCCGATGAAGGCGGCTTCGATCGGCAATTCGCGGTGGCCGCGATCGATCAGAACGCAGAGTTGCACGCGGCGGGGTCGGCCGTGGGAGAACAGCGCGTCGAGTGCTGCGCGAATGGTGCGGCCGGTGAACAGGACGTCGTCGACCAAGACGATATTCTTGTCTTTGATGTCGAAGCCGACTTCGGATTTCTGGACTACGGGCTTGGGGCCAAGGGTAGAGAGGTCGTCGCGATAGAACGTGATGTCGAGCGTGCCCACCGGGATGGGAACGTCTTCCATGCGCTGGATGATTTTGCCCAGGCGCTCGGCGATAGGAACTCCTCGGCGGCGGATGCCGACCAAGCCGAGACCTTCCACGCCGTTATTCTTTTCGGCGATTTCGTGGGCCAGGCGCACCAGAGTGCGCTCGATTTCGGAAGCCGACATCAGTTGCGCCTTCTGGCGCAGCCCGGATTTTGGGGTTGCATTCTTCGTAGCCATAAACCGCTGCATCATACGTGTATCTAGCAGCCATCCGCAAGGAAGTTTGCACGTTATTTCGGGCGCTCAGGCAGCGCGGTGGTGGATCCTGGACAATACTTCGTTGGTGGTCGTCAGCTTTGCGCCCATGGCCTCGAGTTCGGCCAACGTCTTGCGTCCCTCGGCAGGATTCAGCGTCTCGATGGCGTCGGTGATGATGGAAACTTTCCGTCCTCGTTCGAGCAGGCCTTTGGCGGCCAAGCGGACACAGTATTCGGTTACAACTCCGAAGATCAAGAACTCGGCATGTTTCGGAAAATGCGAGACGAGCTTGTCGGCGTGGGAACTCTCGAAGATGTCGAGCGTCTCTTTTTCCAGCAGGACCTGCTTGTGCTGCAGAACGTCGTTGGGGAATTCCTGAGTCTTGTTGGGTACGCGGGTGAGGTCGTCGGTGAGGGCCTCGGTGACGAACTCGCTGCCTTGCGTACCTTTCACGCAGTGGGGAGGGAACGTCTGGAACTCCGGATCGTCGGGCGAGTGGAAGCAGCCGTGCGAAACGAGGAAGACATGTTTGTTGTGCGCGGCAGCCGTGAGTTTCGCGATGTTCGGAAGCAGTTTCTCGGCGCCAGGCACATAGAGTTTGCCACCGGGCAACATGAAGTCGGCCTGCGTGTCCACTTCCCACAAAACCAGATCCAGAGGTACCATGCCATCTCCGTTTGAGTAGCTAGCAGTGCGTTCATCCAGCTTATACAGCTTGGGTGAGGGGTGACAAGCGAGCGACGGTGGCGTCGCGAGGAGCGATAGAACGATGGCCCAGGAAGAATCTTCGAAGGCGAAGATGCAAACGCGCGTAGTCGTGCGCAATGTCGGATTGATGCTGAGCGGCGACTTGAATCAGCCGATTCTCGACGCCGACACGATCGTTGCAGTGGATGGGAAGATTGCGGCGGTCGGGAAGCAAAAAGATGTCGATACGGAAGGTGCGACGCTCGTGGTTGACGCGCGGGGAGTCACGGTGGCCCCGGGGTTGATCGACAGCCACGTGCATCCGGTGGCCGGAGATTGGACTCCGCGGCAGAACCAACTGGGATGGATCGACAGCTACCTGCATGGCGGCGTGACGTCGATGATTTCGGCCGGCGAAGTGCACACGCCGGGGCGCCCGAAGGATGTGGTCGGGCTGAAGGCCATGGCGATTTTCGCGCAGCGGGCTTTCCAGGCGTTCCGGCCGGGGGGCGTACGAATTCATGCCGGCGCTCCGGTCATCGAGCAAGGGATGGTGGAGGAGGATTTCAAGGATCTCGCGGCTGCGGGCGTGACCATGCTTGGGGAAGTGGGGCTGGGCAGCGTGAAAGATGGAGCGACGGCGCGGCAGATGGTGGCGTGGGCAAGGAAACACGGCATCCAGAGCACGATTCATACCGGTGGGCCGTCGATACCGGGGTCGAGCTTGATCGATAAAGATATTGTGCTGGCGGCTGATGCCGATGTGATTGGTCACATCAACGGCGGCCACACGGCGCTTCCCGACGACCAGATTACGACGTTATGCGAGAAGTCGCCGCGCGCGATTGAAATTGTGCACAACGGGAATGAGCGGGCGGGGCTGCTGGCTTTGCGTACGGCGGGCGAGTTGCAGCAATTGCAACGGGTGATTTTGGGAACGGATTCGCCGGCGGGTTCGGGGGTGCAGCCGCTGGGGATTGTGCGGCTCATTTCGTTGTTGTCGTCCCTGGGAGATGTTCCGGCGGAGGTGGCGATTTGTTTCGCTACGGGGAACACGGCGAAGATCCGCAACCTGAATTGCGGGTTGATTGCTCCGGGGCGCGATGCGACGTTTGTCTTTATGGACAAGGCGCAACGTTCTGCCGGCGCGACACTGTTGAAGAGCATTCAGGCGGGGGACTTGCCGGGGATTGGGATGGTCATGATCGATGGAGTTGTGGCGGCGCAGCGAAGTCGGAATACGCCTCCGGCGACGCAGGTTCCGGAGATTGTGTAGAGGGTGGGCCGGGGTGTCGTCCCCTAAAGGGGACTCGTGGTTTTGAGGCGCTAATTCCCCGCACTTGCGTGCGGGGCTTTCATCTGGCGTCGCTGCGCGACTGGGGACTGGCCGGTACGAAACTCATGCGTGAGCGGGGCGAGGGCGAGGACGCCCTCGCGACTGCTGGCGGGACGCTGGCGCTACGTTCTGGCTAGGGCCGCGCTGGAAGGTGTGCGCCATCAAGACGTCGGGACTCCATCGCGTGACAGCGGTCAACGCATGGGACCGGCGGCCACTATTCGACCTTGCTTCAGCGCAGGCCGTCTTCACCTTTGATTTGATCTTTGGTCAGGCCGCCGACTCGGGGGAGCGGGCGACCGCTGTCGGTGACCGCGACTGCCACCATGATTTCGTTGGCTCGAGGTGCGTCGTTGATGCGGACTTCCATGCCGTCGAAGTGGCTGCGCACGAAGGCGGCATCTTTGTGACCCAGCGGAATGTCCAGAGGGACGCCGAGTCCGCCGCGTTTTTTGGATGACGGGATCAGGGCGGCGCCTTTGCCTAGAACTTTTCTGACTGGCGTGCCCAGCTTGGGGTGCAGGATTGCAGCCGCGTGTTCGAGTTCGCCGTTTTCTCCGACGGCGGCTGCTTTGCCGTAGCTTTCCGCGCTGTTGCCAGGAATGCCTAGCGCGGCGACAGCTCTTTGCGTGAGCAGTTCGCCGAGTTCTTCGCCGATGGTCATCAACGCCGATAGATCCTCGACGTACTTTCCTGCATATGGATTCTCAATGACGGCGACGGCGGCTGCGCGTCGGGTGGGAGGATTTATCGGACGTCCCATCTCGGACTGCGTTTCCTCCAGAAAAACCGCGATCTTGCGGATGTTGGCCTTCATCGCAGCCCGTCCTCTCCTTTGATTTCGGATGCCTTAAGCCCGCCCACCCGCGCATGGATGCGAGGGCCCGTCGTCATCACCAGAGCGAGCAGAATTTCGTCGGTGCGGGGAGCATCGGCCAAACCGACTTCGATGGCGTCGAAGTGACTGCGCACGTAAGAAGCGTTGATGTGGGTGATGGGGACATCGAGGCGCGTGCCCGGACCGCCGACTTTCTTGGTCGAAGCGACAATGGCCTTGGCGCCGCCCAGCACTTCACGCATGGCGTAGCCGCCCGGTACGTGCCAGAGGGCTCCGTGCTCGAGTTCTCCCGCGCTGCCAACGATGGCACCTTTGCCGTAGCTTTCGACTGCCTTGGCATCGCCACCCAGCGCGGCAACGAGGGACTTTGCCATCTCGAGACCGAGGGGTTTCAGATCGTCCATGAAGCCGGCGATGTCGGGAACGTAGGTGCCTGCGTAGGGATTGTGAATGACGGCGAGCGCCACGGCGCGGCGGAGGGGTGTGGCGGAAGGGGGCCCGCCTTCATGGAAGATTTCTTCGACGGCCGTCAGCTTTTTGCGAACTGCCACTTCAGGCATGGACCAGACCCCGATCTCCGGATGTTCCTTCCTGCGAGCTCAACTGCAGAAGACCGCCCACCATACGCGTCTGCCCGCACAGATGCAACGCGGCGGCGCGAATCAGACCTTCGACGAGCAGCGTCGTTGCAGTCGTCACTCCGGCGGTGAGGGCGTGATCGACATCGTGCGATTCTAGTGGCCCCACTCGTTGCGTAACGAGGCGATCGCCGAGATCGTTGTCGGGCGCGAGGTCGCGGGCTGGTACGCGCTGGATGTTGGGATGGTCCGGCAGATCGACGGCGTTCGCAATGATGGTGGCCGCAACATCGGCCATCGCGGCACGATCGGCCAGCACGGTGACTGCATCCGCGATGCCGAGCGAGAAGCTGCGCCCGCGCCAGCCGCTGGTGGCAATCCCGCGTACCGGCTGGCTCGCTTCCAGCAGAGCAGAGCCGAACAACGATCCGCCTTCGGGGTCGTCGATCATGCCGGCTACGAAGTGTCCGCGGTCCAAGTGCAGGGCGATATCGCCACCGTCGTTCACGTAGGCGCGGTCCAAGTGCGCGGCGCTGGTCATGGCTGCGAGAACCTCTTCAGCGACGGCGCCTGCTACGGCCGCCATAGGAGTGATGAACCAGCGGTCGGCGTAGGGCGTGACGGCGGCTGCCATTCGCTTTGCTACTGCCCCCGTTAGATGCGGGGCATGCGGTCCGGCTTGGGTCCTAAGATTCGGCAACTCCGCACAAAGTTCGTCGAGCACGGTGACGAATCGATCAGCGGCTGCTCGGTAGGCGGCTTCAATCCCGGTAGGCGGGCCGAATGCTTCGAGGACGATGTCGATCGGGCCGTCGTGCAGATGCAGGCGGCGTCCATCGGGCAGGAAACGAATCTGTGCGCGGTTCTTCATGGCTGGCCGCGCTTTGCGGGCGAGATGGGCCACGGGTTTTCGGCGCGCGCGGGGACGTGCCGGCGTCCATCGTCAGGCGCGATCGAACTCAAGGGGCGGACGTGATCCATGTAACCGCCGAGGTCGGCATAGTCCTGGAGCTTGAGAGTGAATTCGATCGGCGCCACCAGCGCGGGCGTGGGTACGTAGCCGAATGCATTCTCAGGCATCCGGCTTACGTCGACCATGAAAGTGATTCCGCCGCCGGGCCAGATGTAGACGGGGGCGCCGCCGCACGTGACGCGTGTGAGGGCCTCGCGCACGGAGTTGGTCAGGCGTACCGGATTTTCGGTGACGCCGGCGCGCAGGGAGCCTCCGGCGCCGCCCATGAAAATCACCGAGCACATCGCGGGCTCGCAGTTTTCCTTGATGCGGGCGACGGATTCGCGGAGTTCGCCGGGGAGTTCACGAGCCACGGGTTTCAATCCTTCGTCGAGTTCGAAGTACGCGTGGTGCTCGCCCGTGGTGCTGACCATCAGGAGGCGCAATCCCGGCCATGAGATTTTTGGTTTGAAGGGTTGCAGGATGGTGAGCGGGTCTTCGATGTTGGTGCCACCCCATGCTGTGCCCGGTTCCGCAACTTGAAAGTAACGCCCGGGCGTCGAGCGGCGTCCTTTGATCTTGATGCCGGTTTCTGGAACTCCCAGCAGCTTTCCTGCTTGGTGTTCCGAAAGGACGCCGGTGATGTGGTCGTCGACGACGACTACGTCGTCCACCTTGCCGAACCATTGCTTGGCGAACATCCCGATGGTGGCGGAGCCGCAACCCACGCGCATGCGTTCTTCGCGAACGTTGTCGATGACCGGCGGCTTGCCGGCCTGCACGATTACGGATGCACCCTCGTCCACGGTCAGCTCAACAGCTTTTCCATTGCAAAGGTTCAGCAGGGCGTCGCAGGTGGCGGTGCCTTCTTGGCGACTCCCGCCGGTCAGATGACGAACGCCGCCTAGAGAGAGCATCTGCGATCCGTATTCACTGGTGGTCACGTGTCCGACGGGTTCGCCTTGGGCGCGGACCAGGTTGCACTCCGGTCCGAGGTGGCGGTCGGTGTCGATCTTCACCTTCACGCCGCAGTAGCTGAAGATGCCTTCGGTGACGACCGTGACCATGTTCACGCCTTCGACTTCGGAGGAGATGATGAATGGCGCGGGCTTGTAGTCGGGATAAGTTGTGCCGGCGCCGATTGCGGTCACGAACGTTTGCGGCGATCCAACGATGTTGCCGTCCCAGTCTTGTTCGCGACCGAGGAAGGGAACGATCGACTTGCCGCGTTCGAGGGCGCGGTCGAGCACTACGTGCGGATCGACGCGAACCAGTTGGCCGTCGCGATTGCCGTAGCGGTCGCAGGCTCCGAGCCGGCCCGGCTTGATATAGCAAAGCACGGGGCAGGCGTCGCAGCGGATGGCGTCGGAGTCAGGCACGGGAGGTGTCCTTCGCGCGCTGCGCGAGGATGGCGGCGCGGATGCGGTCCGGAGTTGCTGGGATCCGGTGGATGCGGACTCCAATAGCGTCATGTATCGCATTCAAAATGGCAGGGGCGGTAGGGATGACTGCTTGTTCGCCGATGCCTTTCGCGCCGAATGGGCCGATGGGCGATGGATCTTCGATCAGGATCGATTCGACGGGCGGCATGTCTCCAGCGGAAGGGATGAGGTAGTCGTGCAGGTTCTCGCCCTTGCCGGGGAAGAATTCTTCCATGAGCGCATGGCCGAGTCCTTGCGCGGCACCGCCTTCAATCTGGCCTTCGATCAGTGTTGGATTGATGGCGCGGCCCACGTCGTGAGCGGCTGTGATCTTGAGGACTTTGACCGTGCCGAGTTCGGTGTCGACTTCGATTTCCGCGAGGTGGGCGCCGAATCCGTAGACCGCATACGGGATGCCTTGGCCGTTTTCGTCGAGCGGTTTCGTGGGCGGATCGAAAGTGGCTTCGGCGGTGAGAACGTATCCCAGGTCATCAAGCATACGGCCACTCAGATCGAGCGCGCGTTCCCCGCGTTGGTCTTTCACTTTCACGCAGCCTTCGCCAAGTGTCAGGGTCGCGGATTCTTGTGCGTCCAGAAGATTCAGGATGGCGGCGCGAAGTTTCGCTCCTGCCAGTGCGGCGGCTTTGCCGGTGACGAATGTCTGGCGCGAAGCTGACGTCTTCCCGCAGTCGGGCGTGATGGCAGTGTCTCCGGAAACGAGATCGAACTGCGCGATAGGGACCTGCATGGCGTCGGCACAGATTTGCGTGACGATGGTATTCGAGCCTTGGCCGATGTCAACCGCGCCCTGATGTAGTGCGATGCGGCCCTCGGGCTTGAGGCCGATGCGGACCGTCGAGGGGTTCGGAAGAGACGTGTTGCCGCAGCCGTACCACATGCCAGCGGCGCCCACGCCGCGTCGGATCGAGTCTTTAGTTTTGGCATTGGACTTGGCCGATTCTTCGCGGGCCACTTTCCATCTCGGCCGCAACGCTTCGAAGCAGGCGCGAATGCCGACGCCTTCTCCCAACACTTGTCCGGTGACAGTGGGCGAGTCATCCTCGAGGGCGTTCAGGATGCGAAACTCCAGACGGTCGATGCCGCAACGGTCGGCAAGGTCGTCATAGACCTGTTCTTGCGCGATGGCGGTCTGCGGGACGCCGAATCCCCGGAAGGCCCCGGCAGGAACGAGGTGCGTGTGTATGGCACGGGTGATGGCGCGGTAGTGTGCCACCTTATACGGACCGGAGGCGTGCACTGGAACGCGAGCGGCGACGGTGGGTCCCCAGGAAGAGTAGGCACCGGTGTTGAAGTCGGCGGTGAAATCGAGCGCAAGCAGTTTTCCATCGCGGGTTGCGCCCGCCCGCAAGTGCATGCTGGCCGGATGCCGCTTGGTTGTCGAGAGAATCGATTCGTTGCGCGAATAAACCATTCTCGCCGGGCGATTCAGGTGCCACGCGGCGAGCGCCACGAATGGCTGCACGGAAAGATCGAGCTTCGAACCGAAGCCTCCGCCTACTGCTGTGGGAATGATTCGCACGGCTTCGGGGGCAGTGCCGAGAATCTTGGCGATGTCGGCGCGGTCCATGTAGGGAGACTGCGTGCAGGCCTGCACCTCGACCGTGTCGCCCAGGCGCCGCGCGAAACCAGCCTCGGGCTCGATGTACGCGTGCTCTACGAAGCCGGTTTCGTAGCTGTCTTCGACCACGATGTCACTTTCGGCGAGAGCGCGGTCAACGTCACCACGAACGACTCGGCCTCCGGTCAGAATGTTGTCGGGGCGATCGGAGTGAATTTGGTCAGCACCTTTTGCTAGAGCGGCGTCAATGGTCTTGATCGGAGGGAGTTCGTGCCAGGTTACTGGAAAGCTGTCGAGATCGAGATTCTCGACTGCGGCTTCTTCGCCAACGACCATGGCGACCGCTTCTCCGCGGAAGCGGGCTTCGGTTTCGGCGAAGACGGGCTGGTCGGCAAACTTCGGAATCACGCCGTAGCAGTTGTGACCGGGAACATCTTTTGCTGTGAACACGGCCGAGATGCCGGGATGACTTTCCACAAACTCCTTCAGATCGCCCAACTCGAATTTTGCGCGGTGATGGGGACAACGAATGGCGCGGACGGTCAGGACTTCCGTTGGAGTTTCGTCTGCGCCGTAGATTTCTGTTCCGTCGACTTTGCGTTGACCATCCAGGCGAACCAGGCGGGCGCCGACCGCGCAGCCTTGCGCTGGCGAGTCCTCCAGAGAGGAGTCGTGGCTGGCTTCGCACACCGCCGTGATGATCTTTCGGTATCCTGTGCAGCGGCAGAGGACGCCACCCAGAGCGTCCATGACTTCGCCCTCGTTCGGGTGCTGGTTCTTCTCGAGCAGCGCGGTCGCTGCGATTAGCATGCCGGGCGTGCACGCACCGCACTGGGCGGCGCCATGGTGCAGGAAGCTCTTCTGGAGCTTGTCGAAGACTGGAGGACGCTGCGCGAGTCCTTCCACCGTCGTGATCTCGTGGCCTTCTGCCTGCGCGGCCGGTACCAGGCAGGCACAGACAGGTTCTCCGTCGAGGAGGATTGTGCAGGCGCCGCAGTCGCCGGCGTCGCAGCCGACTTTCGTTCCCGTCAGTCCGAGATCATCACGCAAGACGCGCGACAGGCGGCGAGCCAGCGACGTTGTAACCGTCACCAGTCTTCCATTCACACTAAAGGTCAAGGAAGATTGCAGGTCATGTGGGATTGGAGGAGTGGCCAGCATGGCCTAGCGCTCCTCCACGCAAGCTTCGAGCGCGCGCTTAACCAATGTGAGAGCGGCGTCGCGACGATAGTCGGCGGTGGCGCGTACGTCGTCGATCGGGGACAGAACTGACAGATGTCCAGGCGAAAGCGGATCGGTGAATCCGCGTGCGGCTTTCATGTTCAAGAGATACCGCTCGAGCTCGAGCAGGCGTTGCGCTGCTGCGGAGCAAGAACCAACGGCCACACGAGCCTGCTTGATTTGACCCTCTGCGTCTGTGTCTAAGATCGCTGCCACCATAACGATAGAGATCACAAGGTACCGCCGAGACCCGAGCTTCAGGAAGGCTGAGCGGGCATTGTCGAGTGAGCGCGGAACGGCCACTACGGAGAGAACTTCGTCCGCGCGGCGGAGGGTTTTTCGGTTGCCGACCAGAAAGTGCGCCAAAGGAATTCTGCGCACTCCTGATTGCGATGCGAGTTCAACCTCGGCGTCGAGTGCGAGCAGCGGAGGCACTCCGTCGGCGGCGGGCGATGCGTTGCAGAGGTTGCCGGCTACCGTTCCGCGATTCTGAATTTGAATTGAGCCCACTTCCCGTGCAGCAGCCTTGAGCGCGTCGAAGCAGCGGGGAAGCGGTGCGTGGAGGACGTCGGTCCAGGTGGTCAGGCCGCCGATGCGAATCTCATTGTCATGGAAAGAAATCCCGCGCAGCTCCGAAACCCCCGAGATGTCCACGACCGGGCTCGATATGGGACGGTCCCCGAGGGCAGGGAAGAAGTCGGTACCACCCGACAGAATCTGTCCACCATGGCGCGATAGGGTATCAGTTGTCTCACTGAGCGTCCTGGGCCTGAAGTACAAGCGGTTGTTCCCCCACGGTCATCCGCCGGATGGTGTGCGGATGACGGGCTTGGGGTTCATTCTCGTACGAATGGGGGTGAGTTGTACAGAAGCCCGGAGGAGGCACGTCGCTAGGCTGGGCTCACGGCTCGCCACCTTCCGTGCGGCTGCGGCTTGGCCAGGTCTCTGCAGGCCGGGCGAGGACGCCCGTCGCTCCATCGACTTAATACTTAATACAGGAGGCCGGCGATTGAGGCTGACATCAGGTTGGCCATTGTTCCGGCCAGCATGGCGCGCACGCCCAGGCGCGCGAGGTCACCTTTGCGATTCGGAGCCAGCGCGCCGATCCCGCCGATCTGGATGCCGATGGAACTCAGATTCGCGAAGCCGCACAGCGCGAAGGTTGCGATGGTGAACGAGCGGGGATCCAGTGCGGCTCGTTGTGGCCCCAGCATAGAAAACGCGACCAGTTCATTCAGAACCATGCGGGTACCCAACAGATTTCCGATGATGGGGCAATCGTGCCAGGGGATGCCGATCAGCCATGCGATCGGAGCAAACAGCACTCCGAAGATTTGCTCCATGCTCGCCGGGAACCACCTCATCCCCACTTGCAAGAGATGGTTATGTGTCCAACCCAGCAAGCCGTCGGCGAGCGCGATCAGGGCGAGAAACGAAATCAACATGGCGGCGATGTTTAGAGAAAGATGCAGCCCATCGGTGGTGCCGCGAGAAATTGCACCGAGGAGATTCTCGTTTTTCTCTGCGGCAACTTCATCCTCGCTCATCACCACTCGACCGGCGGTCTTTGGTTGTTCAGTCTCGGGTACCAGCATCTTGGCCATCAGCAGGGTTCCGGGCGCCGTCATGATGACCGCGCTCAGCAGATGTTTCGGATCGATGCCGAACGCGATGTAAGCCGCCATGATTCCGCCCGAAACGTGCGCCATGCCACTGGTCATCACCGTCATGAGTTCGGATTTAGTGAGGTCGGGAAGAAACGGACGGATCGTTAGGGGCGCCTCGGTTTGTCCCATGAAAATGCTGGCCGCGACGTTGAGGGATTCGGCGCCACTCGCGCCCATCACGCGCGTCATGACCCACGCGAATATCTTGATGATGACCTGCATTACGCCGAAGTGATAGAGGACCGCGAAAAATGCGGCGATGAAGATGATGGTGGGCAGCACTTGAAAGGCGAAGAAGAATCCCATCGAGGAGCCTTGCTTGCCGAGTTCCCCGAATACGAACTTGGAACCTTCGAAGGAGTAGCTCAAGAGATGATTTACCCCGTCGCCAGCTTGCTGGAAAAGCCATCGCCCGAATTCGACTTTCAGGACGAAGATCGCGAAAACAATCTGCAATCCCAGTCCCCAGGCGACGGTCTTCAGACGAATTGCGCGGCGGTTGGTCGAGAATGCATAGGCCAGACCAAGCATAGCGAGCAGGCCGAGAATTCCGGTGAATCGTCCCATTTATTTTTTCTCCCCGGACTTGCTGATGGCGCGATGAACCAGCGGCCGCTGCGTTGCGGGCGCCTTGTCGCCGATTGTGAAGCTTTCAAGCAGAAGTGTTTTGGCACGAGTGGCTAGAGCTTCGGAGTTGTAGTGGATGGTGCAAAGCGGATCGCTGGACGCGACGGCGTCTCCCACTTTCTTGTGCAGGACAAAACCTACCGCGGGATCGACCGAGTCTTCCTTGCGTTCGCGTCCTCCGCCCAGAATGACGCAGGCCGTGCCCGCGCGCTCGCATTGGATTGACTGCACGTAACCCGCACGCGGACTGAGCACATCGACTTTATTTTTGGCTCGGGGAAGGCGAGTGGGATCGTCGATGGCCCGCGCATCACCGTCTTGCAGCTTCACCATCTCGCGAAACTTGTTCAGTGCTTCGCCCGAGCGAATCAGCTTCTCGGACAGCTGCTTGCCTTCGTCAACTGTGCGAACGCGATCGCCGAGCAGGAACATCCACGCCGTGAGCTCATGGCACAGATCGCGCAGATCGGCAGGGCCTTCACCACGCAACACTTCGAGAACTTCGACGACTTCGAGGGCGTTGCCCACATAGCGGCCGAGAGGCTGATCCATGTCGGTGATCAGCGCGGCCATCTTCTTGCCCATCCGCTCGCCTGTCGCGACCATTAGTTCAGCGAGGTAGACCGCATCTTCTTCCTTCTTCATGAAGGCGCCCGAGCCGGTTTTCACATCGAGCACGAGGGCATCGATCCCTTCGGCCAGCTT
>DASRDJ010000016.1:0-18408 GCA_035652655.1 Terriglobales bacterium
ATTTCTCAAAACCTCCAATAGGTGAGTCGGGCCGACGCAGCTGTCAAATCTAGAACGTATGACGCTCATTCTGCACACCCCTTAAACACCGTGGTTTTCGGGATGGCGTACGAAGAGTCCTCGTGGGATGAACCTTATGGCGTGCCAATCCGCGCAGATCCGACCAACTGTAGTAGGAACATTCACAAGCTGACCAGCACCAAGCCTATGTAAGATTACTCCCGATACGTCGGCCCGTGTTTACGAATGCCTCTTTTTCATTTTTCAGTATGACGTAAGTGCTTTATCGGACGCGCGCAGGCAGGAAGAGTGTTGAGCAACGAGGTTGGGACGCGCGTTCGATAAAGCCGTCAGAAGGAAGCCGCTCGCGTTTGCGGGGGGCGCGGCGGGGCTATGGGAATTGAATGTGGGCGGAGAGGGACGCGGCGGAGGCGGGAGCGAGCGAGTCATTTGATCGGGCGGTTCGCGGATGCTGCAGGGTGGTGACATTCGTCATGACGAGGCGTGTGAAGCTACGAGTCGATCGTGAACAAGACAGAAGTGGGCGTGGCGCGGTGAAGCGCGCGAAGTTTTTGAAATGGGATTGCGAATTCATGCTGCAGCCATCGACACCCTGGGTGGGGAACGGAGTTGGATCTGAGCGGCTGTGAGTCTCTCGATAATGACCATGGAGCCGCCACACTTGGGACAGACCCAGTTGGGGTTGATGTCTTGGGCCGTGGATGTTGCGATTTCGGTTTGCGCTGATGCGGAGTCCAGTGCTGCAAAGCAGAGCGGCAGAAGTTGAGCTCTGCGGCGACTGGCGAGCAAACCGAAGTGGCGGATGCGTACAAAGCTCTTGGGAAGCAGATGCAAGAGGAAGCGGCGTAGGAACTCATCGAGCGCTAGCGTCATCAGCTGCTGCTCATTGGTGTGAGCGGAATCGCGCCAACGAAAGGTGACCTGGCCGTCGTCGAACGAAAGCAGTCGGTGGTTAGAGATGGCTACGCGATGGGTGTAGCGGCCAAGGTAGTTCAGTACGTAGTCGGGGCCGCCGAACGGTGGTTTGGAGTAGATGATCCAATCTTTCCGAAACAGCGGCCGGAGCCAGGAGGCAAAGATCTTAGGTTGAGTGAGTGAAGCCAGATTGCCGGCAAGGTGTAGCTGGCCTCGCTGAAACGCCAACTTGAGCCCGGCGACAAACTTCCCGCGAAACACACGTCGAAGCACGTGGATGGGGAGAAAGAATCGAGGACGAGACCGAATCCAGCGTAGGTGATCGGGGGAGAGCCCACCAGCTGGGATGACGCAGTGGACATGGGGATGAAGTTGGAGTTTCTGGTTCCAGGTGTGTAACACACTGAAGAAGCCGATCTCGGCGCCGAGATGCCTGGGCTTACGGGCCACTGCGAGTAGAGTTTCTGCGCTGGCGCGCAGCAGCAAACCATAGATGACTTTCTTGTTCTGCAAAACCAGCGAAGCCAGTTGCGGAGGCCACAACTGGATACCCTGGCAAGGGAAACATTCGGTGTTGTAACAGAGGCAGAACTCTGCGAATACGAAGACAAGCGGGACCTCACCCGTCAACTCTACGCAGAACTGATCGACGGAGAAGCAGCCACATAGCTTGTTCGGGCTGCCATGAGGAAATTAAGAAATGACTGCCTTCCTGATCCTTGCGTGTGGTGCTGTGGGCGTGCAGCAAAGTGCTGAATTGGCCCCACAAAGTCTGATCGCACCGACAATATGATCCGGCGCGCTCGGGTCAACGACAAAATGAGCTTCGCCAACCGGTCCCGCATGCATGGCAAGAATTAGGACTAAAGATGGGAAACCAAAACCCTGTAACAGCGTCGATCCCCACACGATCGTTCAAGTCCGCGCGACGAGAACAATCGACGGTATTATCTCGCCGCTGACGCGAGCAGATTGCGATGAAGCACAAGGCGACGCTCTTCATACCGCTTGGTGGCATCCTTCCAACTTCAGCACGCGCTTGGCCGAGGCGGGATGCCGGACCAGCTTTTCTGGGGGGCGGATCGGTCGTGGCATAAGATTACCGCCGCAGTTTGGGCAAATGCCATGCAGTACATTGTCGGTGCAGGTGGCACAGAAGGTGCATTCATAGCTGCATATACGGGCGTCGCTCGCATTAGGCGGTAAGTCACGATCGCAGCATTCACAGTTCGGGCGGAGTTCCAACACGACTGCCTCCTCGGGGAATGTTCCCCACAGATGTGAGAATACGATTAGTCTGGCACCGGGCATCTTCAATTTTCGATTTAACTGGGGCAAGACACTCAGCACTCGCGTTTGTTCGGCGATACCCCGGTGTCTGTGCGCAGTCGAAGAAGGCGAGCACTTGGGTGTGCCCGCCGTAGCCGTCCGTCATTTTGAAGAACGTAAAGTTTGGAACTCTGGTCATTAGCGGCAAACCGATGACATTCCGGTAAGACTTCTGCATGATGTTCACGCGAAACGCATTTCGTCAAGACCTCGCGCCGCAGTGCGCTTCTTGTTAGTACCAGATAACGCCATGTTGGATCTCCGGGACCAGAAACTTTAATGAGAACAAGTGTTGCAGAGCCGGGAACAGCATTTTTCGCGTGGAACAGGATTCACCGGTTGGAAACGCCTTAATCGTTGGTTATGCTGGTTTTTGTGTCGCCGGATTTCTCTCCATCGCCAATGGCTGCCTTGAAGCCACGGATACCTTCTCCGATTCCTTTGCCGAGCTCCGGCAGCTTTTTTGGCCCGAACACGAGCAGGGCAATTCCAAAAATAACCAGCAGGTGCATTGGCTGAAACAGTCCCTCTAACATATATGCTCCCTAGATGTGAAAGATGCGTTTCTTTAACTTGAGATGCTACGATTCATTCTTGTTGACCACTTCTTAGCTGCATATCTGGATACTCTCTGATAGCCGGCCAGATGAGAAATATTCCTGCGATGTAGAGATGCCAGTGCGTTACACATCTTAGTTTGGCCTTCTTACAATCGGCCTGGATGCCTCTAAAATCACCCTACCGGAATGGCGCTACATACCATGAGTAGTAGGTCCCCACGCCGGTTAGCAAAACAATCGACCAGAGGACTAGCTCTGTCCGCATCCACCGCTTCCAGTTTCTAAAGCGCATGGACTGCGGAACAACCCTAGTGCCCGCGACAATGACAATGTAGAGTCCCAAAAGCTCAGCAGCCGCCCCTAAAAGCGCATGGATTGTGGCGGCCGCGTAGTACCATTTGTGAAGACCCTTAGGCAGCGCTGGCCTCACTTGTTGCTCGAAGGAAGGCCACATCACCAACCCGATCATCCCCAGATTCAAAAGCAGCACCGTCGTCTGGCAAACTCCGTGGGCTGCGAAGCGTTTTCGTTTCGCGAGAAGATATCCCGCAACCAACGCTAGTCCCATTGCGACCTGCACCACGAGATTAAGATCCGCCCCAAATGTGGCGCCCGTACCGAGGAAGCCCTTTATAGGAAAGAAGGCCAAAGTCAAGCCCTTCCCGAAACATATTCGGGGCTGCCTGGAACTGGCGCGGGCTCTTTGCGGTTGCTGAAGTACTCGCTCAGCAGTTCACGAAGCTGCAACCGAGCTCGCCACAGCCGCGCCTTCACTGCGGCTGGACCCAGGCACAAGACCTCTGCCGTCTGATCTAGTGAGAGTCCTTCAATGTCCCGTAGCACAAAGACCGTTCGCAAGGCCGGGCGCAAACCTCCCAATGCCTTGATTAGGATCTTTCGCAATTCAGACACCCGGTAAAGTTCTTCAGGGTTGGGCGCCCAATCTGCGACCTCACGCGGAAGCAGGTCTCTGTCTGCCTGAAAGTCTTCATCGAGAGAGTCCTCTCTCGTTGTGTGCCGCTTTCGGAGCTTCATAAGGGCCTGATTTACGGTGATACGAATCAGCCAGGTCGAGAATTGTGAGTATTCCCGGAAGCCGTCCACATTCTGGAAGGCCTTCAAGAAGGCCTCCTGGACCGCGTCTTGGGAATCTTCGCGATTGTGCGTTATTTGTTCCGCTATTCGCAGGAGTTTACGATCGTATCGCTCCACGAGCTTCTCGAAAGCAGATACATCTCCATGCTGGGTGGCATGGACGAGATCCAGATCAGTCCTTGCCACTGCCTTCCCGGCGAATTGGGACGAGTCTGCAGTCATGTTAGGTCACGACGCTTTTAGAACATGAGCTTTGTGGGACCAGCCAATCTGGAGTACAGGGCCTCACTGCACCACGACCTTCCCGGTCATCTTCGGGTGAACCGAACAAAAATAGGGATACGTCCCAGCCTTTGTAAATGTATAAGAGAACTTTTCGTCCGTATCCCGTACCTTGGACTTGAACACGCCGTCGGTGCTCACCACCGTGTGAGGAATGTCATCACGATTTGTCCAGGTAACCGTAACTCCAACCGGTACCGTGATCGTTTGCGGCCCGAAACTGAAATTGTCGATCTTGACCTCCGCGGTTGCAGCTGAGCGCTGATCAGCCGCCCTGACGCTCGGTGATCCTGCAAACAGTAGCAACATCGCCATCACCGGCATCGCCAAACCTCCAACCCACATATTCCTTTTCGTCATTGTCCCTTCCTTTCCTGATTTACCTTCAATGTTTGATCTTCCTTGTTCTCGGGTGTTACCGGTCTAGCCAATGCTGGAACCAATTACTGCCAGGCCGCGTCCACTCTTTGAGGCCGACGAACCCGAGTCCCCGAGTGGTGAATCGACGATTGCAAGGCTGCGTCCGCTGACGAGGTAGTTAACGTCAGTGATGCCTAGGACTTTCTGCAACTGGTCGGCGGGTACCTTCATGGGGCCGGCCGAGGGAGCTGTTCCGGGAGCTGGTTGAGGGAAGGCGGTCGACATCGCCGTGTGAAATGAAACTTTTCCTTCAATCTTTTGCATGGTCTGGTGAATATGGCCGTTCAACACCGTCACGGAGCCGAAGCGTTTGACATAAGACAATGCCTGCTCACTGTCATCGGTTCCCCAACCCCAGTCGGGATAGATGGTCCACAGTGGAATGTGTGCAAAGAGCACGATGGGAGTGCTGGCGGAACGGTTCTTGAGATCGTCCTCTAGCCACTCCAGTTGCTCATGACCGAGCGATCCCATGCCACCGGCTTTCAAATTGGCAACATTTACGAGACCAACGAAATGCACGCCCTTGTGATCAAAGCTGTACCACCCAGCACCCTTTGTACCCTTCCCATAGCGCTCAAGATATTGCTCACCGTTGTCGCTCAGCATGTCGTGCTCTCCCGGGACAAAGTAGATCTGTTTCGCCGCTACTCCTTTTAATGCCTGGTCCAGAGTGTCGAATTCGCTGGGCTTGGAGAGCTGGCTCAGATCGCCGGTATGAATGATGAAATCTGGTTTGTGCGGCATCGCATTGATCTTATTGATTGCCGTCTGCAGCGTGGCTGTGACGTCCGGATTGGCCGGCTTGTTAAAGCCGACGTGGCTGTCACTGATCTGCACAAAGCTGAAGTCCCCACCTTTGCTGGCCTCCTGGCCATGGCTCCTGGCGAATGCTCGAGACGCCGGGATGCCGCCACTTAAGGTCCAGACCAAGCCAGTACCCGCCCAGGCCATGCATTTCAGGAATCCACGACGGTCCACGCCGTCGTCGTTAATGTCTTGCAGATTCTGATCAATAAGATCTTTGTTTTTGTCTGTCATTTGCGCTCCCTGGTTTTCTTGCCTTTCTGACCTGATAACTGGGATGAGCCGCTTTTATTCCCCAAAAAATCGAAGGGAATCAAAATTTATGAGCTTGCCTGAGGCGCAGCGCCAAGCCCGTGCAATGTCGGGCAGCAGTAAGAAATTACCGAACAAACTTGTAGCCCACGCCGCGAACTGTTAGAAGATGGGAAGGGTTCGCAGGGTCGGCCTCCAGTTTCTGCCGTAACTTCAAGATGTGGTTGTCGACGGTTCGAGTGGTAGGGTAGCTCTGGTATCCCCAAACATCATTGAGAAGTTCATCTCGGGAGATCACACGCTCCGCGTTCTTCGTGAAGAATTCCAGCGTCTTGAATTCCTTTGGGGTCACGAGGATCTTCTCGCCCCCACGAGTGATCTCCATCCCGGAAAAATCCACGATTACATCCTCAAAGAGGAACGAACTTTCTGGACTGACCGGTGACGCGCGTCGCATGAGTGCACGCAGACGGGCAACGAGTTCCCTTGGGCTAAACGGCACGGTCACGTAATCGTCCGCGCCCATTTCGAGCAGAAGAACCGTGTCGGCAACATCTGGGCTCGCGCTTAGAACTACAAGCGGCAGACCGGAAATCGAATTCGCAATCTTCCTGCAAAGATCCCACCTTGAAGACCCCGGGCGCTGGAGGTCGAGGATGACCGCCGAGAATGGTCTTTGTCGAAGCCTTTCCAGACCAACCACGCTATCTGGGACAACCTCGACCCCATACCCCTCTGAGGAAAAAAGTCGCTCTAGAACCTTCCGCAATCCAGCGTCATTCGCGATGACCAAAATCCAATCAGTCGCCGATTGCAGCTCGCATACTGGTGTGCTCAGAGACCCTGCCAAGATGGTGGTTGCCATAGTTTTTTCCCCTTTTTCTGAAGATCGTGGCTTAATTCACGCTTTCATCCGCGCGGAGCTCAAGCCCTTCTCGCGCACTGCGGCGGTGAGAGAAACCTTTCGATCGCGGACGCAATACGAGATTGCCAACAAGTGACTCACGACTGCCCTTCGAGCCCTGGTCAGTCGTGACATAATCGTTCCGATCGGGATCGACAATATTTCCGCGATTTCCCTGTACGACATCTCCGCTACCTCACAAAGCAGGGGGCCTCGCGAAAATCTGCCGGCAACTTGTCGACCGCACCTTGCAACAGCTGGCGGTTCAGCTGCTCGATAAGGATCGTTTCGGGAGTCTCTCTGTCCACCGCTAGTTCAGGCCCTCTTCCTCCGAGTTCATCGCAACAGCTCTGCGCCGGTCGAGTCTTGAGCACGAATTCAGGAAGGTGTTCGTCAGGATTCGAAACATCCATGCCCGGAAATTGGTACCGGGATGATTGGTACCGGGATGAAACGACCTGAAATTGAGCAAAGCCTTCCAGTAAGTCTCCTGAACCAGATCGTCGGCGTCGCTCTGCTCATGCACGAGCCACCGCGCAAAGTTGTACAGCGAATCAAACAGGGGCATGGCCAACTCTTCGAACCCTGCCGACGGCCGATCGCCTTGTGAGCATGAAGTCCAGAACCGGGCCACACCACGTGGGCCAAATCCAATGCGTGTCATTTGCTCCTCCCCAATAGTCGCGACCGATTGTGTCGCTTGTCGGATGGCAATCTGAAGCAGAAGTCGTCCCGCGTCAATTTACTGAGGGTTCTTCCCACCTATTGGGTGCATTGCCCGACAATTGATTGCCAGCAAAGGAGTTGCGCGGACATATATCCTGATCCGGGACACCGGGCGCGAGGTGCTAGACTTCCGTTCGCGCCCTGAAGCGATATGGAACCTCTGCGCTCCACTTCCGTCGTGCGATTCGGAACTTATGAGGTCTCTTTCCAGTCGGGCGAAGTGCGAAAATCGGGGATTAGGGTCAAAGTCCAGCAGCAACCGATGAAATTGCTGGAGATATTGCTGGAGCGTCCGAGGGAAGTCGTCACTCGAGAAGAGTTGCGCAGTCGAATCTGGCCAAACGACAGTTTTGGTGATTTCGATCAGGCACTCAACATCGCCATCACGAAGCTCCGGAGTGCCCTAGGGGACTCGGCTGAGAATCCGCGATTTATCGAGACCCTTCCAAAACGTGGCTACCGCTTCATCGCAGATGTGTCGGTTGTAGGCCCTGAAGTCCGACCAACTAGGCCGGGACCTGGACTTGGAGATCTGCCGGCGACAGACCCGGAGCATAAGGTCCAAGACGGCAGAGTGGCCGTTTCCCTCAAACGTCGGCTGTGGCCAACGCGTCTGATCATCGCCAGCTTGGCGCTGGCACTGAGTTTCTCGATTTTCTTCGTCTGGTTGCTTCGTTCTCGTGGCCGCATGCCAACGGGTATCCGATCCCTGGCAGTGCTCCCGCTGGAGAATCTCTCCGCCGAGGCTTCGCAAAATTACTTCGCTGACGGCATGACCGACGAGTTGATTACCGACTTGGCGCAGATCAGCGCGTTGCGCGTCATCTCCCGCACCTCCGTAATGGTCTACAAAGGGGTGCACAAGCCTCTGCCTCAGATCGCTCGTGAGCTGAACGTGGACGCCGTGGTAGAAGGCACTGTGCTCCGTTCCGGCGACCAGGTTCGCATCACCGCGCAGTTAATCGACGCCGCGACGGACAAGCACTTGTGGTCGCAGAGCTATCAGGGTGAACTCCGCGATACGCTAGCCCTCCAGAATAGGGTGGCTGCGGCCATCGCAGACCAAATTCGGATCAATTTGACTCCGCGGGAACAAGCTGCGCTGAAGGATGTGAAGGCCGTCAATCCGGAAGCATACGAGTCCTACCTCAAAGGTCGCTACTTCTGGAACAAGCGAACGGCGGATGGGTTGAAGGCCGCCTTGGCCTATTTCAACCAGGCAATCGAAGAAGACTCGAAATACGCGCCGGCGTACTCCGGCTTGGCCGACACCTATGCTCTCTTGGGAGATTGGCAGTATGCAGTCATGACGCCTAAGGAGGCACTGCCCAAAGCGAAGGCGGCCGCGATCAAATCTCTGGAATTGGACAGCGGGCAAGGTGAAGCTCACAACTCACTAGCATTCGTCCTCGACGGCTTCGACTGGAATTTAGAGGCTGGTGGGAAAGAATTCCAGCGAGCGATTGAACTGAGCCCCAGCTACGCAACGGCTCACCATTGGTATGCCTGGCACCTGAGTCTCCTAGGTCGATACGACGAAGCTATTGGCGAAATGAGAAGAGCGGAAGATTTGGATCCACTCTCTCTCATTATCAACGCGGATTTGGCAGAGCTCCTCGTCCTGGCGCGCTCCTATGATGAGGCCATACGTCAGAGCCGCAAGACGATCGAAATGGATACCAATTTTGCTCTTGCACACAATCAACTCGCCCAGGCATACCTTGGCAAACATATGTACAGCGAGGCAATCGCAGAACTGCAAAAAGCGGTCCAGCTTTCCGGTAGCAGTCCAACGTGCGTGGCGAATCTTGCTCGCGCCTTTGCCGCATCCGGTAAGAGGAGCGAAGCGTTAAAACTGCTAAGCGAACTGAAGACGCGCTCCGGTCCCGGCCATTCGAACACTTCGGAAATTGCCATGGTCTACGCATCTCTCGGAGACAAGGACCAAGCCATGAATTGGCTTGAAAAAGGTTACGAGGATCGATTTAATCCGGGTGTCCTGCTGCGGCCGGGCTTCGATCCTCTGCGCTCCGACTCGCGTTTCCAAAACCTTGTACACCGAATTGGCCTACTCGGTTGAGATGTTGCATTCGTGGACCGTTGCCAGGAAGATTTCGGAATCTTGTTTGTGAGGCGATCGGCCTGCTGCAGACTAGATAGTCGCCGCTCGTGCGTTTGCCATCCCGAAGGTTGTGAAGCACGGGTTTCTGACCGAAGGCGACAGTGCACCAGACATTGCAAGAGCGCCACAGATTGCGAGCGATCGAGGGCTATATCATGCGCTAGCACATGGGGTGCAGGTGCTAGTTTTGGGCAGAATTTTGATACACCGCGGATTGCGTGACTTTTTGCAAGTGAGTTCCAAAGGTTGTTTGGGTGAAGTCCGCATGGAGGTCAGTCTGGGGACTTTTAGACTCGGAGAAGACAATGCGTGAACCACAAAAAGCAAGTGCCCCTTTGGGTTTGAAGTATCACCATGTGGATGTTTTCAGCAGCGAACCGCTTTCAGGAAACGGCGTTACAGTGTTTCGGCTACGGGAAGCTCTACCCAGCGCCGTCATGCAGGACCTCACACGCGAGATGCGACAGTTCGAATCCATCTTCGTGTTGCAGGAAGCAAGATCACAGACCGTGCGCGCCTGGGTGTTCACCATGGAAGAAGAGCTGGACTTTGCAGGCCACCCAGTTCTAGGTGCTGCAGTTGTTCTACATGAAGAGACTATGGCAGGTATTCGCAAGGTCTCCTGGACTTTTCAACTCAATAGAAAGAGCTTTCCTGTCGAGACCATCCAGCAAGACTGTCACTATCGCGCAGAGATGGACCAAGGCGTTTGTAATTTTGGGGCTATGCTTTCCCCTCAGGAAAGCATCCCATATCTCGAAGCATTGAATCTCAGCCGAGATCATCTTCTCGATAAGTTTCCACTTCAAATAGCATCAAGCGGGCTTCCTTATCTGCTGGTCCCGGTGGACAGGGACCTGGATGCCGCCCACATCATTACGCCAGAATTTGAAAAGCAACTGGCCCGGTTTGGAGCGAAATTTGTATATGTTTTCGACGTGAATCGCAAAGAAGGAAGGACTTGGGATAACGATGGCCGAGTCGAAGACATCGCAACTGGGAGTGCTGCGGGGCCCGCAGGAGCTTACCTTGTTGCCCATGGACTGGTGAACCCCGCGCAGGTAATCGAAATTTCGCAAGGCCGTTTTGTCGGACGTCCCAGCGTGCTATTCGTTGTCGCGCAAAAAGACGATCAAGGGCGAATCAGCGTCAAAGTTGCCGGCGACGCTTGTCTTTTCGCAAGCGGTCAACTGGACATCTGAGCAGCAGTGGGAACGTTTTGCTGGGTGCCCTCCGATCGACTGTAGTAAAACTGTAGTAGTTCCATAGTCAGAACGGGGCAAAGTCGATCGGAACGGGTCAGATCCCATTCCTGGTAAGCGGTTGAAGAATCAAGTAGAGAATTTTCATAACGGATCAGAACCGTCCTGGGTACTCATAATCCACCCGTGCGCCGCTCCGTTCGAATCCTACGGGAATCTTTAACAAGGAATCGCTTCTGCCCAAAAGCATCAAAACTACAAAACCGTAATATCTCTCATTCGTTTGTGTGCTTTCGTGTCAATAGTAATAGTATCTAGACCCCGCGAATTCGTAGCTTTCACGGGAAAAATGTTCTTGCCAAACAGGTCTTATCACTTCGAGGTCAAAAACAGAGACTTTGAGGCCTTGTAGACCCGCCCGTGGCAATGAGGGCGAAGGATATGGCGCATTTCTAGGGGTGCTGTGGAGGAAAGTACGAGAGAACACTTTATTTAGTAAAAATCAAAAACCATAGTTTTCCTTGCGTTCTAGTGAGGTATGGCGCATTTCAGCCGCTTTCAGAAGCAGTTTTTATGGAAAATTCACTCTTTCTGCTTACTTGATTCGTTAGAAGACCTGCCGTTGATCACGATAACAGTGAGGCCAGCCCCGTCCGCAACAGATCTTTACAAGAGTGTAGTTTTTAGTGCTGCCAGTGCTGCCAGTCTTAAGGAACAGTCATGGTTATTGTTCCGACAGTGGTCGACAACGTTCCCGAACTCGCCTGCACTTGCACCTTGATGGTCTTCGATTGTGGCGGCGGCCGAGCGAATCAAAAATAGAATTTCAGCGCAAACTGGATATTGCGTTCACCCTGCGAGCGATCGATTATGCCGAGTTTGAAATTCACTCCAGTGTAGGGAATGTTCAACATTGGCGTGTTTGTGACATTGAACATCTCAGTACGAAACTCCAGTTTCTTGGACTCTCCGAACGTAAATTGTTTTTGTAGACTTAGGTCTGTGGAGCGAAGTCCGGGGCCGCGGACTGTGCCTATGCCGCAAGTTCCAAACGTGCCGGGATTAGCCGGACCATAAGAGGCAGGATCGAACCACTGGAGTCCGATGAAAGGTCCGGAAGGACCATCGAAAGCTGGCTTTTGGCCAAACACGTGAGGCGGAGCCAGGCAGTTCGCACGCGATCCACGCGAATTGGTACCGGAAGCATCATCGGCAGAGATCGTCAATGGAAATCCACCCCGAGCTTGGACGATGGCTCCAATTTGCCAATTGCCGATGGCTGCATCGATTACCGGGTGCAATCTCCTACCCCATCTCTTGTGGCGGCCGACCGGAAGTTCATAGACCGCGTAGCTCGTGAGAAGATGCGTTACATCGTAGTAGCAGGGACCCCACTCAGCACGCCGATCGTAGAGGTTCTGCCAGTACGGTGAGGCAGATGCGGCCTGACCACCCCACGAACCAAAATAACCCGTGGAATCCGTCATACATTTCGAATAGGTGTAGGCAATCTGTCCCTGCAAGCCACTCGCGAAGCGCCTCTGCAATGTTGCTTGCAGCGCGTCGTATCGCATGTTCCCGATGGCTGCGGTTCCGGAGATCTCCGACAACTCGGATTGCAGCGCTGGATTTCCCGACAGGTAGGGACTTGGAGTGATGGTGCCGTCTGCATGCAATTGTTTTTGAAGATATGGCATTGGTACCATCAAGTGCGTTGCGTGTTGACCGACATAACCGGCCTGCAGCGACGTCGAGCCAGTGAACTGGTGCTGCACCATAAGATTCCACTGCTGCGAAATGGCCGGTTGGATGTTCGGATCCCATAAACGGATCAGGGCGTTTTGAAACAGATCGGTCGTGGGGGGGAGCAGTCCCTGTCCAGTTCTTGTTGCCGGAAGATTGCTGGTGGAGTAATCCGTCTCAAACTCGGGACGCGTGAACGGGGGATTCATCGGTAACCTGAGATTCGTTCCTGTACCTTCGAGATAGGAAGAGATGCCGTAGGCCCCGCGCAGTACGGTCTTTCTTCCGAGGAACGAAGGAGTCCAAGCAATTCCGACTCGTGGCTGAAAGTCGAAGCCGCTATTGTATGAATTGTAGAGAGCGCGGCAGTTGGTGTAGATGCACGGTTGACCCGCGAGCTGGATCTGGCCAGTAATCAATTCGAAGTTTGCTTGGCGGTTCTGAACCTCTACCCAAGGCGTGTGATTCTCATACCGTAACCCAAGGTTCAAGGTTAAGGTATCAGTTGCTCGCCAGTTATCCTGCAGGTAAACGCCGAATATATTTGCGCGCTGTCCCCAGGTTCCGGTCCGGTCAATACCCCGGCCGAACGCTTCGGGAAGACCAAGGAAGAAGTCTGCCTCGCCGGCACCCGAACCGCCTCCCGGCACCGCCAGCTGGTCGGGGCCGGCAGTGAAGCGTCCGCTGAAGTTCATGAATCCGGTTCGACCGTGGCCGCCGGCTAAATACGTGTTGACACGCTGCCGCCAATATTGGAACCCGGCGTGAAATACATGACGTTTGTGACTAACAACCAAAGCGTCTTTCAAGTGAAACACTGTATTCGCGAACAATAGCGCGGTACCGACATTCCGGCTGCCAATGGAGTCCAACACCCCTATGTTGAGTTCCAGCAGACCAGGCCCGTTGTCATTCGCGTTTGCGATCCCGAGTTGTTCGCCTAGATTCCCGAGGCCATTATCAACCCCGCCGGTCTCTACTCGAACATAGTTCGCACCTCCCCCAATCTCGTTGAGCACATTAGGACTGACATTGTGTGTCCAAGTGAGTACGCCGTTCTCCACTCGCGCCTGCCTGAACGTGTCGAAAAACAATTTGAAAGAGTTGAATGCCGGGCTGTCTTGAAAACTTTCCGAGATCCGGCCGTAGACTTGGTCACTTTGCGAGGCTTTGTAATCAAGCCTCGCGTCCCCTTGGTCCACATTGTTGTGACTCCTGGTGGTGTTGACGTAATTGTTCGCTAGGTCGCCATTCAGGGGTGAGGGATAAACGTCCGAGGAGAAGAGGTTCCGAGCCACCGGATCCATCATGCTTATAGGAATCTGATTGTTTGGAAATGGCGTTCGATTTCCATTCGCATCAATTTGGAACGGGTTGTAGAGCTGGATACCTCGATCGGTCAAGAGTCGCGAGAAGTCGCCGAGTCGCTCCGCTGCAGTGAAAAGCGTCACCGGACCGCTGGAAGCAGGGAAATCAAAGCGTTGGCCCTGATAATCGACGAAGAAGAACAACTTCTTGCTCACTACGGGGCCGCCGAGTGTCGCGCCGAACATGTTCCAGCGAAGAGGAGGCTTGGGAAAACCCTGGAAATCGTTCGCCCAGTTGTTGGCGTTCAGTTTATCGTTGCGGAAAAACTCGAAAGCGCTGCCGTGATAGTTGTTGGTGCCGGACTTGATTGACGCACTGATGATGCCTCCCTGGTAATTGCCGAACTCAGCGGAGGCATTCTGGGTGATCACATTGAATTCCTGGATGGCGTCTACGCTCGGTGTATACCCGACCAGATTGTCGGACACCTCGTTGTTATCCATGCCATCAAGCAGGAAGTTGTTAGCCTGCTCCCGGTTCCCGTTGATATAAGGTCTGCCAGCGCTCAAGGGATCGTTTCCGCTGTTCAGGGTCGAAGGATCAGGATGCACGCTGCCGGGCGCAAGCAAGGTTAGTTGAATGTAGTTGCGCGAGAGCAACGGCAGGTTTACATTTGACTCGGTATCCATGACCGTGCTGAGTTGCACTGAGTCGGTCTGCAATAGAGGTGCGACCGATGTAACCTCCATCGATTCGTTGGCTTGTCCTACCTTCAATTGAAAATCAACGCGTGCAGTTTGGTTAAGTACGAGGATTACAGAGTGGTAAACGGCAGTTTGAAATCCTGGCGCCTCCACCTGAAGGTCATAGGTGCCGACCGGCAAGCGCAGCAGACTAAAGACACCGACGTCATTTGTTTTCGCCTCATAGGTTGTCCCTCGATCTTTGTCTTTTGCAGTCAGAGTCGCACCCATAACAGCAGCGCCCGAAGGATCGACGATGCTACCCGTGAAGGAAGCCGTTACTTCTTGACCGAACGCGCTGCCGGGACTCCCAAGACACATCGCCAAGAGCATGGGTGCAAGCACGAATATTACCAACGCTCGCATTGAAAGGCCTGGGGTCACTTGCCTCCCATTTGTCATTTTTCTTTGGCAGGAAAACAAAGTTCGCGACATTACCAATGCTAAAGTCCAGATACTTAGAGCGCAAATATCAGTAGTTGGGATTGTTTATTGAAAGTTCTTAACCAACATGATTTCGGATTCGTCGGTCTCGTTCCGGCTGTAAAGAAGCGATTTCCCGTCAGGTGCCAAAGCCAGGCCGAACCATTGCTTTTCAACGGTATCAATCGGCGTTCTTGTATGAGTATGAAAGTTGAAGTATTCGAGTCGTCCCTGTCCGTTTTCGAAGGAGTGGATGAAATAAATCCCCGTGGGGGAAAGTGCCCAGCTGGGCCAGCTACAGCCTTCCATGTGATCCAAAACCTGCTCTTCTCTTCCGTCGATCAAGGACATCTTCCATATGCCGGGTTGCTCAAGTTTGCTGAAATAAAGAAAGCGGCCATCCTCGGACTCAATCCCATAGACACCGCCATTATTCGTGACCTTTATAGGCCTTCCGCCCTCAAATGGCACTTTCCATAACTGGATGGGCCCTTTTTCATGGCTGGAGTAAAAATAAATCCACTTTCCATCGTGTGACCAGTTGGGTGCGCCATTATCCGACTCGGGGAAAGTGGTCAACAGACGGGGCCGGCCACCGGGGACGTCCATCACGTAGATCTCGTAATAGTGACGTGATTGAAATTCGAATACAACATGATGTCCGTCCGGCGACCAGCGAGCCGTTCCAGCGGTGCCGTGCATCGACGTCAACTGCGTGCAATTGGAACCGTCGCTATCGCAGGACCAGATGTCTGAGTATCCGAGGCGGTCGGACTCAAACACAACTTTCTTTCCATCAGGAGAGAAGTTCGGCCGGTAATTAATAACGCCTCGGGCGGCAATCAGACGGGTTGCCGACCCGAAAGCTTGTGTTTTGCTTTTGAGCTTAACGCTCCAGATACTGTTTGTCAGCGTGGCGTGTTGATAAGCCAGGAAATTACCTTTGCGAGGAATAGAAGGATGAAAGGCCATCGCGCTTACACCCGGGACTGGTTGAGGCTCTCCTCCAGTCCCGCGAACGCGCCACAAACTAACTAAGCCACCACGCGTTGATGAATAAACAATGTCTTTGCCATCTTGAGTCCATGCAAGAGAGCCAAATCCCCAGCCATTGTCGAAGGTGAGCCTGTTGGGCTGGCCCCCGGCAAGCGATATAGCAAACAAGTCCTTACCCAGTCCCCCTCCACTTCCACGCGCAAAGGCGACCTTCTTCCCATCCGGCGAAAATGCTGCTTCACAATCGTATTCCTGCTCTCCCGGAGAAGTCAGTTGTCTTGTGGTTAGATCGTCGAGCGAAAGCAATACGATCCCGGAGTTCCAAGACTGCTCGCCAGATTGACCGAAGGCGAGCCATTTCCCATCCGGAGACCAGTCGAGGTTGCTGCACATCCGCCGAACATTGGCAGTTTTCGCTCGGTATAAAACTTTCTCTGGGCCGCCTAATGCCGAAATCACATTGATGCTGATTGCGTCGTCAGAGAAGCGCATAAACGCAATCTGCCTTGCGTCTGGAGACCATGCCGGACAGCAAACTCCGGGCTCGACCGTCAGCCGCAGAGGCTTGTCGCCGCCGACCAAGGTCGTGAAGATTGCGCCGTCCTCTCCTTCGTAACCCGCAAAAGCGATTTGATTTCCATCCGGCGAGAAAGCGGGGGAATCCTGGTTCCCTTTCAACGCCACCACAGGCACGACTTCGATCGAAGGCCCTATCGCAATTGGCTTCCTCGCAAACCGCCAGGCCCCGAATATCGAGAGCAGAACTACCGCTGCGGCTACAGTTATGCCCCAGCTCGTTTGCCTTAAGTCTCCTAACCGACCTATGGGGCCAATCGGCGGGGCGTTTCCAATGACTGGATTGTCCACCTTGCCATCGGAAGCAAGAATCTGTTCCTGCTGAGCCTGGGAACCTGGCCTCTCCACCGGCGCAATAAAACGATATCCATGACGGGGAACGGTTTCAATGAAGGTCGGACGCTCGGCAAGATCGCCCAGTACCTCTCGCAAGCGTTTGACCGCCATATTCAGCCCGTTATCAAAATCAACGAACGTGTCTTCCGGCCACAAAATCGAGCGTAGTTCCTCACGACTGACGATTTTGTCCGCACGTTCTAAGAGCCTGAGAAGGATTTGAAAAGGCTGGTCCTGAATTTTCAGCCTCATCCCGTTTTTCCGCAATTCCCCGGAGCGAGGATCTACCTCGAAAACGCCAAAGCGGTAGATGGCATGTGGCGGATACAACGTGGACACGCTAAAGCGTCCCCCTGCGTAGGGCACCTAGTCTAACAATCCTCGATTCCTGGCGAAAGAGAAATGACATGTCATCCCCCAACTTTATGATTCTCAACCACTTGGCGCGTTAGCAACAAGTACGAGTCGTTTTAGTTCCGTTCTATTGAGCTCCCATCCGGGTCGAGCCAAGCTCCGCACGCTGTTGGAGGTGCGGAGGGCGAAATGAGATTCCGGTGCGCGTTAAGCCTATTAGTGGGGATGTTTATCGCAATGCCAGCACGGTCTGAGCCTCAACTGAATGTGATCAAGCTCAAATTGGCGAATTGGGGTGGTCAGGAATTCTTGTGCGTTAGCCCTTACACAATTTCTCAATGTGAGGAACAAGTTGCAAAGTTGCGACCAGTTCTCGATCGGTATAACGCCAAGACACTGGGCAAATGGACTTGGGTGCTGATCAGGTCCGAAGATTGGAAGCAGATTCTTGGCCAACTTCAATTGAATGTAAACAGCCCAGCATTCAGCAACCTGCAGATGAGACAGACATTTTTCGAGGATGTCCTATTCGTGTCAAAGCCACAGCGACAGATCGAATTACTCGATATATGGCATATCCCATTTGATCAGTTCCTCGAGTTCGCGATCACCCATGAGCTCGGACACGCGTTCTGCAATGAGTCTGACGAGCACAAAGCAGACAAAGCTGGCCAACAGCTACGAAGCGGAAACATAAATCCATGCGGACTTCAGAAAGGAAAGGCACAGACTGTTGCTCAATCCCCCACCCGCGAATGAAGACATCACCGCGTCGTCGGGCGGCCAAGGCTACGGTGTTGTCTGGGCGATTGCGCCGTGAATCATTCCCCTTCACTGAAAGCGATCGTGATTCGTGGGTAGGGTGCCAAGATTTGTTGGAACCGGATGGAAGGCTCAAGATCGCTGAACGTCGACGCAGTTTTCTCGCCATACCCTCCTTCCCAATATTGAGCGCTAGCGATCGGGGTTAATCAACAGTTGGTAATGGGTTGCCGACGCTGCCGTGATAAAAACGTGATAGATCCATGGCCCAAACGGATCAGAACGAGTCAAAATGCGTCAGAACCCCATTCCTGGAAAGGGCGCAAAGAATCGAGTAGAGTAGAGAATTTTCAGAACCAGTCAGAACCCACCTGGTGATCTTCAAAACCGGCGGACGGCATCCCTGAGTCGTCGGTGCGTTCGACTCGCACACGCTTCCGCCAAAACAAAGGATTTAGCTGGCTTTGCGAGCTGTTTGCGTGCTGTTTAGCGCCAACCCAGCGACCTTTGAACTCGCTACAGCCATCTCATC
>DASRDJ010000017.1:0-2328 GCA_035652655.1 Terriglobales bacterium
CCCTCGGCGGGGATCGCCTCGTAAGGCGGCTCGGCTACGGCGCCATGCAACTCGCGGGCCCCGGCGTATTCGGTCCGCCGAAGGATCCAGAGGCAGCACTTGCCGTGCTGCGCG
The DNA here is from genome assembly GCA_035652655.1 of Terriglobales bacterium. GTDB lineage: Bacteria > Acidobacteriota > Terriglobia > Terriglobales > Acidobacteriaceae > Gp1-AA133. Next base: position 115 of record DASRDJ010000017.1, read on the forward strand.
AAGCAGTGGCGAGCGGTGTGAACCACATCGACACTAGTGACTATTACGGTCCGCACGTTACCAATCAGTTGATTCGCAAGGCGCTGCATCCCTATGCCGATGATCTGGTGATTGTGACCAAAATCGGTGCCCAGCGCGGCGCCGACGGATCGTGGCTACCGGCTTTCTCGCCGAAAGAAGTGATCGCGGCGGTGCACGACAACCTGCGAAGCCTTGGCCAGGACGTGCTCGATGTGGTCAATCTTCGCAGCATGTTTGGCGTCCATGGGCCCGGCGAAGGCTCAATCGAGGTGCCGCTCAGCGCATTGGCTGAGCTCCAGCGGAAGGGGTTGGTGCGTCACATCGGATTGAGCAACGTTACGCCTGCGCAGGTCGAGGAAGGGCGCCGAATCTGTGAGATCGTGTGCGTGCAGAACCACTACAACGTGGCGCATCGGGCGGACGACGCACTGATCGATGAGCTTGCCCGCCATGGCATCGCCTATGTGCCGTTCTTTCCGCTTGGCGGCTTCAGCCCGCTGCAGTCATCCGGCTTATCCGATGTGGCACGGCGCCTCGGTGCCACCCCCATGCAAGTTGCCCTCGCTTGGCTGCTGCGCCGCGCGCACAACATTCTTCTGATCCCTGGTACCTCTTCCATCGCACATCTGCGGGAAAACCTTGCGGTAGCCAAGTTGGATTTGCCGGACGACACGGTCATAGCGCTGGACAAAATTGCGGCACACACCGACGCTGCTGCCTGAAGCGAGAACAGGAGGAGTGCGAGGAAACTCGTCGTTAACCGCGACTGGCCGCTTCCGGGGTGCGCCGTGAGAAGGCGGCGCTTTCCAGTGGGTGAGAGTCCCACCCGGCGAAATGCTCCAGCCGGAAGCAACCGGAGCAACTGTGGAGGTAACGAAACGGTTGAAGCCTTCGGTGAAGCTGTCACGAAATACGGTGACGGTGCGAGTGTACAGGCCGTAACGCGAGTGAACGCCGAGCAAGCCTCGAAAAGGACGATGCGCAGGCTGACCCGGATCTCGAATCGGGGAAGGCTGATACGGCTGGGGAAGCGAGCAGACGAGGCACCCAGTCGCTGCGCCGGGGTATTGGCGACAGCATGTACACAAGGGAAAGCGTACGCAACACGGGAAGCCCCATGACGTGGTCAGCGATGACCAACCGGACGCCCGCGAGGGAAGGTCCGGGCGCCGTGGGGTGACGGAGAGGCTTGTAGTACCGATGAAGCCGGGTAATGCCGGTGGAGGGAAGGGGCCTCAGTTCAGGACAAACGCAAAGACGTAGTGAGGGACAGGAGATTGGGCAACCTATCAACTCCGAAAAGTGTTCAGAAGCTGCAGAGTGCGTTACACGCGAAAGCGAAGACGGAAGCCGGGTACCGCTTCTACGCCCTATACGACAAGATCTACCGCGAGGACATCCTGGCGCATGCCTACGCTCAGTGCCGCACCAACCAGGGGGCGCCGGGTGTAGACGGCCAAGACTTCGCGGATATCGAGAAGTACGGGGTCGAGCGGTGGCTCGGTGAACTGGCGCTTGCGCTCAGGGAGGAGAGCTACCGACCGGATCCGATCAGACGAGTGTATATCCCGAAAGCCAATGGCAAACTCAGGCCGTTGGGCATCTCGACTCTGCGTGACCGGGTGTGCATGACAGCGGCGATGCTGGTGCTCGACCCGATCTTTGAAGCCGACCTTCCACCCGAGCAGTACGCCTACCGGCGGGGCCGCAATGCCCAGCAGGCGGTGACTGAGGTGGAAGAGACGCTGTTCTATGACCATCCGGAAGTAGTGGACGCCGACCTTGCGGACTACTTCGGCAGCATTCCACACTCAGAACTGATGCGCTCGCTCGCGCGGCGCATCGTGGACGGGCGTGTACTGCATCTGATCAAGATGTGGCTGGAATGTGCCGTCGAAGATACCGATGACAAAGGCCGGAAGAGACGCACGACTGAGGCCAAGGACAGCGGACGCGGCATCCCGCAGGGTTCGCCGATCTCACCACTGCTGGGGAATCTGTATATGCGCCGGTTCGTGTTGGGATGGAAGAAGCTCGGCCTCGAGGAGAGCCTCGGCTCTCGCATCGTGACCTATGCGGATGATCTCGTGATCCTGTGCACACGCGGCAACGCCGAGCAGGCGCTGGTCCGGATGCGTGAGCTCATGGGGAGACTGAAGCTGACGGTCAACGAGGAGAAGACGCGAATCTGCA
>DASRDJ010000018.1:0-8322 GCA_035652655.1 Terriglobales bacterium
TGCATGGACGATCACGAGCGATACGAAAAAGGGATGGAAGTTCGCAGGGCCGTGCTCGGGGACGAGCACGTGAACCGGTCACTGCAGAACGCGACCGACTTCAACCGCGACTTTCAGGAACTGCTCACTCGCTACGCGTGGGGAGAAATCTGGACGCGTCCTGGTCTCCCGCGCCATACTCGCAGTCTGATCGTCATCGCAACCCTGGTCGCCCTGGACCGGCCCGAAGAACTACGCATGCACATCCGAGCGGCCTTCAACAATGGCGTCACTCGTGACGACATCAAAGAAGTTCTGCTGCAGTCTGCTGTCTATTGCGGCCTGCCCGCAGCCAACTCTGCCTTTCACGCGGCGGAAGAAGTTTTCGCCGAGATGAGCTCCAAAAAATAGAGGACCTGACGCCCCACTCATGCTGACCAATCGAAAGACAATTCACGTGGAATGGGGAGACTGCGATCCGGCAGGCATTGTCTACTACCCGCGCTACTTCGCGTATTTCGACAACTGCACCGCCGCCTTGTTCGAAGCCGCCGGCCTTCCCAAACATCAGATGCTGAAGTGGTATGACATCGTGGGCATTCCGATGGTCGACACGCGCGCGCGTTTTCTTGCGCCCTCAAAGTTCGGCGACGACATCGTGGTTGAGTCCCGCATCTCCGAATGGCACCGCAGCAGTTTCGATGTCGAACACAAAGTTTTCAAGGGCGACGTGCTGGCCGTGGAATGTTCCGAGACTCGCGTCTGGGCGGTTCGTTCGAAGTCCGACCCAGAGGGGATCGAGGGTCATCCCGTTCCGCAAGACGTGATCGCCAGATTCGGGGCTCCGCAGCGCACTTGATTCACACATCGCGACGTCATTCAGGATTGCCAGAGTGAGCACGATACGCACGCAGGTTGGAATCGTCGGAGCCGGGCCTGCGGGCCTCGTCCTTTCTCACCTTCTCCATCTGGAAGGCATCGAGTCCGTCGTTCTCGAAAACCGGTCTCGCCAGTATTGCGAGGAGCGCATCCGCGCGGGTGTTCTCGAATCCGGAACCGTCGATCTGCTCACGCAAATGGGCGTCGGCGATCGCATGCAGCGCGAGGGACTCGTTCATCACGGCATCGAATTACGCTTCAACGGACAGGGCCACCGCATCGACTTCAAAGATCTCACCGGGCGCGCGATTACCGTGTACGGTCAGCACGAAGTCATCAAGGATCTCAATCAAGCCCGGGTTGCCACCGGGGGCCAAATTCTGTTTGATGTTGACGACGTTCGCATCGAAGGCTACGAAAGCAACCAGCCAAAGATCCACTACCACCTTGCAGGCCAGCCCGGAGAAATCCAGTGTGACTTCATCGCGGGATGCGACGGCTCGCACGGCGTGTGCAGGCACAGCATTCCGGCAGGGGCTCTGACCATCTACGACCGTCAATATCCGTTTGGATGGCTGGGAATCCTCGCGGAGGCGTCGCCCTCTTCGGAAGAACTGATCTACGCCTATCACGACCGCGGCTTCGCTCTGCACAGCATGCGCTCTTCGCAAATCACCCGGCTCTATCTGCAGTGCGCTCCGGATGAGAACCTCGACGAGTGGCCGGACGATCGCATCTGGCAAGAACTTCAAACGCGCCTTGCGGGCGGCAGAGATTGGCACTTGAACGAAGGCCGAATCCTGCAAAAGGGCGTGACGGGCATGAGGAGCTACGTCGTCGAGCCGATGCAGCACGGCCGTTTGTTTCTCGCGGGAGACGCTGCTCACATCGTTCCTCCCACGGGCGCGAAAGGCCTGAACCTCGCGGTCGCTGACGTCCGCATGCTCGCGCAGGGCCTCAAGGATTATTACTCGTCGGGAAGCAGCGAGAAGCTCACCAACTACTCGCAAGCGTGTTTGCGCCGCGTCTGGAAGGTGCAGCGCTTCTCCTGGTGGATGACCTCTATGCTTCACAAGCATGAGGGCAATCCGTTTGATGACCGACGACAATTGGCTGAGTTGGACTACGTTACGAGTTCCCGCGCCGCCTCCCAATCGCTTGCGGAGAACTACGTCGGCTTGCCGTTCGACTGACCAAACCTGTACTAGATGAATTCTTCATCGATTTCTAAACCTAAAAGTTGAGCTTCGCACAGTCGACTCGTGATCTTCGACGCCCGCGGTCCCGGCCCAGTTCTCCTGCCCTTGTGCGAGCGGTCACAGCCCCCGGCCACTGGTCGATCTATAACAAGCAGGGAGCGTAGCGAGGAGATCTATGATCCGAAGTGCAATTGCAACCTGGAGAGGGAGTTCCGCCATTGGAGAGGGCGACGTCACGAGCACCGGCGGGGTGATGTCGAACACGCTCTACTCGTTCGGTTCCAGTTCCGGCAACGAGCCTTGCACCAGCCCATCTGAAATGTTAGCAGCCGCAGTCGCGGCCTGCGTGTCTCTATTGGTTGCCCAGGAGATGACCAAGGCCCACCTCAAGTATGAACGGGTCAAGACCGAGGCCGTCTTGACTCTGCAGGAGAAGGCCGGCCGCTGGGATGTTTCCGGAATCGAATTGCACGTCAGCACTCCGCTTCCCGAGCGCGATGCCGATAAGTTCCAGAGCTGCGCGAAGGCTGCAAAGACGCGGTGCCCGATTTCGCGCGCCCTGAAAGTTCCAATCAAAATGGTGGCCCAGCTCGAAGTGGAGCAGCCGTCGTTCGCGTAGTTCTGGCATGCAGTACACAAACGGGCCGGCATCAAGGCCGACCGTCTCACGATGAGGGGGATATGGAGCAAGTCAAAGACGTGGATGGAAGTTCACTGAAGGTGGACCAGAAGAAATCCGAAAAAGCGCGAGTATGTTCGATGTGCGGCAACCCGGCAACCCAGCTAGTCGACGGTGAGCCAAGTTGTGCCGCACACGTTGGACAGATCTACGAGCACCAGGTCGAGGATTACACCAGCCAGCATCTTCACGACAACGAATGGCGTAAGGTCCAGTCCGCAAACTAGGTTTCTGCCGGAAGGGTGCTCCGTGCGGGCGCTCTTCCGAAGGTGCGAGTTGATCCCGCGCCCTCCCCGTATTTCCCAGACAGGCTTTATAATCGTCGGACCCATCCGCCTTGCTCGGGTGTGGTGTCCTGCTCAGCCGTGGCGTGCGTGGCGATCGCGGAGAGAGTCGGTCAACGGTTGGAAACGACGGGGCGTTGACCCGTTGCATTCTCTCCAGCGAGGCGTGATGCAGATTCGGCCCGGAATCGAAGTGGCCAGCCTGAGTGACGTGGGCTGCCAGCGCGAGAACAACGAGGACGCCCTTTCCTATTGGGAGCCCCAGAGCGACGACCAGTTCCAGCGCAAAGGCCGGTTGGCGCTGGTCGCCGACGGCATGGGCGGCTACGAAGGTGGGCAGGAAGCCAGTCGTCTCGCGGTCGATACCATTCGCGACGTTTACGATCGCGACCCCTCCGGCAATCTTCAGGACGCACTGATCACCGGTTTCCGCAAGGCTCACGAACGCATCCGCCAGTACGCTGACGCCCATCCGGAACTGCAGGGCATGGGCACCACTTGCACTGCGGTTGCGCTCAATGATTTCCGCCTCTACTTCGCGCACGTCGGGGATAGCCGCCTTTACCTTGTGCGGGGTGAAACGATTTCGCGCCTCACTCGCGATCACTCTTATGTCGGACGCCTGGTCGAGTCCGGCGTGCTCAGCACCGATGAAGCGGAGCGCCATCCCCAGCGCCACATTCTGACCGCGGCGCTGGGTGCCGGGGGCGAGGTCACTGCCGACGCTCCCGATGGCCCGATGACGCTCAACGACGGAGATGTTCTCGTTCTCTGTACCGACGGTCTGTGGGGCTTAGTGCAGGAAGCGGAGATTTTGAAAATCGTGACCTCTCACGATGCCACCGCAGCATGCGCCGAGTTGGTAAAACTCGCGCGCCAACGTGGGGGACCAGACAACATTACCCTCCAGGTATTGCGCCTCTCCAACAACGGCCGTTCTAGTAGTTAGACGGCATCCTAAATCTTCTTCAGCGCAATTTCTTGCGCACCTTAGCGGGCCTACCCGATCTCCTGTAGCATCTCTCAAGTGGCTCTATCTAAATGAGATATGCGTGGCCCAAGCCGGCGCGGAATTGGCAGACCGCTTGCAATGTACTGGATTGAAATAAACTCTATAGAACAAGTAGACTTTATGAGAACATAGCTTATGAAGATCTCTCAAAAGGGCCTCTACGCACTGCAAGCGATGATGATGCTGGCCCGGCACTACAACCAGGGCGCCATCAAGATTCGCGATATCGCCTACGAAGAAGACCTCCCTGAAAAATTTCTCGAGTTGATTTTGCTCGAGATGAAGAACGCGCGCATGGTCGAGAGCATTCGCGGCGCCAAGGGGGGATACGCGTTGCGTCGTTCTCCATCCGAGATTCACCTGAGCGAAATCATTCGTTTGATTGACGGACCGCTTGCGCCCTTCGGCGATGCCGAACAACTGCGCAGCCTTATCGACAAAGATCACGCCCACCGGGCGCTCTACCAGGTGTTTCTTGATGTTCGCGACGCGGCCGCAAAAATTCTCGAAAACACAACGCTGGCCGATATCGTGAAAGATCCTCGCCCTTCCGGAAAAGAAAAACGTTCGCGCAAGAAGAAGCAAAAACAGCCTGCCGCAGTGCTTCCCATGGTGGTGTCGGGGAGCGGCGGCCAACACTGATCATGAGCCGAAGTTCAAAATTCGCGTCTCTGTTGATGGGAGCATTGCTCTGCTTTGCAGCACGAGACGTGCACTCGCAGGTCACCGTGCGCGTAGGCGCGTTTCCGAACATCACGCACGCCCAGGCCATGGTCGGCAAGGCAAATGGCTCGTTCGATAAGGCGCTGGGCTCCGGAGCCAAAATCGAGTGGAAGACATTTAACGCGGGCCCGGCTGCGATCGAAGCATTGTTTGCCGGCGCGATCGATATGACGTACATCGGGCCCAATCCCACCATCAGCGGATATGTCCGATCCAACGGTGAGGCATTACGAGTCGTGGCCGGTGCGGCCAGCGGCGGAGCCGCGCTCGTCGTGCGGAATGATTCCAGAATCAACCAGGCGTCTGACTTTCACGGCAAAAAAGTCGCGTCCCCGCAACTTGGCAATACGCAAGACGTCGCGTTGCGCTCGTGGTTGCGGACCAACGGCTTGAAGTCCACCGATAAAGGCGGCGACGTGCAAGTCATCCCGCTCGCCAATCCCGACCAGCTCACGCTCTTTGTGAAAAAGGAACTCGACGCCGCGTGGGCTCCAGAGCCGTGGGCCACTCGGCTCATCCGCGAGGGCAACGGCCGCTTGTTCCTCGATGAACGCACCTTGTGGCCGAACGGGCAATTCGTCTGCGCCAACCTCATTGTCAGCACGAAGTTTCTCAAAGAGCATCCCGACGTAGTGAAGAACTGGCTGCGCGCCCACGTCGAGTTAACAGACTGGATCAACGGACATCTTCCCGAAGCGAAGAAGGTTCTTAACGGGCAGATTCAGAACGAGACCGGCAAAGCACTCCCCGACGCCGTGCTCGACGAAGCCTTCAGCCGGTTGCAGGTGACATACGACCCCCTGCGTTCTTCGCTGTTGACCTCAGCCAAGGCGGCCTTCGATGCCGGATTTCTCGGCCGCCAGGCCCCGGAGCTTTCCAACCTATACGACCTGTCGCTGCTGAATCAGGTTCTCGCGGAAAAAAAGAAGAAGGCGGTGCAATGAGACCGAATACCAATCTCGCAACCAGCGTGGCTTGGGACGCCGAGTATCGCAAGCCCGCGCATGGCACGGTGGTTCGTCCCGCGATTCTTCCCATGCGTCGCGCGAATTCCGCCGTACCGAAGGTTCGACTCGAAGATGTTTCTCTGAACTACTCGACCGAAACGGGTGCCGGAGTGCTTGCGCTCGATCGGATCAACCTGCAAGTGCAGCCCGGAGAATTCCTCTGCATCGTGGGTCCCTCGGGATGCGGCAAATCGACGCTCTTGCACCTGGTTGCGTCGTTGCAACACCCAACATCCGGCGCGATTGCCATCGATGACAACTATGTGACTGCCCCAGGGACCGATCGCATCCTTATGTTTCAGGACCATGGCCTGTTCCCCTGGTTGACGGTGGCACAAAACGTTGAATTCGGACTGAAGATGAAGGGTCTCCCGAAGGCTGAGCGGGAAGAGAAGGTTCGTCACTATCTGCGCCTCGTGCATCTCTCGCAGTTTCAGGACAGCCGTCCGCACCAGCTTTCTGGCGGCATGCGCCAAAGAGTAGCGCTTGCCCGCGCGCTCGCGACTGAGCCGGATGTCCTGCTGATGGACGAGCCCTTCGCGGCGCTCGATGCCCAGACGCGCGACATGCTCCACGATGAACTCGAGAAGATCTGGGCTGAAACCGGATGCACTGTGATCTTCGTGACCCACAACGTGCGCGAAGCTGTGCGCCTCGGCGATCGCGTTGCCCTGATGACCTTCCGGCCCGGCCGCGTTAAACAGGAATTTACTGTGAACCTGCCGCGCCCGCGCCATCTCGAAGAAGTCGAGGTCGCCCGCACCGCTCGCGAAATCCTCGACAGCCTACGCGACGAAATCAACAAGTCCCTGGAAGCGGAGTATGCCCATGAGCAGCGTCGCTAGAAGCGCACCCACGGGAGCAGTAAGCCCCCGGCCCGCGTCTGGAGTGAATGGGAATGACGTCCATTCCGCGCCCGTCGTTCGTCTGAAAAACGGCCGTATCGCGCTCGCCCGCAAGGTTTTCAATCAAGTCATCTTTTATTCCGTGCTTCTGGGCGCTTGGGCTCTTCTCGCGAAGCTGAAGGTGTGGCCGCCTTATCTTTTCCCAGCACCCTGGCAGGTTGCAGAGGCCCTGTGGGCAGGCTTCAAGGACCACAGTCTGCCGATCGCCATCGGCGTGACCATGAAGCGGATGGTGATCGGCTATAGCCTGTCCGTCATAATCGGAATGATTTTGGGTATCGGCGTGGCCAGCAATCGCTTCCTCGAAGAAACCGTCGGGCCGTTGCTGGTGAGCTTGCAGTCCTTGCCGAGCATCTGCTGGGTGCCGCTTGCGATCTTGTGGTTTGGCCTCACCGAGAAAGCCATTCTGTTTGTTGTCCTGATGGGATGCATTCTCTCCGTCACTATCGCCATGGAAGACGGTCGAAAGCAAATGCCGAAGATCTACACGATGGCTGGCCGCAATCTTGGCGCGTCCGGGATTCGCCTGTTTTTGTACGTGATGTTGCCTGCCAGCTTGCCATACATCGTTTCGGGTCTCAAGCAAGGGTGGGCTTTCGGCTGGCGCTCGCTGATTCAGGCCGAAATGATTTTCCTTACCATCGGGCTTGGACAGCAGTTGATGATGGGACGCGATCTGAACGATATGAGCCAGGTCATCTCGGTCATGCTCCTGATCGTGGCACTCGGCTATCTGGTAAACCGCGTCGTCTTCCGAACCATGGACCGTGCGCTGCAAAATCGCTGGGGACTGAATCCGACGGTCTGAGCCTGACACAAGGCGCCGCAGACCATTCTCACCAACTTCTATTCCGCATCTGCATGTGGCAACATGCAGTTTGCGGTTTCTCTTTTCAAGCTGTCACCAAAACCATTCGTGGGGCAGAAACCAATGTTTTCGAGAAGAGACTTTCTCCGAACTGCGTCGGGGGCCGCTCTTGCAGTTTCGGCCTCATCTCCGTTGCTTACTTGGGCTGGGGACCAGTCGCACCTTGCGATCCCCGGCAAAGAAGATCTCATCATTCGTTCCTACCGCTTCTTCGATCTTGAAACGCCAGTAGAGTATTTCGACACGTGGCTGACTCCTGCGCCGCACTTCTTCGTAAGAAATCACATGCATGAGCCAAGCACGCTCGACGCTTCGAGCTGGCAGCTTAGTATTGGCGGGGAAGTTGAGAAGCCCTTCACGATCAACCTGGCGGAACTGGTGAAACTCGAAGCGCATGCCATCGTCAACACCCTGGAGTGCGCCGGCAACGGCCGCGCCTTTTATTCGCCCAAAGTGCCCGGCGTGCAATGGCAGAAGGGCGCCGTCAGCACCGGACGCTTCAGCGGTCCCCGCTTGTGCGATCTGCTCGAACGCGCCGGGGTCAAGCCTTCCGGCAAGCACGTGATGTTCCGCGGCCTCGATGAGGTCCCCGGCAAAGTTCCTCCTTTCATTCGCAGCATCCCCATCGAGAAGGCAATGGATACCGACACGCTCGTCGCCACGCAACTGAATGGCGCGCCGCTGCCCAAGCACAACGGGTTTCCGGCGAGGGCCATGGTGCCGGGATGGATCGGTGCCGCATCGTGCAAGTGGCTTACGGAAATTAAAGTCCTCGACAAGGAATTCG
>DASRDJ010000019.1:0-4124 GCA_035652655.1 Terriglobales bacterium
GGAACGCCGGACTGTGGCTCCGGATGACGTGGGTTCGAATCCCACCAGGCACCCCAAATCCACGTTAAAAATTTTGTTCGCTATGCGGCACAACTGCATCTGACTGGCGTCGGGATTGTAGGCGTGTGCGCACTCAGCGCCGCGTTCTGCGAAGCATGAATAAGGAGATGCCGATGGCGGGACTGAACATCAGTCCGGTTTGGCGATGGGTGCTGGGCATTGTGGCCCTGTTGTTAGTGGGGCTCGGCATCGGCCTTTACGTGATGGCTTCGCATCTCAATCCCATCGTGCGCGCCCGGGCTCTCGACATGTTGCGCAGCCGTTTCGACAGTGAAGCAGAGATCGGCGAGATGGAGGTGTCGCTGTGGCATGGGATCGTCGTTTCCGGCAAACATCTGGTGGTGCGCCATCACGGACGCACTGATGTTCCGCCTCTGCTGGAGATCGCGGAGTTTTCCGGGGAAATGGGATGGCTCGCGCTGATCGACAAGCCGTGGCACATCCGCTACGTCGAGCTTAAGGGACTCACGATTCATATCCCGCCGAAAGAGAAGCGACAGTTTTCCGAAGATTCAAACAAGAAGAAGCGGGACATTCCTGTGATCGTTGATGAACTTGTCTCGAACGACGCAGAACTCGATCTGCTCCCGGGCGATCCTGCGAAATCGATTCACCAATTTTTGATTCACCGGCTGATCATGAAATCGGTCGGATTGGGGCATTCGGCTCCCTTTCAGGCAGATCTAACCAACGCCGTGCCACCCGGAGAGATCAAGACGTCGGGCAAGTTTGGACCGTGGCAACGAGATGATCCCGGTCAGACACCCTTGGCAGCCAATTACACCTTCAAGGAGGCAGACCTAGGAGTGTTTCGCGGGATCTCGGGGATCCTGTCATCGGAGGGAAGCTTTGGGGGAATCCTCGAAAAGATCGAAGTGAAGGGGCAAACCACTACGCCCGATTTCATGCTGTCGATCGCGGGGCGGCCGATGATGCTGAAAACCGATTTCGAGGCGACGGTGGACGGTACGAATGGGGACACGCTGTTGCACCCTGTGGTTGCGCAGTTTCTGAACACGACGCTGATCTGCAACGGAGGCGTGGTCAAGGCGCATGAAGGCAAGGGCCGCGAGATTGTTCTGGATGTGACGACCGACCATGCGCGTCTTGAAGATCTGATGCGGCTGGCTGTGAAATCGAAGGGTGCCATGATGACCGGCGCTGTTCGGCTGTCAACGAAGTTCGATCTGCCGCCGGGTAAAGATGAAATTGCGGATAGGTTGAAGCTCGACGGTCAGTTCGGCATTGGGGGCGCGCAGTTCGCGAATGCGGAAGTGCGCGAGAAAATCGAAGGCCTCAGCCGCCGCGGGCAGGGAAAGCCGGAAGACGATGATGCCGGCAGCGCGGTTTCAGAACTCAAGGGGAACTTCCTGCTGCAAAACGCTCAGATTACTTTTCGAAAGCTGAGTTTCGGAGTTACCGGAGCGAAAGTGGATTTGGCGGGTGCTTACGGGCTGCGCGACGAAAAGCTGGATTTCCACGGGACCTTGCGCCTGCAGGCAAAACTCTCGCAGACGATGACTGGGGTCAAATCGTTTCTGCTGAAGCCGTTCGATCCATTCTTCCGGAAGAACGGTGCCACCGTGCTGCCGATCAAGGTGACGGGTACTCGCGATCAGCCCTCGTTTGGATTGGAGCTTCGCCGTAAGAAGGAAGAAGCTAAGAACGCCGGCGGGAACTGAATGTGCGCGATTCGTGCAGGAGTAGAGAGGCGGCCGAGGCCGCCTCCTCGTGTTTGTGGTGGAAACTGTGTTATTCCAGCACGAAAATACGTTCCTTCGCGCAAATGTCCTTGAGGATCTTCGGCCACACCGTGACGCTGATTTCACCAAGGTGCGCTTTGCGAAGCAGAAGCATCAGGGTTCGCGACTGTCCGATCCCTCCTCCAATCGACAGAGGGATTTTGTCCTCCAGTATGGCGCGATGGTAGGGCAGACGCAGGAAGTCGGTCTGCTTGCTGAGTTCCAGTTGCTGCTTCAGAGTGTCCTTGGTGACGCGCACTCCCATAGAACTCAGTTCGTGGCGGCGCTTGGTGACTGGGTTCCACACCAGGATGTCGCCGTTCAGCCCATGCGTCTCTTTGCCGGTTTCCTTGCTGGTATCCGTGACCCAGTCGTCGTAGTCGGCGGCGCGCATCTCGTGCGGATAGCCGTCTTTCAATGGCCAGCCGATCCCGATAATGAAGATGGCCGGATACTTCTGCAGGACCGCCGTCTCCCGCTGTTTGCGGGGCAAGTCGGGATAGAGTTCCAGAATTTCTTCGGCGTGCAGGAAGATGAGGTCCTTGGGTAGGCTGGGGTAACGCGGGTCTTTGAGTTGGGGGAACATCTCGAGCGCGAATTGCTCGGCGCCGACGATTACTTTCCAGATCTTGTTGACGACGTCTTTAAGGAAATCCAGCTTTCGCTGCGGGGCGGTGATGGCGCGTTCCCAGTCCCATTGATCGACGTAGGCGCTGTGATCATGGTCGAGGAAGTAATCCTTGCGGACGGCTCGCATATCGGTGCAGATGCCTTCGCCGGCCTTGCAATCAAACTGCTTCAGGGCGACACGTTTCCATTTGGTCGCGGCTTGAACCACCTGTGCATCCAGCGGATGCTTGTCGCGGTCATTGGAAATGTGAAACTGAATCGGCGTGCGCGATCCATCGCGGTCGAGCATGTCGTTAACGCCGCTGTCCACGTCGACGATGAGGGGAACTTCCACCATCAACAGGCCCAGTTCCTTGCAGAGGTTGTCTTCGATGTAGCGCTTGATGCGGAAGATGGCCTGTTGAGTCTCCCGGGGGGTCAACAGTGACTGGTAATCGTGCGGAAGAACTTTTCGAAGTTCGTTGTAGTCGCCGATGCCGGGGCCGGCGAGGTCGGCTTTCTTATCGAGAACGACTGGGCTCATGGGTTGTCTCCTTGGATGAGAAATCGCGCCTATGGACGGGGTAACGGTCTATTGGAGTCCGAGGACGTCCGGGTTCGCAGTGTCCGGGGTCACAGGGGGGAGTGAGATTGTGGAAGGACGTTTGGTTCTGTGCGCCCCCGGTTGTGGCTTCTGATTGCGAGGGCGGGACGCCCTCACGACTGCCGGCGAGACGCCGGCGCCACATTCGGTCTTACGAAGCTGTGGATGGGGCGTCTATTTCAGAGGTGGGGAGAGGCTTCGTCATGAACAAGTTTTGGCGCGGTTTGCTGGGGATTGGTCTCGGTCTTGGGATCGGTCTTGGTGTTGCGATCAGTGTTGCCAGCCCGCAGGCATCCCGACAGGCCCAGGCGCCTTCTGAAACGCGCAAGACTAGCACTCCCTATACTGGGGACCTGACGATCTTTGACTCTCCCGGCCGCGAAAAGCGGCTGCAGATTGATCGCGTGATGGACATTCTCGCGATCCAGCTGGGTAAGAATGTTGCCGATGTGGGGGCAGGCTCTGGATGGTTTACTGTGCGTGCGGCACGGCGCGTGGGAGAAGGCGGGAAGGTCTTCGCGGTTGATATCAACCCGGAAGCTGTGCGTTATGTCGAGGATCGCGCGCAGAAGGAAGGTCTGCACAATGTGAGCGCGATCCAGGGGCATGAAGACGATCCGCTGTTGCCGGCTGGTCAGGTCGATGCCGTGCTTCTGCTGAAGACTTATCACGAGATCGCAAAGCCGGTGACGCTCCTGAAAAACTTGAAAGCCTCTCTTCGGCCCGGGGCAAAAGTTGGGATCATCGACCGTAATGGCAACGGAGAGAATCACGGAGTGCAGCGGAAGGTCGTGATCGAAGAGGCTGCCGAAGCCGGTTACGAGCTGAGCGGTAGTTACGACTTCGTTAAAGACGATATGGATTACTTCCTTGTGTTCGTCGCGAAGCCATAGCCGCGATTAGGACACAGCTCTGAGCGCAGCGCCGGCCATCGACCCGCATTCCCGTGGTAGATTCTAGACTCGATCATGAAACACGTTGCTGACTGGCCCCTTGATCTCGCTATGCGGCGCGGCGCGTCTTATGCGGACGCACGCATTGTGGATGAACGCAGCCGTTCGCTTGCGACGAAAAACGGAAAGCTCGGGCACGCATCGGACTCGGAGTCC
>DASRDJ010000020.1:0-2126 GCA_035652655.1 Terriglobales bacterium
TCGGCTGGTTGCGATGCCGACGCCGTTAACAAGGCGGAAGGCAGCATCCGGGCGACCGATATGCGAGGTCGCACCGGGGTCGCCGGAGTCCCTAGCTCGGGGCATAAGTGACCGAAGAGATGCATGGGTCGGATCGAGATCTGGCCTGGTCGAAGCGGCGCAGGTCACAGTGCGCAGCGTGCCCGAGTGGCGCAGCCAGTATCTCCACCTGATGATGCGGCGAGGACGCAAAACCGCCAAAGTGGCTATGGCGCGAAAACTGGCGGTACGCCTGTACTGGATGATGCGCAAAGAATGGGACTACGAGCAGTTGAACAGGTTCGGTTCGCAGGGTCGAAAACCCAGCTCTCATGCTGGAGAGCCCATGGCTTCCACCCGATAGCCGAGGCTGCGAAGTTCCCGAATCATCCGAGTAGTGCGCCTGCGTCTTGAGTTTGCGTTCACTGCGGGGCCTCGTTCTTCGTAACGCACCCCCCGGTGCAGAATGATCCAAATTAGGCGACAAAGCCGATGGGCAATGGCGCCGATGGTCTGATTGTGTCCGAGGCGCGACACGAGTCGGCCGTAGATGATCTGGAAAATAGTTCCTTTCGACTTGGCTGCGGCATTGGCACACTGATTGAGAATGCGCCGCATATGGCGGTTGCCCTTCGGCGAGCGGTGGCTCTTGGATACTCCCGCGCTCTCGTCCTCTCCTGGGCACGCTCCCACCCAAGAAGAAAGGTTCTTGGCCGAAGCAAATGTCGCGGCCTTGGCACCCACTTCGGCTATGATCTGCTGCGCTGAATCCACACCCAGGCCGGGCACTTCCGCCAGCCGCTCGACCGCCGCCTGATCCTGGCTAAGCAGAGTCGCCATCTCTTTGTCCAGTTGCGCAGTCTGCTGGTCGATCAGTGGCAACTCCTCCAGGAACATCTTGAGCAGTCGACGATAGACTGGGTTGAGCTCGGTGCAGGCGCCGAGTGCATCGCACAACTGCGCCGGTGTGGCACGCAAATTCTTATCTGCTAAAGAAGCCAGAGCCGCCGGATCGGTTGCTCCCTCGGCAAGCGCCTTCAGCATCCGCCTTGCACTCGCTCCCAGTAGATCCGAGACCAGGCTGGACAATTTAATGTGAGCCTCTTCCAGCAGAGCCTCCAATCGGTTCTGCAGCTGGACCCGGTTGCGCGTCAACTGGTACTTCCTGCGCATCACTGTGCGCCAGAGACGCTGTTCGGCATCGGGAACAAAACTTAGAATCAACTCATTTGCTACTAGCCGCTTCACCAGGCGTTCGGCATCAGGAAAATCTTTTTTGCGACCACGGGGACCGCGATTCGATTGTGCCTGCGCCAGATGGAGCGTTCCTGACATCGGGCCGGTACCTTGGCCCGTCGGCTTCCAATACTGTTCCAGTGCTCCCCAAACCGGCTTCCAGTATTGCGCGGTCGATTCCATTACTACTTCCTCAACTTGCTGCTCGATCAGCCCGTTGGCCAGTAATCGCAGATGGTCGGGGTTGCTCCCAAACAGACGCCGTTCAAACTGGTACTCACCTTCGACTTCCACGTCAGCTACGACCACAGCCAGCATCTTTTTATGAACATCGATTCCCGCTATCCAGTAAGACATAACTTTCCTCCTGGAGGGAGCGGAGAACGTGCTGCGAGTTCCTTAAGCAGGGTCACAGGCTATCGCCGCTCTCACAAGAGGGGAGAGACGACGCCCAATTATTCGCTCAACCACGCACGCTCCGGATCAGACACGCGGACAGCCTCAACTTCTCCACTGCGAAATCAATCTCGCCGCTCCCAAGCCTCTCCCATTCTGCCCTCGACTCTGAGATATTTTCATGAAATTTCGCGGGCAGCAGGCCCTAGTTGACACGCGGGAGGGCCGGGACATCGCGATGGTGTGCAGTTCAACACCGAGCAATTGATTGGGCGTCCCGCTCCTCTCACGGAGGAGTCTGAAGTAGTAATCATGATCGCAGTTCGAGATCGAAGAGATGCATGGGTCGGACCGAGTTCCTGACCTGACCGGATTACAAGCGAGCCTTGGTTGGCAAAGCAAAACCTTCAACGAGAGCGAAATGGCGCTCTTCTAGGAGTGCATGCCGAAGTGCGCTCGAAAACTGCTTGACGCCG
>DASRDJ010000021.1:0-6207 GCA_035652655.1 Terriglobales bacterium
TCCAGAGCTCCACCGCGCCATTGCTTGGGGTCCTTGACGTCGGGCAAAACGAGCGCCGGCTCCATCGGATCTAACATCCCTCCGGGTAGAAGCGACAGCAGACCGGTCGTGGTGCCGGTGATCGCGGCGTCCCAGAGATACTGCCCGGCGCCGCGCTCGGCGGAGAGTCGCGGCCCGATGCCCGATCCTCGATCGGCAAAATATTCGACGGTGATGCCGTATTTCTTCTGGAACGGCTCCACCAAAACGTCGCGGCGGTCGGCTCCGACGGGACCGATGATGGCGACTTTGCCTTCCTTTTTTGCCGCTGCTAGGACCTTCTCCCATTCCTGGGCGGCTGCAGTGGGTAGATGGCCCAGACTGACCCAGGCTGTGAATGCTAGCAATAAAAAAACCCTTCGCGTCATGTTCTTATCCTCTTCTGTTATTATTGAACGAGAAGCTTGTGCCGTTTGCTGAGCACCCATTCTTTCAATTCGGGCTCGACTCGGAGACCTCAGGACACTCATCGCGCGAGGAGAAAGGCCGGCAAGTGTCCAAGTGTCAATGATCGCCTTGGAAGAAAAAGACTCGCGGCGCTTCTTGTTCTCGAGCGAGATAAGCGGATCGAGCAGCCCGCTCCAGATTTATCGCAGGATATCGACGTCTTTTTCCCGATTGCTGCGCGTGCTGAGGGCACGGATCACCTCTTTCAGATCCATCGGGTTGATACCCTCGGCCACCACGCCGACCCAACACCCGATATCGGACTTCAAGAATGGGTTCGCTCATGGGCTGCCGAATACCTCTTGGAGCAGCGGCTGTAAATTGTCCTTATTAACTTGCATGGCCGCCTTTGTGTAGGTCTTGATCGCCCCCGGTAGCGGCACCCTCCAGGACTCGGTGTGATCCGTCGGCACATCCAATCGAGCGCTGACGTAACCGTTGGCGCGAGCAAATAGGGTCTGTCCTTCTTTCGACAATAACCAATTAATATAGATCTGGGCCGCGTTGGGATTGGGCGCTTTGTTGAACAAGGCGAGGGTGCCATTGGTCGGACTCAGGTCGGTTCCCTCTTTAAGTTGTCTGGGATCCACAATGGCAATCGGCACTCCTTGTTTCGCCCTGTTGATGGCGACGAAGTCTGCGGCACCGATCAGCACCGGATACCGGCCTTGACCCACGGCATCCACTTCCTGCGCATAGTCTCTTAGGATGGTGATCTGTTGTTTGCTCAGCGCGCGAATGAAATCCGGGCCAAGCTCAGGGTGAAGATAAAAGAAAGTGAAAGTTGCCACCCCAGGTCCGGATCTCCGTGGGTCGTCCATCACCATCTTTCCCCTCCATTTGGGTTGGAGCAAATCTTTGTGTGATTTGAACTCTTGGGCATTGACGAGCTTGGGGTTGTAAAAGATCGTGCCGCGATGGAAGGGAGTCATCACTATAACCATCTTGGACGGATCGAGAAATTCCATC
The DNA here is from genome assembly GCA_035652655.1 of Terriglobales bacterium. GTDB lineage: Bacteria > Acidobacteriota > Terriglobia > Terriglobales > Acidobacteriaceae > Gp1-AA133. Next base: position 1,456 of record DASRDJ010000021.1, read on the forward strand.
GCGCCGCCGCGCCAGGTTTTGCCATCCTTGACGTCCGGTAGAATGAGCGCCGTCTCCACGGGATCGAAGGCTCCCATGGGAATCATTGTTTCAAGCGCTGTGGTGGATCCGTGGATGTAGATATCCCAGAGAAATTGTCCTGCCTTCCGCTCGGCGGCGACCCGGGGACCCACTTCGCGGCCGGAGATGCCCAACAGATCAACGGCGATACCGTATTTCTTCTGAAATTCTAGCGTGAGGGCATCGCGCATCGTCGCGGTTATGTCCGTCATCACCGAGACCTTGCCTTCTTTTTTTGCCGCCGCGAGAGTGCTTTCCCAGTCGGCCCTGGCGGTCACCAAGTTGCAGCCAAGGACTGTCACCACCGCGAGAATTTCCATCATCAAAACGCTACGGAGTTTCTTCATCAGCACCTCCTACTCGCTCGGTCACTCGAAGCACCTAATCCTCTTTGTATGTGAAACGGGTTCAAAGCGACCAGCGTAGACTTACTCCTCTCCCTTTTCCGTGCACCAGGAAACCATGGAACCCATGCGGCACCGGGCACCTGCTTTATGGAGGCAAGACTCGAAGAACTCGTGGATCTTTGGATCCTCATCTTCGTACTCGATCTGCGTGCCGCCCTCTTTGACGCTGACCTCGATCGGCTTGTCGTCACCCAGAGCGACAAAGTTGTAACGCCAGCTATTCCAACGCAGCGCTAGGTAGCGAGCTGGATCGGCGCCGGAGTTGAAATGCTGGTGAAACCACTGGGAGGGAGGAACCACCACGCTACCCGGCTTCCAATCCACCCGGGTCACTTCCCCGTGTTCGTTCCAGAGCATGGAATAACCTTGACCGCTTAGAATTGTCACGTGAGCGCCGGGGCCATGGCGATGAGCCTTTTTATAGCGCCCGACCGGGAATTCGGAAATATGCGAGCCCATGACATTGCCGGCGAGATCGAAGTTGACATGTCTTCCGCCGGCACCGCGTTCATTCCATACTTGGAGCGGCATGTCCCATGTGTTCGGCACGAAGTTCACCGACATCTTGAGCCCCCAGACCTGTCCCTTGCTGTTGAAATAGTCTTCCTCTTCCGGCGGAAAGCGGTCGGCAAAAATAAAATTGTTGGCGAAAATAAAATCTAGATTGTGAAACAGGTTCATCATGAAAGGGGCGCTGGTTACGGCAAAAAATCTGACCGAGGCGTTTCCCTGGCCATTGAAGTGTTGGTACTCTGCGTTCAAAGGAATCGCGAACAGGCTTCCAGGATGCCACTCGAAGGTCTGCTTCTTGCCATTTTGTTGCCAGACGGAAGTGGCTCCATGTCCGTCCAGAATATAGACCATCTCTTCATAAAGATGTTTTTGCGGTTTCAGCTTTGAGCCCGGCGGGATTTCGCAGACATAACCGTCGTTGGTTCCACCGGCACCCTCGAGATTGATAAACGCCCCCAGCCCGCCTTTGTAATCCCAGGGCGCAACCTCCAGTTTACGGAGATCCTCGATAAAAAATCCGCGGTTGATTGGGATTTTCTGTGCTTGCTGCCAATTGTGGTAGGTATCGATTCGTTCGTCGCTATTGTATTTCATTGGAGAAGGCTTCCTTTCTCACCGACTGTTTAATGGACCGGATCTAGATTTTCGAATGAGCCTTGCAGTTCATGGCGCTTTCAACAGTTTGTTGACGTAGGCCCGCATTACCATCCGTTCGACTTCGCGAATGCTTTTTACCGCCCCAGCGGTATGGATGACGTCCAGTATGGATTGGAGTTCACTCTCCGCAAGGCGCTGGAGCGTGCCTTTGTCGCGCACGATCTGCTCCAGGACGGAAACCGGCGGCGCCGCGAACTCATAGCCCAGAAAGCGGTCGACGATCGCTTCATCGACGAGATCGAGTCGATTCGTCGTCAGGATGACGGCGGTGTGAGCAGTATCAAGTTCGTCGATGCTATGGAAGAAGATCGAGTTCTGGCTGAAGTGCCACTCTTTCGCGCCGGAGGAGTTTCGGGTTAAAAAAAGCGATTCGACATCATCAAACAGGATGATCGTCCGACGCTTGGGATCGTCGTCGTGGTGATGATGTCCGCCGGTTTGTCCGTCGCGCGCGTATTTGAAAATCTCGCGGATCTGCTCCTCGGTGTCGCCATATCGCCCGCGCGCGACGTCGGCGCCATCGACGAGTATCATGACGACTTCATCCGAATTGCGCCCGGCCATGCCGTTATCGCCAAACCGGCGGCACAGCTCGTAGGTCACGCGCTTGGCCATCGCCGTCTTGCCAACGCCGACGCCGCCATAAAAGAGAAAGCCTTTCAGCGCGCTTCGCTCCATATGTTCTTGCCACTGGTAGCTGACGATGGCGGTGAGTTCCCGGAGTATTTCTCGATAGCGAGAGCCAATCAGTTCGCGTTGGGCACGGCCCAAATCATCGCCTGCTTCGGCTCCGGCGAACGGTCCGAATTCGTCGCGCAAACGCTCAAATGTGTATAGGTCAACGTCGCTGTCGCGCATCTGGAATCCTAACCCCTTCCAATATTTAACAGGACCACATCAAGTTTATTGCGCCAAGGCGCCAAGAGCGAATGCAACCGTCTTGTCATTTCGACCCCTTCGGCCAAGCTCAGGGTAAACTCCGAGAGAAATCTTTCTTGGATCCCTCGCATTGCTCGGGATGACGGGCTAAGGCCCGTCACTTTTTGTTGCCGTCGCCGAAGGGTGCCGCTTCGATCTGCTCGAGCTCGGCGCCTCGGTCGACGCCTAAAATGTCTACCAGATTAAGGTCGGCCGAGATGAACCGGACCGGATGGCGCGGGTCCGTATTCACATGTTGGACGACCACCCCGTCCGCACGTATCGGGATGTTGACCAGATCTTCCGCTTGCCAGTCGTGGCGTTCGCCATCGAGAAGGGTGTAGCCTTTGCCTTCCAAGATATACAGCACCGATCCCCCCGGTGTTTTCTGCGCGCCGCTTCGCCCGCCCGCAGGAATTTCCTGTTCGAAGACGATCATGGAGCGAATGGCCGTGTTACTGAGAGCGGGGTGCAAGAACCACTTCATTTTGCCTTGACGATTATTTTCCCAGGGAAGATCGCGGCCTTTAATGAGCCAAGCGCCTTGGCGCTGGTGTTGCCGCTGGCGATCGCGCAATTGATACAGCCATTCGAGCAAGTTTTCGCTTCGGTCGGCGTAGGCGACGCCGACATTTTCTTCGGTCGAGCGGATTTTATTCATCGTTGACTCCCGGCAATGTTTTTCGCTTTGAAATCCGGATGGTTTTCGAGCTGCACCATTTCGCTCGCGCCCCATTCGAAAAGCGCCCCGCTGATGAAAGCGATCCACTTGGCCGGCTTGTCTTCATAGCGGTTGTAGTGCTTGTGCTCCACGCCCCCAGGCTTCAAAGGCAGGAGCAGCAGGTCGCCGGCCTCCCAGTCGTGGCGCTCGCCATCGACTTCGGACCACCCCTCTCCCTCGAGGATGTAGATGACCAGTCCACCCTGATGGCGATGCTTGCCGGAGTGGACCTTAATGTCTTGAACGAAAATATTCCAGTCGTCCAAGACGGCCTCGGGCGTCAAACGGCTATAGCGCGACGGCCACATATAATGTCGCACCAGAGCCTGGCGGGACATGACCCACGGACATTCTTCACCGCGGATGACTACTTTACCGGTAAAAGAGCGCTCGCGCTCGGCGCGTTGGTGCGCGATGATTTCTTCGTAGTTATCCCGCTCGCGCGTGCGTTCTCGGTCACGAGTTGCCATGGCTTGCCTTCCTTTCACAATCAATGAATCGAGCGTTTGTCGGTCTAGCCGCGACGGATTCCGTCGCCTTGCCCGAGTTTCTAAACAGCAGATGCGCGCGTCTCCCGCACTTTCAATTGCTCTGCCACCATAAGCTCCTAAGCGAACTGACCTCCGCCTATCAGCGGCCGAAAACCTCGGTCAATATCGGGAAAAGATCATCCTTCTTGTCGATCGCTTCCTGGGTGTAGGTCTTGATCGATCCCGGCTGCGGCACGCGCCAAGGCGCGGCGTGATCCGTCGGCACATCGAGACGATTGCTGATATATCCCGTGGCGCGCGCATAAATTGTTTGGCCTTCTTTGGAAAGCAGCCAGTTGATATAAACCTTCGCGGCATTCGGGTGCGGCGCGCGATTGAAGATCGATAGGCCGCCGGACGCGGGACTGGTGTCCGATCCTTCTCTCAACTGCCGAATATCGACGATCTCCACCGGCACTCCCTGCTTGGCGCGCTGCTCAGCCAGGCTGTCGGAGAGCCCGACGCCGACGGAGTAGCGCCCCTGGCCAAGCATGTTGACCTCCTGAGCATAATCTTTGAGCAGTGTAAGTCCCTGACCACCAAGCGCACGGATGAATTTCGCGCCGAGTTCCGGGTGGAGGAAGAAAAAAGTGAAAGTCGCCTGCCCCGGACCAGCCTTACGCGGGTCGTCCGCGACGATTTTCCCCTTCCACTTGGGATCCAATAAGTCTTTATACGATTTGAATTCTTTCGGGTTGGCCAGAGTCGAATTGACAAACAGCGTGCCGCGTTGATAAGGCGACATAACCAGTAGTTGCCGTCCCGGATCGAGGAATTCCAACGCGCCGTTGCGCCATAGTTTGAGATCTTTAACTTCGGGAAGTATGAGATTCGCTTCCAGCGGATCCAAAACCCGCGCTGGGATTAAATTCTCGAGGGCCGTCGTCGTCCCGGTGATCACCACGTCCCAAAGATAACGATCCGCCTTACGCTCGGCGCTGAGCCG
>DASRDJ010000022.1:0-20083 GCA_035652655.1 Terriglobales bacterium
TCCCTGACAAGGTTCAGCAGAAGCTTTCCGCTCGTCATTCTGCTTTCGTTCTGGGTTGTTCTGTTCGTGAGTATGGTCCAGGTTCGCCGCACGCTGGTTCCTCTGGAACGTTTGCAGGAAGGAACCTACCAGATCGGCTCCGGACGCTTCGAGAGCCGGGTGGAAGTGCACAGCAACGACGAGTTTGAAGAACTGGCCGCCTCGTTTAACTCGATGGCCGCTCAACTCGGGCGTCAGTTTCATACCCTGAAGACGATCAATGAGATGGACGAGGCGATCTTCGCATCGCTGAATCGTGAAGAGATTGTGGACGGCGTGCTCACGCGCATGCCGAGTCTGCTGCCCAGCGCTTGCTTTGGAGTCTGTGTCCTCGACGAGACTCGTTCTTCAGGCTGGATTCGCTTCCGCGATGTTGCCACCGGAGACATCCATACCGAGACGACCGGTCTCGCTGGACGTGATTTGCTGCAACTGCAGGGGAGTCCTGGGAAGTTCAGTGTGGACGGCGACCAGCACGTGCCCGACTACCTTTTGCCCCTGAAGCGCATCGGCATGCGGTCGTTCCTGGTGCTTCCTATCCGCGTACAGGAGTCCATGCGAGCCGCACTCATCTGCGCCCAGCGGGTTGCGGACAATCTTTCGCCGGACGATACACAGGGGGCGCGGCAGGTTGCCGACCAGTTGGCGATCGCTCTGTCGCACGCTGGCTTGATCCGGGCCTTGGAGGAACTGCAGCTTGGCACCCTTACTGCGCTGGCCCGCGCCATTGATGCGAAGTCCCAGTGGACAGGTGGTCACTCTGAGCGGGTGACAGAACTGGCGGTCCGTATTGGTGAGCGCATGGGCCTCACCGGCAAGGATCTTCAGATCATGCGAATGGGCGGGCTGCTACACGACATCGGCAAGATTGGCACACCGCCGACAATCCTCGATAAGCCCGGCCGGCTTACAGACGACGAAATGTCGATCATGCGCGAGCACGTCAATACGGGCGTCCGCATTCTCGAGCCCGTTCCTGGCTTTCGCGAAGCCCTTCCCATCGTGGCGCAGCATCACGAGTGGTTCAACGGACGTGGTTACCCGCTCGGTCTTTCGGGTACTGATATCAGCCTGCACGCCCGCATCTTCGCGGTGGCAGATTGCTATGACGCTCTGACTTCCGATCGACCCTATCGGAATGGGCTTCCGCCGGAACAGACGATTGCCATGCTGTGCGAGAAATCTGGAATTCAGTTCGATCCCCAGGTGATCAAAGCCTTCACCGTCGCCATGGCGGAGATGTTATCTAAAGAGAATGCCGCGTCGGCCTCGGCAGGAGGCGTATGAAGAAAACCACGCAAGGTAGACTCACATGGCTGCGACTCCTCGGCGCTGTGTTGACGGTCTCTTTGTGTGTGGGCTGCAACTCCGGGGCGTCCTTGACGCTGCCCCGCGAGATGGAAGGCGTGTGGACGACCGACGATCCACGGTTTCAGGGCCGCTTCATGGAACTGTCGCCTTCCTTCGTCATTATCGTGACCGGCCACGACGATCCGGCGAGTGTGCAATTTGTGGACAAGGTTGAGTCGGCAACGCCCGGCGATCTATCTTCGCTGACGGTTTACTCCACTGATTATTCCGAGGGCGCCCACTACCAGATGAAACTGCAGTTCAGTCCCGCCAACGGTGGCGAAATACGTTTCCAGAATCAGAGCCTGGTATGGAGGCGTGGGGGCGAAACCGCTAACTGATTTCACTTGGTGAGTCGCCCGCAGGGCGGATCTTCCTGAATCCACCAGTTCCGGACTATCGCGCCTTGGAGCGCGCCGGCAGAGTGGTCTTTACGTTCGCCTTAATCGGAAGATTGGACGGTCGCATAGGGGCGCGCGTTGGCGTGGGCCGGGAGATCGCGGTACGCGCACGAGCGGAACTCGCGGCCGGCCTGGCACCTGCTTCCTGCTCAGACAGCGACAACAGTTGTCGCATGATCTCAGCCTTCTCCCACTTTTCAGCGCGCTTGCGTTTGCGCCTGCCCAGCGGCGTCAACAGGAACAGCGCAGCCGTCGCCAATACTGCCAAAGCAATCAAGATGGTCGGTGACATGCCAAACATGGATCGGCTTCCTCGAACGAGTGGCGGAATCGGCGCTTCTGGAAAGCCATTTTCCAATGCGGGACAGCCTGCGCGACAGGTTACCAAGGTCGTTGACCTCGATCGTTACCCGGGAACTCCCCTCTCAGAATAAGGTGCTGTATCCGATGTTTGTGGTCAAAGGGGACTGCTGTTTCGTGTTTATCGCTTTGATACTAAGGCCGGGCATCAGCCGCATGTTGGTCTGGCCGGACGAAAACTACGTATTGGAATCGCAGCGTCAACATTCATGCGGTTCGTTCGCTTGTCACATTCGAGCGTGACAAGCCCTTGCCGCACTCTGAGAAAGAGTAAGTTGCACTAACTTTGCATAAGTTGCATCCCGCGACTCACTTACGGGTTGTCTAACAAATTTTCCTTGACTGTCTTTTGTGTGAAGCGCACTATCCCAAGTTCCGGCTGGCGGGCAACCTAGGTCGCTGGCGGATACGTGGGCGCGTGGATGCTCGAGTCCCAGCGCTCACAGCTAGTACCCGAGGTTGTCATGCGCCCCAGCCCTTCGTCTTTGCTTCGTCTAGCAGTGTCTCTATGCTTCACCTTCCTTTTCTTCTCTTCCATTGATGGGCAGGCTCAGCGCGATGCCCTCGCGGCACCGACTCCCCGCGTTACCCAGGCAGTCGATGACGCGAACCTGACGACCTTGCACGGGAACACGCATCCGCTCGCCATAGCGAGATTCGATCGCGGCGCCGCGCCCGCAGGCATGCCATTGGAGCGGATGCTGTTAGTCCTCAAGCGCAGTCCTGAACAGGACGCGGCCCTGATCTCCTTACTTGATCAGCAGCAGGACAAGTCTTCTCCCAACTATCACAAGTGGCTGAAGCCCGAGGAGTTCGGTAAGCGCTTTGGTCCTGCCGACACCGACATAGAAGCGGTTAAGGCGTGGCTGCAGACGCACGGCTTTCAAATTGGCAAGGTCAGCAAAGGACGAAGCGTGATCGAGTTCTCCGGCACAGCGGCCATGTTGCAGGAAGCTTTCCACACCGAGATGCATCGCTACCTGGTGAACGGCGATCCCCACTGGGCCAACGCCACCGATCCACAGATTCCCAGCGCGCTCGCGCCGGTGGTGGCGGGAGTTTGGACGCTGCATGACTTCTTCAAAAAGCCGACGCTCGTCATGTCAGAGGAAAAGTTCCCGCTGGTTCACGCGGCAGGCTCCCCGCAACCGCATGCGACGAACTCAAGTGGCCATCACTTCTTGTCGCCGGGTGATTTCTCGCTGATTTATGGAATTAATCCTGTCTATCTGACCGGAATCAACGGGACGGGAAAGACCATCGCAGTAGTGGGACGAACCGACTTTAACCCTGGCGACGTTGTGGATTTTCGATCCATTGTCGGGCTGAATCCAACAGCGCCTAACTTCGTGTGGGACGGCCCCGACCCGGGCAACCTGGGCGGAGGTGAAGAAGCCGAGGCCGTCCTCGATGCCACCTGGTCGGGATCTGTCGCTCCTGGTGCCAATGTGCAGTTCGTCGTCTCTTCTTCCACCGACACTACTGATGGAGTGGATCTTTCCGCCATCTACATCGTGGACAACGATCTCGGCGACGTGATGACTGAGAGTTTCGGCATCTGCGAGCAGCATGTGACGGCCAGCGAACTGGTTGGCTTCAGTTCGCTCGCGCAGCAGGCGGCCGCTCAAGGCATTACATACATTGTCTCCACAGGCGATACAGGCTCTTCCGGGTGCGACCGCCAGAGCGAGACTGTTGCGATTGGCCCGCTGGGCGTTAACGCGCTCGCTTCCACGCCCTTTACCGTTGCCGTCGGGGGCACAATCTTCAATGAGAACGGAAAGGATTCTACCTACTGGCGCACCAGCGGACTGGTCAGCGCTCTCAAATACATTCCGGAGAAAGCGTGGAACGAGAGTTGCGCGTCTTCCACCTGCGGAAACAATGCCAATATCTACGCGGGAGGCGGTGGCCCCAGCACCGTCGTCCCCAAGCCCGCCTGGCAGACGGGAGCCACCCTGCACATACCTAACGATGGCTTCCGCGACTTGCCAGACGTCTCCTTCTCCGCTGCGGGACACGATCCATACCTCATTTGCTATGAAGGTTCCTGCTCGCAACAGGGCTTTCTGTTGGGAATTTCAGGGACCTCTGCAGCGGCTCCATCGTTTGCTGGAATTGTGGCCCTATTGGATCAGCAATTGGGTGGGCGTGTCGGCCTGCCCAACTACCTTCTCTATAAGCTCGCCGCCACCCAATCGCAGTATCCCGGACAATGCAACGGCTCCAGCACATCGACCGCGCCGAATTCGGCATGCATCTTCAACGACGTTACCAGTGGAAACAACGCCGTTCCCGGTCCCAATCCCGCGACGCAGTACACTGCCGCAGCCGGATATGATCTGGCGACGGGCATCGGCTCCGTCAACGTCAACAATCTACTGAACGCCTGGTCCGCGGCGACCTTCAACAGCACACAGACCACGCTCGATATCAATCCCAAAACGATTACGCACGGCGCGAAAGCCACGGTCGACATTGGGGTGACCGCAACTTCCGGTATGCCTGCCGGAACGGTTGCCCTCTTGGCTAACGCCGGTGCGCCTCCCACCGGCGGACTGGGGATCGATCAGTTCACACTCACTGGCGGCCTTGCGACTTCGACTACGCAATTGCTGCCCGGCGGCAGCAATTCGATCAGTGCTCACTATCCCGGCGATGCAACCTTCGCCGCCAGCGATTCGCCCGTTGTATCGGTTACGGTCACTCCAGAAGGAAGCAACACGACCGTGAACGCGATCACAGTCGACGCCGGCGGGCACGCCATCCCCTTCACCACCGGAGCGTATGGAACATTCTTGTATTTGAGCGCCGACGTCGCTGGCAAGTCAGGGTTTGGAACTCCGACCGGAATGGTGAACTTCCTTGATAACGGCTCGTTTATTGTCAGCAGTTCGTTGAACAGCAAGGGGAACGGCAACACTCCCAACGGGATTTTTAGTCTGTCTCCCGGATCGCATGCACTTACTGCTACCTATGGCGGCGATCTCAGCTTCAATCAAAGCACTTCACTGCCAGCCAACTTCACCATTACAAAGGGAGTCACCACGACGTCGATGCAGACGACCGGCACCAAGTTTGCTTCGGGAGCGGCGGTTCCTTTGACAGCGATCGTCGACACGACCAGCAACGGCAACGCGCCATCTGGTTCCGTCGCTTTCTTTAGCGGGAGCACCCAGTTGCCGGGAACCGCGTTCGTATCTTCTGGCGTGAACACTACCACCGGCTTTGCGCAAGGCACCGCCACCATGCAGTTTGTTCTGCCTGACGGCACAAACAGCATCACGGCGCAATATCTCGCCGACACAAACTACACGGGCTCGGCGTCCTCCGCGATCAGCGTCACGGTTGCGCCCGATTTCAGCTTGGCATTTACTGGTACGGCCGGACCTGTCATGACGATTGCGGCGCCTGGAGGTTCGGGAACCCTCACCCTTACCGTCACCGGCGGCGCTGGTTACAACGGTACGGTAAACTTCACAGGCTGCACTCACCTGCCGGCGTACACGAAGTGCACATTTAACCCAGCTTCGGTGATCGGTAGCGGTTCGACTACGCTGACCTTTACCACCACGGCTCCGCACAGCGCCTCGAACAGAGTTGCTCCCAATGTGTGGGGGGCAACTGCCGGATTTACGCTGGCGGGAATCTTCGTCTTGGGTTTCGCGCCACGCAGGCGCCGATGGGCGTCGATCGTGGCGTTGCTAACGCTGGCATGGTTGCTAACCACGCTTGGCTGCGGGGGAGGCAGCAGCGGAGGTGGCGGTGGTGGGACGCCCGGAACTCCGCCCGGAACCTACACGGTTACCGCGACAGGAGCCGACGCCAACTTCAGCCATCCGGTCACGTTCACCGTGACGGTTCAGTAGCCAAAACAGGCAGGGATCACGGCGCCGATTCACACTCTAGTGTTGTGAATCGGTAGCCGCACCCGAAAACACGTGTACCCGGCGCGGGACACCACGCTGATGTTTCCGTGATGTTTGCGCACGATGCGGTATACCGTGTCGAGGCCCAGTCCTGTGCCCTCGCCCATCGGCTTGGTCGTGAAGAACGGGTCGAAGATTTTGGTTTGAATTTCGGCCGGGATCCCCGGACCGTTGTCCACAAATTCCACCAGCACGTCTTCGCCTTCGCGCATGGTGCGGATGCGCAGGTCCCCTTTGCCCTTCATCGCGTCGGCCGCGTTGTCGATCAGATTGGTCCAAACCTGATTCAACTCGCTGCCATACGAAAAGATACGGGGCAGGTTCGGATCGTAATTCCGAACTACATTCACGCCATGCTTCAGCTTGTGATTGAGCATGATGAGCGTGCTCTCGATCCCCTTAGCGACGTCCACTTCCTGCCGCGGAGCCTCGTCCATGAAGGAATATTCCTTGATGGCCTTCACCAGTTCTGAAATGCGGCACGAGCTGTGCTCAATGTCGGTGAGCAAGCGGGAGATTTCCAGCGTCGCTCCGAAACGACGGATCGCCGGCTTCATCACGGCCGGCGTAAATTTTTGAGCGAGCCGCTCCAACTTCTCGATTTCCACGCCTGCTTCCGCCAAAACCGGCGCGACCTCCCAACCATCGTCGACGCCATGTTCTTCGAGCCAGGTTTGAATCGCCGTCTGCTGATCGCTTAGCTCGAGCGCATTTCGCGGCGGCGCTTTCGACTGCCACTCGCGCGCTTTGTTCTCGATCATGCGCAACGTAGCCCGGGCCTCGGGTGGAAGATTTTCCTGATCGATTTCGAAGCTGGCCTGCTCGCGCTTGTCGAAGATCGTGCGCAGCATGTTTGCAGCACGGGCAGCGGCGGCCGCCGGATTGTTCAACTCGTGCGCCAGTCCCGCCGACAACTTTCCAAGGGAAGCGAGCTTCTCCCGCGCCTGGTCAAGTTTCGTGACCTCGCGTACTCGATCCGACAGAATGCCAACCAGCCGCGGCCCCAGCTCCGGGATCGTGTTGAGCATTTCGGGGAACAGAGCTTTCGGAATTCGCGCGACGCGCAGGTGGGTGACCGCGCGAGCCGTGATGGTGTAGTGCGTCATGCGCGAGAAGGGCAGCATTCCGGTGACCATCCCGGCGCGCGCGGTGTACACCGGGGCGTCCGGGCCGGCGCTTTCCCGCCGCCCGTCCGTCTCGCCTTCCAGGTAAATCACCATCGATTCGGCGGGTTCGTTTTCGCGAATCACGATTTCGCCGGCTTCCGCTGTTTCGACGCTCGCGTGATCAGCCAGCCAGCCCAGCTTCTCGTCCGAAAGATCCGCGAAGATTGGAATATTCCGAAGTTCCTTGACCAGTTCCGTATTCATTCTGGAGATCAGATTCTTTCTGAATTCCTTCGGGTTCAGAAATTGCACTCTCGCTCGAAGGCCGCGTAACCAAGCGAGTCTGCGCCTTCCGCTGTGAGATAATTTCTTGTTAACCACTCACTCAAGGAACCCACATGGCGCACGAAGTTTTTTGCGTAAAGCTGAAGAAGCAGTTGCCCGGCCTCGACGAGCTGCCCTTTGATACTGAACTCGGCCAGAAAATCTACGACAACGTGTCGCAGGAAGCCTGGAACCAGTGGACCGAGTTCTGCAAGATGGTGCTCAATGAATATCGCCTGAATCCCGCGCGCCGCGAAGACCAGGAAGTCATTGTCCGCCACATGGAGCAGTTTTTGTTTGGCGAAGGAGCGGTGGCACCGAAAGAGTACGTCCCACCTACGCACTAGATTCGTAAGCATCGGCCGCCGGACTCACTGGTGAACCCTTCCGCTACGGAAGGGAATCGTAAAGCGCAGCCACCGCTTCGGCCTTCCACACGGCTCCCAATTCCAAAGCCTGGTTTTCCTCAGAATAAACACCTAGAAATCTGGTTGCGTTTCCCGTGTGAGACACACCCGCTTTGTTCTGATACGACCCGAAGCGCCTCGCATAAACAGGTGATCCTGACATTCCCGAGCGAGCGGTTGCATCCACAAGAAACTTGGCCTTCCCTCCGTAGTTGATGTCGAGGTCGCTGGCGATCGTTCCCGACTTCCAGATCGGCAGGCCGCCTCCCTGGGTCTCGCCAAAAGGGAAGCCGACCACATTCACCGGATCGCCGGGGGCAAGCTCAACGTCGGTGCTTCTGAGCGACAGATCGAGTGGATAGAACTCCACCCCAGAAATGTTCTTCAACGGCAGTGCAACCAGGTCGACAGACGCGCCCAAGGTGGGGTGTTCTAGCCAACGGTGATGCTTATTCTCGTCGTACAGACTTTCTTCCACCCAGAACCAGTCGCCCAGATGCCCCGCGGTGTTGTGGAGTATTTTCAGCTTGTCAGCGCAGATCCAGCCTCCAACGTCATCTGTGTTGGTGTCTTCCGCGCAGCTCAGAACCACGTGCCGATTGGTCACGAGGTAGTAATTCTGATTCTTTTGAAGGACGAAGCCAGTGGCGCGGCCGATCGAAACATCCCCGTGAAAAACTGAAACTGCGAGGGAGGTAACCGAAAGGCGATCGATGGTCTGGCTGTTTTGCGCGGCGACGGAAACCGCCGTGCAGGCGCACAACAGCAGTTGGGCAGCGAACTTCCCCAAAAGACGGCCTCCACGTTGTAAGTGGTGCTCGTGCTGATATTGCAGCAAAAAGCCAGTTCTCGCCAGCCGGAAATGGCGCGCGGGATACGAGAGCTGCGAGCGTCTCGCCCGCGTCTTTTAGGATCCGGCGAAGCCTGGCCCGACTGCGACCAGGCCGCTATCGGACGACGATGGACGAGATTCGATCGTTCCAGCTGTGGCCCGATTTCACCTGCGAACTCTGAAGATTCTGAATGTCATCCCGGATCTCGAGGCTCGGCCCTCTGAAATTCGCATCCTGAAATACAGTGACCGAACTGCGCCCATAAATGCGCACCGATGAAATCCGGTCGCTGAATCCCGGCGGAACCTGCTCCATGCGGTCGCCTTTCTGCACGCAGAATTTCTCGCCGCGGAAATTCTCATCCTTGAAGAAACAGGCTCCATCCCGATCCCAATCCCCGGAATTGCGCAGGGAAGTGACTTCAATGGAGGAAACCCGGTCATTCCAACTGTGGCCGGGCTGGACTTGAAATTTCTGCAGGTTGGCAACGTCTTCGCGCAGCCGCAAGCTGGGCTCTTGGTAGTCGCGCCCCTGGTAAACGGTCACTTCGACGCGGCCGAAAATGCGCACCGAGGAAATCTGGTCATTGAAGCCGGGCGGCACTTGCGCGACGCGCTCCCCGGCGTTGACGCAGAATTTCTCGCCTCCGAAGTCAGCGTTCTTGAAAAAACACGCCCCACCTCGACGGTTACGGTCGTCGCGGTCATGGCGATACTGATCGTCGTGGTCATAGCGATCTTGCGCGGACGCGCTACCGATGGCGATGATAGCGACAACGAGCAGGAGAAATGCGAGAGATGCGCGAGACAAATTCACGTTTCCGCCTCCTGGAAGAATTATCCGCATCGTTCGCGGGCCGATCGAATGATAATGCAGGCGAGACGATTCTGCTGGGGGATTCAGACTGTGGTTCCCCCAAGGTCGCTGCCCGTGGCAAATTCCCAAGGAACTAAAGTGTCCATTGTGTAGTGTGACGAGGGCAGGTACGCGCCCGAAATTACCCGAAAAAACAAAGCGCCCCTGACTCGTATGAGTCACGGGACGCCAGTTAAACAGCCCTCCCCCAAGTGCTGCTCGAGGATTACTTTACGTTTTCGCCTAGCCTGGGGGAATGGCACCGATGGGCTATTCCCTGGCCCGAAAGCGTGTCCGGAGAAAACCGGTCATTTCGGGCAAAATCCCGCTAAAATCGCGGGTTTCCCGCGAGCGTACAGGTGCTTCCGTAACCTGCCTGATTACGAGTGCGCGTGCGATATTCAGCATGGCGATTGTGCCAAAGACCCACGGCTATCACGGACCTCCGACGGGGAGCGCGGGCGAAAATCAAGGAAGGTCTCATCACATGCTGCAGCCACCGGAAAACAAGAATGCGGTACCAGCGTCCAATGCCAATACCTACACCCCTGTGAAGGCCTCGAGCGCACCCATGGAGCAGGCGACAATCGGCCGCTCGCTGGTCATCAAAGGCGACATCAGTGGAGCGGAATCGCTCTTCGTTGATGGCCGCATCGAAGGCACCGTCAATATTCCCGAACATCGCGTGACCGTGGGCCGCAACGGCGTGGTTACCGCCGACGTCAACGCCCGCGAAGTCGTGATCATGGGTAAGGTGCAGGGCAACATCATCTGCAGCGATCGCCTCGACATCCGCAGCGAAGGTACCGTTACCGGCGACGTGGTGGTGCAGCGCATCAGCGTCGAGGACGGCGCCATCCTCAAGGGCAGCGTGCAGGTGCAGGCGGCCGGCGAGCAGAAGAACAAGCAGCAGTCCCGGCAATCCGACGCAAAACCGAACGGCGACGCCCCCAAAGCGGCAGCGGCGACAGCCGGAGCCTAGTTCGTAGCCAGAATAATTTCGACAACCAAAGAAGAAGGGCACGAGCGATCGTGCCCTTCTCTGTTTTGTATTCGTAGCGCCGGCGTCCCGCCGGCAGTCGCGGGGGCATCCTGCCCTCGCCATCACGAGGAGTGCCGAAGCCCGGAGTTACTTCTTCTCTGTCCCCGCCTTCAAGTCAAGCGCCGCCGAATTCATGCAATAGCGCAGTCCGCTAGGCGCGGGACCGTCTTCGAATACGTGTCCCAGGTGAGCCCCGCAATGCGCGCACCGCGCCTCCACGCGAACCATGCCGTGCGTGCTGTCGGTATGCTCTTCCACATTCGCCGGGTCAATCGGAGCGTAAAAACTCGGCCAACCTGTGCCAGAATCAAATTTCGTTTCTGAAGTGAACAACGCCGCTCCGCATCCTACGCAGTGATACGTCCCAGCCTCCTTAGTCTTCCAATACTTTCCTGTGAAGGGCATTTCGGTGCCCGCTTCGCGGGTTACGTGGTATTGCTCGGGCGTCAACTGGGCGCGCCATTCGTCGTTAGTCTTAGAAACTCTGGAACTTGGGCTTTCTACTTTGTTTGCCATAAGAAGGTTTACCTCAATCCACAAGAACTGCCCCATTTGATGCCCGAAATCGCAGAAAGTGACAGTCGAATCAGGGGTCTAGGGACAGCATTCCCGGCCTGTGATCCAGGGCACAAAGAGTTGTGACAGCTTGCCTTCGCGTGGAGTTCTCTTGGAGCTAATCTAAATAAAGTCTATTTTGCTCTAAGAGAGGCGTGTTCGATGGGGGATCTAAGTGCTCATTTTTCGCGGAAGGAATTGAGTGGTCGCTGTTGTGGCCGCTTGAAGATCGATTCGCGCCTGCTGGAAGGCCTTGAAGCCTTGCGGTCGCTAGCCGGCGCGCCCGTAGTGGTGCATGCGGGATATCGTTGCCCTCGACACAACCGGGAGGTCGGCGGAGTTCCGCACAGCGAACATCTGGAAGGCCTGGCGGCGGACGTGAGTTTGCCGGGTCTATCGCTGCAGAGAATGTACGAACTCGCTCTCGAGGTTCCGCAGTTTGCCGAAGGTGGCATCGGCGTCTACGACGGAAATTTCCTGCACGTCGACGTGCGCGACCGGCAAGCGCGCTGGGCTAGGGTCAGCGGAAGGTACGTCGGTACTGCGGAACTCGTAACGGAGCCGCAACTTCGGGCGCAGGAAGACAGCGCAACCACCGCGGGCTAATCGAAGCCGATTGTGAGGCGATCCCGGCAGCCGCTAAACGCCTTCGCCGATTTTTCGGTACTGGCTGCTGAAGAACAACAAAGGCTTGCCCTCGCGTACCACAACCTCCTCGACTTCGGCGATGAAGATCGTGTGGTCGCCGGCGTCCTGCGCCGAGTGCAGGCGGCATTCGAGATAAGCCAGCGCGCCGTGCAGCACGGGAGTACCGTGGCGCGTGCGGTCAAATTGGGCGCCCGCTTCCTCGGCAGCTCGGTCGTGCGCGCGAGCCGGACGCGCATAATATTCCGAAATCTGCCGGTGGTCCTCCGCCAGAACATTCACCCCGAAGCGCTTCTTGGAGTGAAGATGCGCGTGGGTCCGGGCCTTCTGGTCAACGCATACCAGCACGAGCATTGGGTCGAGCGAGACGGATGCAAAAGCGTTGGCAGTCATCCCGTGAACTTCGCCGTCTGAGTCCAGCGTGATGACGGTGATGCCGGTCGCGAACGAGCCCAATGCTTTGCGGAACTCTGCCTGGCTGACGCTCATGACAGCAGGTTTCCCTCCGGTTGACCGATAAAGTTATCACGTCGAGACCGTAGCGCTGGCGTCCCGTCGGCAGTCGCGAGGGCATCCTGCCCTCGCTGGGCGGAGCTAGAGAAATGCATGGTCTACTGTCCGCGCCGGCGTCCGCCCGCAATCGCCACAACATGGCTTTCATGTATCATCCTGCTACCCGGGCTTTTTCGGGGTGAGTCAACCTGCATTTGGGAAACTGACGCATCTTGAGCCCCGCCACTGAATCCAGACCGCAGTCCCGCACTCTGGCTGAGTCTCTTGCCGAGGTGCGCCGTGGAAAGCCGCTGTCGCGCGAGACTGCCCTCCAGTTCCTCCGCTGCACCGACGATTTCCTCCCGGAACTCCTGAAGGAAGCGCGCGCGGCCAAAGAGCGATTCAAGCCTGGCGTCATCACCTACTCCCGCAAAGTCTTTCTGCCCCTGACCAATCTTTGCCGTGACTACTGCGGCTATTGCGTTTTTCGCAAGGACCCCGGGGACCCGGGCGCGCACACCATGACGCCCGACGAAGTCTTGAATGTGGCCCGTCAAGGCGAGGCCCTGGGATGCACAGAAGCGTTGTTCAGCCTGGGCGATAAGCCGGAATTGTTGTTCCTGGAAATGCGCGAGACGCTGCGCCACCTCGGCTATCAGTCGACGCTGCAGTACCTGGAAGCGATGTGCGATCTGGTGTTGCGGGAAACGAAATTGCTGCCGCACCCCAACCCGGGATTGCTCAGCGCCTCGTGGATCAGCCGGCTGGCGGCAGTCTCCCCGAGCATGGGTCTGATGCTCGAGTCCACGAATGCCGACTTACTCGCGAGCGGCCGCGCCCACGACAACGCGCCCGACAAACTTCCCGCGAAGCGCCTGCGCGTGATTGAAGAAGCGGGCAAACAGAAGGTGCCCTTCACCACCGGCTTGCTGATCGGCATCGGCGAGAGCCTCGACGATCGCGTGGATACTCTGCTGGTCATCCGGGAACTGCACGAGCAATACGGCCACGTGCAGGAAGTCATTGTTCAGAATTTCCGGGTGAAGCCCGGCATCCCGATGCAGCACTGGCAAGAACCTGCTCTCGGCGACATGCTGCGCACGGTGGCGGTC
Source organism: Terriglobales bacterium (assembly GCA_035652655.1). Taxonomy (GTDB): domain Bacteria; phylum Acidobacteriota; class Terriglobia; order Terriglobales; family Acidobacteriaceae; genus Gp1-AA133. The sequence goes on from DASRDJ010000022.1 coordinate 13,451, forward strand.
GCGCGCCTGCTGATGCCACGCATGAACATTCAGGCGCCGCCGAATCTCTCCGCACCTTACCATGACGATTTGCTCGAGGCCGGTATCAACGATTGGGGCGGTGTCTCGCCCCTGACTCCCGACTTCATCAATCCGGAAAAACCCTGGCCGCATCTGGAACAACTTCGCCAGCAGACCGAGAGTCGTGGCTTCAAACTGGAGCAACGCCTTCCCGTGTATCCGGAATTCCTGCCGTTGGTCGAGGCGCGACCGGGTCGGGTGGCCGATCGTGTACATGCCGCATCTGACGCTCGTGGCTACTGCCGGAGGGCCGCGTGATCACGGTATTGACGGGCGGCACCGGCGGCGCCAAGTTCGTCGACGGCCTGCGGCAAGTAGTCCCACCGGAAGAACTCACAATCATCGTTAACACCGGCGATGACCTTCTCTGGTGGGGCCTGTACGTCTCTCCCGACATCGATTCCATCACCTACGTGCTCTCAGGAATGTTGAGTCGCGAGCGTGGCTGGGGTGTGAAGGGTGATACATTTTTTTGCCTGCAGCACATGGGACAGCTTGGGCAGCCCATCTGGTTCCATGCCGGCGATCGCGATCTCGCGGTGCATATCCTGCGTTCAAAGCTGCTCGCAGAAGGCAAGACGCTTTCGGAAGTCACTTCCGAAATCTGCGAAAAGCTGGGAGTGAAGGCCCGCATCCTGCCCATGAGCAACTCGCGGGTCGAAACACGTGTCGGTACGCCGATGGGCGAACTCAGTTTCGAAGAATATTTTGTGCAACGTTGGTATCAGGACCCGGTAGAATCCATCCGCTTCGCTGGCGCGGCCGATGCCGAGCCGGCCCCCGGCGTACTGGAAGCGATCATGAACGCAGACATCCTGTTGGTGGCTCCGAGCAACCCGGTCACAAGCATCGGCCCGATCCTCGCGGTCCCGGGTGTTCGTGAAGCGCTGCACAAGACCAAGGCGCGAATCGCGGCCGTGAGCCCGATTGTTGCCGGAGAAGCGGTCGCCGGCCCGGCAGGAATTCTGATGGCTTCACAAGGACTGCCCGTTTCGGTTGCCGGCGTCGCGGAGGCCTATCACGATTTTCTGGATATGCTCGTGATCGACACGCGCGACGCGCAATCTGTCGAGGAACTCAAAAAGTCAGGTCTGCGCGTGCACGTTACAAAAACCATCATGCGCACATCGGAAGACAAGGCCGACCTGGCCACAGCTGTGCTGGCCGCGGTGCGCGGCAAGAGCGCAGCCGTCGCGGGGCCCGAGCACGTATGATCCTGATCCCCGTCAAGAATCTCAAAGACGCCAAGCAACGGCTGGCCTCCGTTCTCGATCAGCCGGAACGCACCGAACTCGCCCGCGCGATGTTAGCGGATGTGACCGAAGCGCTTGCTTCCTGGAAAGGCCGGCCCGAGGTCGCGATGGTGACGTGCGACTCGTACGCCTTGTCGCTGGCCTGCAAATACGGGTTCGAGGTCATCGCCGACCATCGCAATAGCGGGGAGACGGACGCGATCGAAATGGCGACCCGCGTTTGCGAAGCCCGCGAACTCGACACCCTCGTCATTCCCGGCGATATCCCCCTCGTACAGGCCTGGGAACTGCAGGCGATTTACGATGCCGCACCCGAGGTCGGAGCCGTCCTCGTGCCCGCGGGAGACAATCGCGGAACGAATGCTGTGTTGCGCCGGCCGGCAGCCTTGTTTCCCTTGCATTTTGGAAACGACAGCTTCAAACCCCACGTCGCTGCCGCGAAGGCTTCTGGAAAACCATGCGTGATCCTGCCTCTGCCAGGTCTCGCGGTGGATGTGGACGACCCCGGCGACCTGCAGAAGTTGATCCATCTCCCCGGCGAGACGCGCGCCCAACGCCTGGCCCGCAGCTTCAACCTCCGCGAGTACCCCATGGCTGTGAACGAGTAGCTGCATGCAGGAACTCCGGATCATTCCGGTTAGCCTATCCGCAGAAATTCGGCCCAAAGACTCCCTAGCTGGCAAGTTACTCGATGGCCTCCGCGGCAAGCGCCTCTCGCTCTTGAAGGGCGACATCGTCGTCGTGAAGCACAAAGTCGTCTCCAAAGCCGAAGGCCGCCTGGTCCTATTGGATACCGTGAAGACCACGACCGCATCGCGTGCGTGGGGTAAGCGCTATCACGTCGATGCGCGGGTGATCGAGCTTGCCTTGCGCGAAAGCGTTGGTGTGATCCGGCGCAAGAAGGGAGTACTGATTACGGAGACCCGCCATGGCTTCATCTGCGCGAACAGCGGAATCGATGTTTCGAATGTCGATGGCGGAGAACACGCGCTGCTGCTTCCTGAAGACCCCGATCGCTCCGCGCGCAAATTGCATCGTGAACTGCGCAAGCTGACTGGACATTCCATTCCGGTCATCATCTCCGACAGTTTTGGCCGAGCATGGCGGGAGGGCCTGACCGAGGCAGCCATCGGCGTCGCGGGCATGCACGCTCTTCATGATTACCGTGGCCGCCGCGATCCGCACGGTTATCCTTTGCGGGTCACCATCGACGCCGTCGCCGACGAGCTAGCGTGCGCTGCCGGACTGTTGTCGAGCAAGCTAACTCGCACTCCGTTTGTTATCATTCGTGGATTCCCGTACCGCCCCGGACGCGGAAACTCCCGTTCCCTTCTTCGTCCCGCGGAGCAGGATTTGTTTCGTTAGGAGGGCGTCGTGTCACGAGCACTCGCGCGTTCGGAACTGGAGAACTTTCCATCTCTCGAATGGTCGGACATCGAGCCGCGCCTGTCACGGGCGATTCGCGAAGCGCTTGAAACCGCGCTGACCCGGCAAGAGGGAAGTGCGCTCTCGAAAGAACAGTCGCTTGCGCTCGCGAATTGTGAAGGCGACGACCTTCTGGGATTGCTGCTGGCTGCCGATCAGCTGCGTGCCGAACTCTCCGGCAATCTGGTCACCTACGTCGTCAACCGCAACATCAACTTCACCAACATTTGCTTTGTAGGCTGCAAGTTCTGCGCTTTCAGCCGCGGCCCTCGCGAAGTCGACACCTACTTTCTGAGTCCTGATCAGGTCGCCGCCAAAGCGGTCGAAGCCTGGGATCTGAGCGCGACCGAAGTTTGCATTCAGGGCGGCCTGCCGCACGATCTCCCTCCTTTCTATTATCGCGACATCTTGCGAGCGGTGAAACGCGCATTGCCCCGTATGCACTGCCATGCTTTTTCTCCTATGGAGATCGTGTACGGCGTAGAACTCACGAACATGCCGGTGCGGGACTATCTGCAAATGCTTCGCGACAATGGACTCGACACACTGCCCGGGACTGCGGCCGAGATACTCGATGATCAGGTGCGCAACATTCTGTCGCGCAACAAGCTTTCCACCAGCCAGTGGCGTGAAGTCATCACCACTGCTCATGAGCTCGGCATTCGCTCGACCTCCACGCTCATGTATGGACATGTGGAGACTACTGAGCATTGGGTCAATCAGCTTCTGCTGCTTCGGGAAATCCAGCAGCAGACCGGGGGTTTTACCGAGTTTGTTCCGTTAGGCTTTGTGCACCAAAACACTTTGCTGTTCCATCAAGGACTGGCGCGTTCCGGTCCGACCCTCGCCGAGCACCTCAAGATTCACGCCCTTGCCCGCATCATGCTCGCGGGCTCGATCAACAATATCCAGGTGTCTTGGGTGAAGTTGAACCGCAATCTCTCACAGCTTTGCCTGCACGCCGGCGTGAACGACTACGGTGGCACGCTGATGGAAGAAAACATTTCTCGCGAAGCCGGTGCGACCGCGGGGCAGTACACCAGTCCCGACCAATTTCAAACGTTGATTCTGGAAGCGGGCCGAATTCCCGCGGAGCGCAACACCACGTATTCGCGCCTGCACATCAAAACTTCGCTGGAGGCTTTCACCAGCGAAGAATCGATGATTCCGGAGTTCGCTTGAGCCGGGCGATCGCTATTCTGGGCGGCACAGGCCCGGCCGGAATGGGCCTCGCGCTACGCTGGGCTCGGGCCGGAGAATCCATCATCATTGGATCGCGCAGCGCAGATCGCGCGCGCGAGGCTGCAGCCAAGACTGTCCAAGCCGTAGGCTCTTCAGCACAGGTAACTGGAGATACGAACGCCGCTGCCTGCGCCGCCACTGACTTACTCGCGCTGACCGTGCCCTTCGAAGGGCAAGCCACGCTGCTGAAGGAACTCAAGCCATCCTTTAAGCCCGGCAGCATCCTAATCGACGCTACGGTGCCGCTTGCCAGCGGAGTGGGTGGCCGTGCCAGTCGCACGCTCGGGGTGTGGCAAGGTTCCGCCGCTCAGCAGGCCTCCGAACTCGTCCCCAAGGGTGTGACCGTAGTAGCCGCTTTTCAAAACTGTTCTGCCGACGTGATGAACGGAGATGGCCCAGTCGAATGCGACGTAATCGTCTGCAGCGACGACCAGAATGCAATTCAAACGGTCTCTGAACTGGCGGCAAAAATCCCGGGCTTGCGTGCGCTTGATGGCGGAAAGCTTGAGAATGCCCGCATTGTCGAGCAGATCACCGCCTTGCTCATCGGACTCAATATTCGCCATAAAGGGCATGGTGGCATCCGGATCACAGGCTTGCCGTCGTCGTCGTATCACTCGTCCGAATAAAGCTGTCAGCGCTTTCACGCAGAAAATTCGGCGCCCTCTGTCGCTTCACGACATCTTAGATTGCACCGCTAGCGCTATCGTCTCGAACGCACGGCTCGCCTATGAGCACTGGCACACAGAACGGCACGGTCATCGAGATGCGGAATGTTGCCTACCGTTTTCCTGGCGGCCCTGCGTTGCTGGATGATCTGAATTTACAAGTGCAACGTGGCGAAACCTTGATGCTGCTGGGGCGCAGCGGCTCAGGAAAAACAACAACTCTCAAACTGATCAACGATCTGCTCTCCCCGACGGAGGGCGACGTTTTGGTCGAAGGCCGCGCCACTCGCGATTGGGATCGAATTCGTTTGCGCCGCGGCATCGGATACTGCATCCAGGAAGCCGGCCTGTTTCCGCACTACACCGTCGAACGCAACATCGGACTCGTGCCTACCATCGAAAACTGGGAGTCGGAGCGAATCCGCAACCGGGTGACGGAACTTCTGCAACTCGTGGGCTTGGATCCCGCGCTCGCATCGCGCTATCCGAAAGAACTTTCCGGAGGTCAACGCCAACGTGTTGGCGTGGCGCGTGCGCTGGCCGCCGATCCTCCCATCCTTCTTATGGACGAGCCATTCGGCGCGCTCGACGCCATCACGCGCGCCGAGTTGCAGAAGGAATTTCTGGCCCTGCAACAGCGACTGCAGAAAACCGTGGTCTTCGTTACGCACGATCTGCGGGAGGCTCTGTTTCTCGGAACGCGCATCGCGCTGATGGAAGGAGGGCGTTTGGTAGCTGCACTATCCCCTTTAGAATTCATGAAGTCGCAAGACCCGCTGGTTCAGGAATATCTCGAAGCATTCGAAATGCCAACGCCGGAGAAAAAATCCCCAGGATGAACGTGTTTCAGTACATTGCGCAAAATCACGGCGAGGTGCTCGAGTTGACGCTCGAACATCTATGGATGGTCGTCGCCTCTACATTGTTCGCTGTGCTGGTTGGTATCCCACTCGGAATTCTGAGCAGCCGCCGTCCAGGCTGGAACAAAGCGGTGCTGGGCACTGCCAACGTAATCCAGACCATTCCGAGCCTAGCGTTGTTTGCATTCCTGTTGCCGGTGCCTTGGATTGGCGTGCGCTCAGGGCGTCTCGCGATTCTGGCTCTCACGCTTTACGCGTTGTTGCCGCTGATTCGCAATACGTACGCTGGCATCAAAGGTGTAGATCCCGCGATCGTTGAAGCGGGCCGCGGTATGGGCATGACGGATCGTCAGCTGCTGTTTCGCGTCGAGTTGCCGCTTGCCCTGGGATTCATTATTGCCGGCGTTCGGGTCGCTGCCGTGATCTCGGTTGGACTCGCAACTATTGCCGCGGCGCTGGGCGCTGGTGGCCTGGGGGAATACATTTTCCGCGGTCTCAGCATGGTCAACAACCAGATCATTCTGGTGGGCGCAATCCCCGCCGCCGCACTGGCGTTGCTCGTCGACGCAACGCTGGGCTGGGTCGAACACCGTCTGAGTGCTATCTAGAAAAGTTACGTCCCACTCACACGCTATGGTGCGCAAGACTTTCCTCATCTTCGTTTCGTTGGTCATCACGGTTGCTTGCGGGCCGCCGCGCGAGAACCGCATTGTCATCGGCTCGAAGAACTTTACGGAGCAGGCCATCCTGGGAGAGATCTTTGCGCAGCGATTGGAAGCGAAGACCAATCTGCACACAGAGCGCCGCTTCTATCTCGCGGGCAGTTTCATCTGCCACCAGGCGATTTTGGCAGGACGAATTGATATCTATCCGGAATACACCGGCACCGCATTGACAGCGATTCTGAAGGAGAAGCCGCAAGGCCCTCGCAGAGCCGTCTACGATCGCGTTCAATCCGAGTATGCCAAGCGCTTTGACCTTGCCCTCGGTCCGCCGCTCGGCTTCGACGATACCTTCGCAATCGTGATTCGCGGAGAAGACGCCCGCCGCCTCCAACTCCAAACCATTTCGCAGGCAGCGCCCTATACACCGCAATGGCGGCCCGGATTCGGTTACGAATTCATG
>DASRDJ010000023.1:0-10706 GCA_035652655.1 Terriglobales bacterium
GGGAGTTGCGTCGGACCAGGAGCGCGTGCAGGCGGAGACGAATCTCACCGCCGCAAAAGCGAACGTGCAGTCGCTTAAAGATCAGGTCACCGCAGCGGAAGCGGATCTTAATGCGGCGATCGCTCGTACCCACCAGGCTAATGCCGCGCAGAGCACGGTTGCTTCCACGCAGGCAGATTTGAAGAATGCTGAGGAGCAGAAGCGGCAGGCGGAAGTGCGGCTGGGTTACACGAATATCTACGCGCCCGTGACTGGAACCGTATCGGTGCGCGCGGCCCGCGAGGGAGAAGTGCTAAGCATCGGCCAGCCCATCGTGACCATCGTGGATCTCGGGGACACGTGGGTGCGCGCCGCGATTCCGGAGACCGAGGCCGACCACATTGGCCTAGGCGACACATTGCGTGTGCGTCTTCCGGGCGGCACGGTGACAAGCGGCAAAGTATTTTTCAAAGCCGCCGAAGCGGATTTCGCGACCCAGCGCGACGTCAACCGTCGCAAGCGTGACATCAAAACAATCGTGTTGAAAGTGCGTCTCGACAATCCCCAGGGCGCGTACGTTCCGGGCATGACGGCCGAAGTCTTGGTGTCGCCCGACCAACTTAAAGGCAGGCCCAAGCAGGATGCGTCCGCGGAGCAGCGACCATGAGCGCAACGAATGGCAAGAGCGCACAGTCGGGTCATGGCTGCGAGGGTCCGGAAAAGACCGGCGCCAACGCGATTGACGTGGAGCACATCGTCAAGAAGTACGGCGACTTCAAGGCGGTGGATGACGTCACGTTTCATGTGGCCGACGAAGAAATCTTCGGTCTGCTGGGGCCGAACGGTGCAGGGAAATCGACGCTGATCCGCATGATGACGACGCTGCTGCCCATCACGGCTGGGCGGGCAGTCGTCGCAGGGCACGACGTGGCGAAGGATCCCGATGGTGCAAGGCGTTGCATCGGGGTGATCCCGCAGGCCCTGACCAGCGATCTTGATCTGACGGTGGAAGAGAATCTCAACATTTACGCCAAACTTTACGACGTCCCCGCAAAGCGCAGGAAAGAAGCGATTGACGAACTCCTGCAACTCGTCGACCTGACCAAGTGGCGTGATGCGCAAACCAAGACCCTTTCAGGAGGAATGCGGCGGCGGCTCGAGATCGCTCGCGGGCTGGTGCATTCGCCGCGCATCTTCTTTCTCGACGAGCCGACCACAGGCCTTGATCCCGTGTCCCGCGTGGCGGTGTGGGAGATGCTGACGAATATCAAGAAGAATCGGCAACTCACGATTTTGATCACGACGCACTACATGGACGAAGCCGACCGGCTGTGCGATCGCATCGCGATTGTGGATCACGGCAAGTTGGTGGCGCTGGATACACCGGCAGCGCTGAAGGCGAGCGTGCCGGGATCGAACGTGATCGAAGTGCAGTTCGAGCATCCGCCGGAAGATGTGGAGCAACGGCTGCGGACTCTCCCCGATGTGACCTCGGTGCAACCCGAGGGAGCGGGAATGTACCGGGTACTCACCAGCAACGGCTCGGCCACCACGACCGCGCTCGTGGAAATGGCGGTGCATTCGAAAATACCCGTGAAGACACTGACCGTGCAAAGCACGACGCTGGATGACGTCTTCGTCCATTACACCGGACGCCAGCTGCGCGACGAACTGGTGAAGGCGTACGGATTCACCATGCCGCAGCGGCCAGGATTGCAACCATGAATCGAATGATGGCGATTGTCGAGCGCGAAATGCGCAAATTTTTCCGGTCACCTACGCTGATGCTGGCGTCGATGATCTTCCCCCTGGTGCAGTTGATCGTGCTGGGCAACGCGTTTGGCGGCAAGATTAAAGACGCGCGCCTCGGAGTAGTGGACCAGGACGGCGGCACGCAGGCGCTAAAAATCCGCCAGGCATTCGATTCCGTGCGCGCTAACATGCGCACCTTCGTTCCCGTCTACTACGACGACGAGAAGACGGCGCGCGAAGATGTGCGCAACGGCAAGATACAGGGCGCGGTCATCATTCCGCCGCAGTACTCGCGCCGCGTGTACGAGAAAGATCGCCCTCAGGTCGCGCTGGTGGTGGACAACAGCGACAATTTCATGAGCTCCACGCTCGAGCAGGAGCTCGCCGACATCACCAACGCGTTGAACCAGCCGACCATCGAGCCGCGGCTGTTGCAGCAGACCGTGCTGCAGATTGTGGAACTATATCCTTACATCGAGTACATGAAATACCTGCTGCCGGGCTCGATTACGCTTGCCATGTTCGTCTCGGTGATGATCGGCGGGGGCATGTTGTATATCGATGACAAGGCACGCGGCATCCACGAAGGCTATCTCGTGACTCCCATCACCAAGGCCGAAATGGTGTTCGGGCTGAACCTGGCGGGAGCGATCAAGGCGGTTCTAACCGGGGTGGTCATCACGGTGATCGGCGCGCTGCTGGCGGGCGTAAGTACGATCTTCAATCCGGCGACTGCGCTGGGACTGCTGTTGATGATCGTGCTGACCTCGATCGCATTCAATACGATGATGTTCCTGCTGATGGTGCGAGTCGACGACCCGCTGGTGCCGCGAGCGATTTTCGGAATTCTCAACACGCTGTTGTTTTTCCCAAGCGGGTCGATCTATCCGGTGCAGGCGTTTCCGGCATGGCTGCGCGTGATTGCGAAAGTCGATCCGTTCACTTACGCGGTCGCCGGGTTCAAGGGATTGTTGTTAAAGGAATCCGGATTCATGGCGATCGTGCCCGACATGCTTTACCTCGGAATCTTCGGAACGGTCGCGCTAGCGCTGGCGACGCCGCTGTTCAAACGGACGCTCTAGGCCGTCTCAACTCTGGAATTTTCCGCAGCGAACCACAGTTTTTGCGGATCGGTCGGACAGCCTACATTTCTGGGGTCTCACGTGAAAGCCGTGTCCGGCGCGGTGTTTCCCTAGAGCCACTAGAAGTTGCAGACTTCCCCAGCGCGTTGCCCTACTCACTCCCTACATCGCAAACACTACCCTTGACGCGGTAGAGCACTGCAGCTATGTTCTGTTTCAAGAACCCTCCATGCAGTCGATACAGAAGTTTTCTCGTCGCCCGGTCCCTGTCTGTGTACGCATCTCGCGAGTGGCGTTGATCGGATTTCTCCCCCTCGTCAGTTTTGCGCAGCAAGTTCAAACTTCAACGGATTCGATTCAAGTCCAGTCGGCGCAGGAGTCGTCTTCGAAAGCGGCGCAGACCGATCTCCCTGCGCAACCGATGCCGCAACCGGAGTCGGCGCCCTGCACCATGCTGTCGCCGGCACGTTGCTTGCAGGAGATAGCTAAAGACCAGCGAGGCATCGTGACCAGCCCGATGCGGCTGCAGAAGCACGATCTCAAGTGGCTGCTTCCTGGAGCTGCGTTGGTCGGCACGGCTTTCGCACTCGATCACACCGCGCTGCAAAATGTCAGCACCGATTCTGCGCGAGTGAATGACTACCGCCGGGCGTCGAATTTAACTGGCATCTATATTCCTGTTGCTGCTGCTGGCACCGCGCTGTTCGCTGGCACGATTCGTAATGACGAGCACTTACGCGAGACCGGAGCCTTGGCCATGAGAGCCATGGCGGACACGCAACTGCTTACGTCATTTTTGAAGTTCGCAACGGACCGTGCCCGGCCGCAGGCGAATGGGCTGACTTCGCAGTCTGGCTCATTCTGGCCGGGCGGGCACTCATCCTCTGCCGACTCATTCCCCTCGGGGCACACGGCCAATGCGTTCGCGGTTGCACACGTGATTGCCGATGAATATCCGGGATGGAAGGTGAAGCTGGCAGTCTACAGTTTGGCCGCGGCTACCGGATTCGAGCGCATCCAGGGACGCGAACACTTTCCCAGCGACGTGCTGGTGGGAGGCGCTATCGGCTACCTCGTCGGTGGCTACATTTTCGACCACCACTCGAGCCGTTCGAAGACGCACGTGTCGTTCGCGCCCATGGTTGGACGGGGTGGAGCTGGCATCTCGTTGAGCATTTCTCACGGAGACAATCCTTAAAATAAACGCCCAACGTCCCGCACCTTTTGCAGCAGCGTTGAGCATGCGCACCGGCGAATGCTGGTGCGCTTTTTTCTGTCAGGGCTCGTTCTTGATGGTTCAAAGATCGCGAGAATCCGAGAAGTAGTACGCACGGAGTTGCCAACCGCAAAACGATAGCAACCCCGTGCTTCCTTTATTTGCGTTTCCTCGACCTCGCTATTCATCCCCTCCATCGTCGCCGTTTGCACCCAGTCTTTGCAGCGGACCCTTATTGTCGGGGAAATTCTCGGTGCTGAGGACCAGGATGCCGGCCACCCCGTCGCCGTCGAACGGAGTGGAGATGCCGGCGCATCCCGCGTTTGAGGCGTCGTTCGGATCCGCAAACCACATAGCTACGTGGCTCATCTGAACTGGTCCGTCTGATGTGAGCGTGAAAGTTTCCGGGCTGAAGACGCCGGTGAAGTCGCCGACGCCATTGCCCTTCTTGTCGGTGGAAATTTCCCCCTGATACCAACTTAGCCCGAAAGGCCGGGCGGAGTGTTGGGTCACAAAAAGTGTGAAGTCGTTCTTGGGCGTGAGTCCAAAGACCTCGACGTGCATGTTCTGCACCGGGCCGAGATCATTGACGGTGACCCGGCCATGCGCCTTGCTGGATAGGCAAGTGGCGCCTGCAGCCCGCACCATGCTGAAAGTGGTTTTGTCACCGGGAGCCGCGACTGCGCGCGGCACCATTCCGCTCAAACTTGCCACGGCGGTCATCGCTACTGCAAGAAGTGTGTTCTTCATACAAGTCTCCTTATTTGCATCGTGATTCGAATTCCTTAAGACACCCCTTGGACAGACCTGTCCCAGCGTGCTCTGATGGCACTTCGAAATAATTTCGTCATGATGGGACTTCTGCTGTCTGACTACGGTGGGGGAAATAAAACAGTCGACACAGTAACGTCGGTTCGCGAAGTGCTTGTCACGAGCGCGTCACATGGTTGTACTTTTTCGTTGGGGATCTGGAATTGCAACCCGGATTTTTAAATTACTTCGTGCCGATTCGTACTCGGACGCGGAGTGGAAGTGAAGAATGGGTCTGGGCCAAATGAACACAGCACGCGTCCGCAGGTCAATGGTGACGCGTGCTGTCGAAGGTGCGAGGTCTTGGCGGGGAGCGTCTACTTCAGAGCGGATTTTTCGGAACTATCCTCTTCCCGCTCGCGCGGGGTCATCGAGACGACGGCATACTGGCGATCTTTGTCGTCAAGGTCTTCTACGCGCAGAATCAACTTGTCTTTTTCCATGCGGAACTGCGCTTTCTCGCCGACGGGCAGCAACACCGGGTGCTTTTCGTCGCGGGGACGGATGCGATAGATCACTTTGTCGGATTGCAGCACGTATTCCTGGCAGAGCAGTTCGTGGGTTTTCTTGTGAGCCGAGTCGGTGCCGATGATTTCGCCAACCACGCTCTTGCCGCTGTTTTCATCGACCCCACAGGAGACCGATTCCATTTGCAGAATCTTGCCTGACTGGCGGGGCTTGGGCTCTTTCGCAAAAGCAGAGGAAGCGAGCAAAACGCAGCACAACACAAGCTGAAATCTCATAAAAGATCCTCCGAAGCGTTCCGGGCTTGACGAGCCCTGTTTCGCGGCACGAGAACCATAGTTTCAGTGATCCGGAACCGGCTCTGAAGGTCCCATCGGTGGGTGCACCATGGTCATCAATTTTTCACTGTATTCGCGGCTCCGACAATGAGCCTGCCTATGTGGGAACTTTTGGACGCCCGCTGGTTTCCGTTATGCTAGAGGCCTATGACACTGATGGATGCGAAAGAGTTCGACGAGGCGGGGGCCCGGCGGAAGAAGGTGCGCATTGCGGTCGTCGTGGTTGCGCTGCTGGTGGTGGGGTTCCTTGTCTACCAATTCCGCTACTGGCCCGAGGAGCGCCTGGTTGACAAATTTTTCGCGGCTCTGGAGCGCAAGGACTTCGAAACTGCTTACGGCTTGTACATGGCTGACCCTGTCTGGCAGCAGCATCCCCAGCAGTATCCTTTATATCCGTATAACGAGTTCTATCGCGATTGGGGCCCCGGCGGCGAATGGGGATTGGTGAAGAACTACAAGATCTACGCGACCGGAGAGTGCCCGCACGGCGGCAGCGGCGTGATTGTGGAGGTAATCGTGAACGATCGACACGAGCACGAGCAAATCTACGTGCAGAAGAAAGAGAAGACCTTCAGCCAGTCGCCGTGCAGTTGAACTGCAAATGCCGGCGCGGACGTTTCGTTTACGACAACTGTTCCAGCGTCTTCTGCAGCGATGCTGCGTCCCCGACATTCGAGCAAGGCTTCGAGCGGTCGATCTGGCGCATCAGGCCGCATAGCACTTTGCCGGGCCCGACTTCCACAAAGCGCTCAACTCCGCGTGCGATCAACAGCTGTATGGATTGTTGCCACTTTACCGACCCCGTCACCTGGCGAACCAGAGCATCGCGACTGGCTGTCGCGTCGGTGACCGGCGCCGCGTCGACGTTGCAGACCACCGGAATCGACGGATTCTGAAACGGCAGAGCCGCCAAGTCTACGGCGAGCCGGTCCTGCGCCGGCTTCATCAGGGAACAATGGAAGGGTGCGCTGACGGGAAGCATCACCGCCCGCTTGGCACCGCGTTCGCTGCCGAGTTTTGCCGCGCGCTCAACCGCCGCCGTGTTGCCCGAGATCACAATCTGCTCGCCGGAGTTGATGTTCGCGGCGTCGCAAATTTCGCCTTGCGCTGCTTCCGCGCAGACCGCACTAACCTTCTCCAACTCCATTCCGAGGATCGCCGCCATCGCGCCGACCCCCACAGGCACAGCCTCCTGCATGTATTTGCCGCGATGGCGCACGGTCCGAACCGCGTCCGCGAACGCGAAGGTTCCCGCGGCCACGTGCGCGGAGTATTCGCCCAGGCTATGTCCCGCAACGAATGATGGGCTCACTCCTTTTTCCTTCAAAACGCGCCAGGCTGCGACCGAGGTGGTGAGGATCGCGGGCTGCGTAATCTCCGTCAGGCGCAACTGCTCTTCGGGGCCTTCGAAGCAGAGCTGCGAAAGCTTGTAGCCGAGCGCTTCATCGGCTTCCTCGAAGGTCTGGCGGGCGACAGCGTGTTGAGCGGCAAGCTCTTTACCCATCTCAACTGCTTGCGAGCCTTGGCCTGGAAATAGGAATGCGATGTTCATAATTGTCCGTTCTGATTTGATCTAAGGACGAACGCGCAATCAATGATCGAGCAGGTTCAGCGTTCCAAAGACGAGATGTAAGAAAAGCCTTCGCGATCCTCAGCTCTGCGCGACCGCCGCCGTTCGCAAAGCTGCGATCCCTTTTTCTATTTCATCATTCACGCGGTTCTCGGCGAATTCAGACGCCACACGAATCGCGTTCTTGATCGCGTTGGCATTGGACGAGCCGTGCGTGATGATGCTGACGCCTTTCAAGCCCAACAGCGGCGCGCCGCCGTACTCGGTGTGGTCCAGCCGCTTTTTGAAGTCGGTGAATGCGCTGCGCGAAAGCAGGTACCCGACCTGCCGGGTGACGGTGGCCTGCAGCGCCTCTTTTAACGTGGCGCGCACCAGGTTGACCACGCCTTCGGAAATCTTCAGGGCCACGTTGCCGACGAAGCCATCGGCGACAATCACGTCGACGTTGCCGTTGTAAAGGTCGCGTCCTTCAACGTTCCCAACGAAATTCAGCGGAAGCTGTTTCAGCAACTGGAAGGATTCGCGCGTGAGCAGGTTACCTTTGGTTTCCTCCTCGCCGATGGATAGCAGGCCCACCCGGGGGCGCCGCGTTCCGAAGATGGAGCGAAAATAAATCTCGCCCATCACGGCAAACTGTTCCAGATTGTGCGCGTCGCAATCGACGTTGGCGCCCACGTCGAGCAGCATGGCGCCTGTTCCGACGGCAGTCGGAAAAACCGCAGCCAGCGCAGGACGATCGACACCCGGCAGCGCACCCAGAATCATCTTGGCCGCGGCCATCGCCGCGCCCGTATTCCCGGCCGTCACAAATCCGGACGCCTTGCCTTCGCGAACCAGGCGAATGCCCACGTGCATGGAAGACTGCTTCTTGGTGCGGACCGCCTGTGCGGCCTTGTCTTCCATGGTGATGACTTCGCTGGCGTGGACGACTTCGATGGGGAGCTGCGAGATCCAGCGATGGCGACCCAGTTCCCGCCGGATGTGGTCTTCCTGACCGATCAGCAGGACGCGCGTTCCGAGTTGACGGGCGGCTTGAATCGCCCCCTCGATCTCAGGTCGAGGGGAGCGATCGGAACCCATGGCATCCAGAGCAATGACGCTTGGCATGGAGGCGCTGGCGGAACGGTTAGCTGGCTTCTTTCACTTCCACTACTTCGCGACCTTTGTAGTAACCACACTTGGCACAGGCGCGGTGCGGCATCTTCTTCTCGTGGCAGTTCGGGCACTCCGAGAGCGAGTGCTTCGACAATGCGTCGTGCGCGCGCCGGGTGGAACTGCGTTTCTGGGAGTGTCTCCGTTTCGGATTCGGCATGGAAAATTCCTTTTCGTTTGGGTGCCCCATCCAAGCTCAGCCTGGGCGGGGATTTTCTGATCCGATGCTTTAGTCCAACACGGATCGTTTATATCGCGAAATCTTGTTCCTTCAGCTCACTTTCGGAGTCCTTGCGGTCCGTCACTGTTCCAGCTTCTCGCGCAAATCCTTGAGCGCCGCCCAGCGCGGATCGCCCACCACCGGAGCGCACGAGCATGGATCAGTGTTCCGGTTCTTGCCGCAATTCGGGCACAGCCCTTTGCAATCTTCGCGGCAGACGACCTTCAGCGGGACTGACAACAGCACCTGCTCCCGTAGCGCGTCCTCGAGCAATACTCCTTCGCCCTGGTAGTACCCGATCTCCGCTTCCGCGGCCGTAACCGAGAGTTCTTCGTTCCCGGCATCCGTGCCCAACGGACGATACAGCAGATCGAACGTCCGCGCCACGTCCTGCCGCACTGGATCGAGACAGCGGGCGCAGGGCAGCTCCAGAGTGGTAGCCAGGTCGCCCTGAAGCCGCATGTCCTTGATTACGTTGTGCTTTCCGTGATGCTCTTCGACCAGCTGCGCGCGGCCACTGGTTTTGAGCATCGACAACTGGCGCACATCGGCTCCCAGATCGATGGCGTCCGGAGGGAACTCCTCTTGGAAATCAATAGGATGGAGTTCAAGCTCGGCAATTTCAATCAGCATCGGGAACCTCCGCGCCCACCTTTTGAAACCGCGAAGGCCCGCGGAACACGCCCAGAGGCGTAAGTTCTCCAGGGAGCAACACTTAAGGATAACGGCGGTGAGTGGGGGTGTCAAGAAAAGCGGGCTAGGGACAAGGCCGGCGGTGTCTCTTCGATATGGAGGATCTCCCTGGACTTGAACTCCGAAGAGGCTGGGCCCTTGAGCACAACTCAACCGCGACGGCTTGTCTCGATAGTGTTCCTCACCCTCTGTATCGGGTGGCTTTGTTCGCCACTCACGGCTCAAGCTCCGGCCCAAGTGTTACCCAAGTCGTCGGCTAGATCAGTCGGACAACTCATCCTCGCGATTCACCGAAAAGCTGAAGCCCTGAAAGGCAGCGCAGGCATGCGCCAGGGTTTTGAGTCATTCAAGTTAGCCTACAAATTGCCGGATTATGCCGTGCGCTATGACGATTTCGTTGTCGTGCGGCTTTTGTATGAGGCGACGCGCGATGCAGGCTTCTGGAACCTGCACTGGACGATCACCGACCAGCCGCCCAACTCCGACCGGGTCTGGAAACAGTGGCGAGTAGTTGATCAGCCATCGCCGCTGCACCCGACCGCGATCGCCGAGTGCGATGAACTCTCCGCACTCTATGCCTTCCTGGTCCATCACGCTGGGGTGCATGGGGTTGGCCTCTTCTGGCCGGCAGCCAATCACACAGTTGCTGTTGGGGAGTTGCATCCAGCGAACGGATCACCGGTTTCGCGTCGTCGTGCCGACGAGTCAAATCTTTCTCGACGTTACGGATTCATTTGGAACTAGAAAGTTCAATCCCTGGAGCCAGAAGTCGATTTTCGAGTACCGGCGCCAGGATGTCCCGGATACTTTCGAACTTCCCCAACCATTGCTTGATTTGTTTCTGCGCCGGATGGACCGGTAGGGAGGCGCGACGGATTCAACCTTGCAGCAGCTTCGTTATCTACGAGAAGGTGTCTTCCTGAAGTACTGGACGCCGGAAGTGACGGCAGCCAATGCCCTGCGCCGGAAAGACGACCTGCACTCCGGCCCCGCCGAGGACCTTGCAGCCTTCTGGAACTTCGCCGAAGACATGCGATCTCCCATGACCCGATGAGAGGCGCTATTTCGCTGTCGGCATGACCATGGTATCCTCCGCAACCGTCGCCGTGAAAACGCTCCCCGCCTTGATTTCAGCATCGTTGCCATGTACGAGGAACACACCCCCAGGCACGACGAACGCGAGACCAACAGTGGCCGGGTTGATCTGGACTTCGCGGCCCTCCTTCGCCGCTGAGCCCTGAAGCTTGACCACGGTGCCGTCGACCGTTAGAGACTCGGCCTCGAAAGAGACGAAACCGGGTATTCCGGCGACGCTAGACTTGTGCGCTTCCGTTACGTTCACGATGGCCGTAGCGCCCTTCGGAGCAACCATCGCGTCGCCGATCTTGAGATCCTCGGCCAGGCTAAGGTTAATCTTGTCGCCCACATC